>JAFZAB010000157.1 GCA_017548425.1 Victivallales bacterium
ACGGCGACGGATATCTGGTGCCGTTTCAAACGCATGAACGGCTACAACGTCCTCCACACGATGGGATGGGACGCCTTCGGCCTGCCCGCCGAACAGTACGCCATCAAGACGGGAACGCATCCCGCCGTCACCACCGCCAAAAACGTCGCGACATTCAAGAAGCAGCTGGAGATGTTCGGCTTCTCCTTTGACTGGGATCGCGAAATAAACACCACGGATCCAGGCTATTACAAATGGACACAGTGGATTTTCTCCAAACTCTATGAGAAAGGCCTCGCCTACGAATCCCACGAGCCTGTGAACTGGTGCCCCGCGCTCGGCACCGTTCTCGCCAACGAAGAGGTCATCAACGGCCGCTCCGAAGTCGGCAACTTCCCTGTCATCCGCAAGCCTATCCGCCAGTGGGTTCTCAAAATCACGGACTACGCGCAACAGCTACTCGACGGCATCGACGGTCTGGACTGGCCCGAAGGCACGAAGGAAATGCAGAAGAACTGGATCGGCCGCTCCACAGGCGCGGAAGTCGATTTCAAAGTCGCGGATTCAGACGAGACGATCCGCGTCTACACGACGCGTCCGGACACGCTGTTCGGCGCCACCTACATGGTACTCGCCCCCGAGCATCCGCTCGTCTCCAAAATCACCACGCCGGATCGTAAAGCGGCTGTTGACAAATATGTAGAAATCACCCGCACGAAATCCGATCTTGCCCGCACGGAAGACACAAAGGAGAAGACCGGCGAGTTCACGGGAGCTTACGCGATCAATCCCGTCAACCACGTGAAGATTCCAATCTGGATATCCGACTACGTTCTCGTCAGTTATGGTACAGGCGCCATCATGGCCGTTCCTGCGCATGATACGCGCGACTTTGATTTCGCCACGAAATTCAACCTGCCTATCATCTGCATCATGACGCCCGATCCGAAGGCCTGCGAAGCCGCCGGCGTGAAGGTCGAAGACGTTCTCGCGGGCAAGGCCTGCTGGACGGAAGACGGCGTTCTCATGAACTCCTCCAACGACGAAATCTCCCTCGACGGCCTCCATGTCGCTGATTCCAAGAAGGCCATCACGGAATGGATGCACAAGAAAGGCATCGGTTCGCCGACGGTCAATTTCAAGCTGCGCGACTGGCTCTTCTCCCGCCAGCGCTACTGGGGCGAGCCCTTCCCGCTCGTCCACATGGAAGACGGCACCATCCATCTCGTCGATGAATCCGAACTGCCCGTCGTCCTGCCCGAAATGGAAAACTACAAGCCGACGGACGACGGCGAGCCGCCGCTCGCCCGCGCCAAGGAATGGCTCAACTATACGGATCCGAAGACCGGCAAGAAAGGAAAACGCGAGACGAACACCATGCCGCAGTGGGCCGGATCTTGCTGGTATTACCTGCGTTACATCGATCCGCACAACGACAAGCAGGCGTGGGATCCCGAAAAGGAAAAATACTGGATGCCTGTCGATCTCTACGTCGGCGGCGCGGAGCACGCCGTGCTCCATCTGCTCTATTCGCGTTTCTGGCACAAAGTCCTCTACGATCTGGGCCTCGTCTCCCATCCGGAGCCGTGGAAGCGCCTCATCCACCAGGGCATGATTCTCGGCCTCTCCTACAAAGACCAACGTGGCGTGCTCGTGCCCAACGATCTCGTTGACGCGCGTGACGGCAAGTACTTCCACAAGGAGACGGGCGAAGAGCTCACGCAACTTCCCGCCAAGATGTCGAAATCCCTCAAGAACGTCGTCAATCCGGACGATGTCATCAAGAAGTACGGCGCGGACAGCTTCCGCCTCTATGAAATGTTCATGGGGCCGTTGCGCGAAGTCAAGCCGTGGAACACGGAAGGCGTCGATGGCATCAACCGCTTCCTCAACCGCGTATGGCGCATGATCATTGACACTAATACGGGCGACGTCCTTCCCGAAATCAACGACGAGCCAATGTCCAAGGATGCGGAACGCATTCTCCACCAGACAATTAAGAAAGTCACGGAAGACATCGACTCCCTTAGCTACAACACCGCCATCAGCCAGTTGATGATCTTCCTCAACGAATTCACCAAGATGCCGAAACGCAACCGCCAGGCCATGGAGACGTTCGTCCTCCTGCTCTCCCCCATGGCGCCGCACATCGCGGAAGAACTCTGGCAGCGCCTCGGCCACAACGACACGCTCGCCTACGCGCCGTGGCCGAAATATGACGAAGCCAAGCTGAAGCAGGACGAAATCCAGATCGTCGTCCAGATCAACGGCAAGCCGCGCGCCCGCATCATGGTTCCCGCCGACGCCGACAAAGACGGCCTCCTCGCCATCGCAAAGGCCGCCGCCGAAGTCAAACCGCAGCTCGACGGCAAGACAATCGTCAAGGAAATCGCCGTTCCGGGCCGTTTAATCAACCTTGTTGTCAAATAAGCTGATTTAAACAAACGTTATATCCATGTGTCGCCTCCTCTGGCTTCCCAACCACAAGGAGGCGATTCATTCTAAACCGCCAATCTAATCGCATGACAGACGGAACGCGGCATGCGTCGCTTTCTTCTGGAAAATCCATACCACCATAACAGCGGATGACATCGCACATGCTTCGCCATATCACAGTCTGCTTCGCTTTTCTGGCCTTGTTGCTCATGGGGCAGGAAGCCGATGAATCATACAATATTACAAAACAGACATTCCCGTACATTGTCACGATTCGTGTCAAGACGATGACGGAGAAGTCCGCCAAAATCAACAATCCCGTCCGCTGGCTGCCGCTCAGCGAACTCATTCCTGACGGCACGTTGGTCAAAAAAGACCAGGTCATCGCCCGCTTCAATACGGAATATACGCAATTCGAGCTTGATTCACAATTGCTTGAAGAAGCCGTCATTGACGCCAACCTGCAACGCCGTCTCGCCAATATCGAAAACAACAATATCGATATGGATGACCAGATGGGCGAACTCGACGACAAACTCAAAACCGCTGAAGCCAAGCTCGCCCGCCTTCTTAGCGAACCGAATCCGGACGATGTCCGTATCGCCGAAGGCCGCCAGCGGATCGCCGCATTGAATCTGAAAGCCGCCCAGAAGGACTACGACAAGGCGCAGGACCGTTTCAAACGCGGCATGATCTCCCGTGCAGAATTGGACGCGGATGAAGAGACGCTTCAGCAGAACCAAATCAAGAAGCTCTTCGCGGATCGCGAACTCCAGACCACGAAAGAGCCGTATGATCTGCCCGGTTCCATCCATTCCACGCGCCTTGAAATCGACAACTGCAAGCTGGAAATCGAAAAACTCGCCTTCGAAATAAAGGAGCAGAAGAAGATTTCTGAAATCCAGCGCGTCGGCGCGTCTTCCCAGAAGAAGCATAAGGAGCGTGAAATCAAGGAGAAGCAGGATGACATCCAGAAATCGGAAGTCAAAGCGCCCATCGACGGTTATGTCAGCCACAATCGCGTTGACAACGAAGAACTGACCGTCGGCATGAAAATGTGGCCGAATTTCGCCTTCATGGAAATTCCGGATTTGAGCACCATCGGCTTCCAGGGGGAACTCCACGAATCCGACCGCAAGTATTTCAACGACGGTGATGAAGTCATCGTCCGCCTCAACGGCCGCCTGCAGCAGCCCCTCGTCTGCAAGCTCCGCAGCATCAGCACATTGTCTCATGATATCGCGGACAAGAAGAACGCCGGTTGGGGCGATGAGCAGAAGCTCGGCGTGAAGGTTTTCGATTTGATCATCCAAAAGACGGAGGAGGCCTCATGGCTCCGTCCGGGCATGGTCGGAACCGCCGAATTGAAAGCCTCCAAGCCGCTGGAAGGGCCGACTGTTCCGTTGCAGTTCGTCCATTACATCGATGGCAAACACTACATTTCGTTCGAAGGTATTTATACGGAAGTATCGGGAACGCCTGTCAACAGTTGGTTCGTTTTGGACGATCCCGTGTGGGAGGGCCGTGCCGTCACGATGCACGGCAAGCTCGTCAACAAAGTGATGGAAAACCAACAGGAAGAAAAACGGTTCAGCGCGTCAGGCGAACTGGATCCTGTCCGCAAAACGGACGTCATCGTCCCGCCGATCGGCTGGTGGCCGTGGCCAAAAGTCGTATGGCTTATTCCCGAAGAGACTTACGTAAAGAAAGGCGATGTCGTCGCCAAGCTGGATCCGCAGGAACGACAGAAGCAGATAGACCGTATCGAAACGAACGCCGCCAGCGTCCGCGCCTCCTGCGAAGAAGCGGAGAAAAACGTGGAAATCACGCGTATCAACGGCGAATTCAAGCTGAAAATGGCGAAGAACACGTTGGAAATCGCAAGGCAGACTGCCAAAAACACACTGGAAATCTTCAATCCGCTGCCAATCTACCGGGCGGAGATGAACCGTGATCTCGCGAAAGTCAATCTCTTGTCCGCCAAACGCAAGGTCGATCGCGAAGAAGCCCGCGAGACGCCGACCATGTCGCCGGCCGAACTCCAGAAACTCAAACGGAATCAACGCCGAATGGAGCTCAATCTTGAAAAAGCGCAGCTCAATCTGGACAAAGCGATTGAAGGTGCCACAAAAATCGCCCGAAGCCGCGCAAGACTGAATCTCAAATCCGCCGAAAACACCTACGAATTGGCCGTCAAGACCGTCCAATTCGACAATGTTTCCGCTCAGCGCGAATACGAACAGACGAAACAGCGGTTGGAAGAAGTTGAACAGCGTCTCCGCCGCCGCAAGGAGGAACGCGACAACCATACCATCTATTCGCCCGCAGAAGGCATCATCTGCTACAATAAAGTACGTAACGGCAACGTCTTCGCGAAAATCGCCGTCGGCAATACTGTCGGTCCGCGCTTCAACATCATGTCCATTCCGGATCTCTCCGAAATGGAAATGAAAGTCGAAGTGCCCGAAAAATACTATTCGCAGATAAAGGACGGCATGGAAGTGGAAGTGCGTGTTCCCTCCCTCACGAACGAACATCTGCCGGGCGTCGTCACAAGCGTCGATCTCCTGTTCACAAACAAGACGAAAAAGGACAGTCAGATCGGCCTGTACTCCTCCCACGAGCCGTTGGGAGAGGTCGTTTTCAACGTCCGTATCCGCATCCACAGCACGGATGTCAAACTCAAGCCAGGCCTTATCGGCGAAGTCTTCTTCCCGTTCACCAAATAACTGATTATGAAGAACTTAAAAATCACCATTTCCATCATACTGCTACTGGCTTTTCTGCTATCAGCCTGCCTGTTGTACATCAAAGGGCGGAAGACGGAGGAGGCCATCGAATCCTATACCTATACTATAAAGCCTGTCGAAGGGGCCTCCCGTTCGATTCTGGCGCGCGGCATTCTCCAATGCGCGGAAACCGTTCCGGCCGTCGTCGGAACCAACGGACGCATCACGGACATGATGCCGCAGGGCACCATCGTCAAGAAAGGCGATATTCTTTTCCAAATCGACGATGCGACCGCCAAGGAGAACATCGAAAACCAGGAGGCCAGTCTCCACACGTCCGAACTCTCTCTCGTCAAACTGAATACGCAGTATGATCTGATTGACTTCCAAGAGACGCAGACCATCGCCCTCCGCAAGGCGCAACTGGACCACGCCATTCTCGAGGAGAAAGAGGAACTTGCGGAACCAAAGCCGCGCGAACTCCGCATCATGGAAATCGAAGAGGAGCTCGCCAAACTGAATCTGGAAGACGCGCAGGACAACTACGACCGCGAGCTCCG
>JAFZAB010000158.1 GCA_017548425.1 Victivallales bacterium
AATACTGAACGTATAGCGATCATTCAGCGGACTATGGATCGCAAGGCAGGGAAATAGGAAAGCGCAAAGAGCAGGGGGAATATGGCTTCATTCGATTGTCAATGCAGCCATGTTTGATCTCCGACAACTGGAAGTCAATTTCGTTGCCATGCAACGAGCCGATGTGCATCCAGAAGTCTTTGACTTTATATTTTCCCGGCGGATTTGAAAAAACGTCAGAATCGAACATATTATTAAGGTATGGATTTTTCCAGTTGGCCGTCAGTTGAATTGCATTTAAATATAACTGACGAGTTTGGCGATGACAAATTGCGCGTCAAACGAAAAAAGCTGGGATTTAGGTATAAGCGGGTTATAAAAAAGTTATTAACAGGCAAAATCCAAAATTGGAGCTGATTCAATGGCAATAGGTTACGAAAAACACCCTTCTTTTCTTGCGCTGGTTGAATTAAACATAATCTACATTATGCGACATAAAATATCGTCTCGAAAAGGCCCTTTCCTCCGCTTTCCCGTTATTGACAGATTTCTTCCCCTGTGTTATTTTATGGACAAAAAATGTGAACATGTCAACAAGTCGATCCCCCATGAAACCAGGCCAGCGTTTTTTCTGTCAGAATTGCCATTCACAGTCCATCGCCAAATTAGAACGGCGTTTGGACGGATTTACTGTCGTTGAAGAATATCTGACGTGCGCTTTCTGTCATGTGCGGATTTCCGATGAATCGTCCAATCCGTCCGATAAGCCGGAAAACGCTCCGTCATCAACCAAACCGTCTCTTTCCGCTTTGGAAAGCCTTCTGGGCTCTTCGAAGCCCTCCATGGGCAAAACGGAAGCCTCCATTCTGGATGAACTTCACACGGCGGCCAGACATTTCTGCCGTGACTGCAAACAATATGTGAAGCATCCGTTTGGCGGTCGTTGTTCGTTGACTGGCAAAGAGATGGAGCCTATGGACGATTGTCCGCGCTTTGAAAAACGCGAAACGCCGTCAAAGCCGTCGGCAAACAAGGAATGACCATGAAAACCATCAATAAGTCCTTTATTTATAGTGTATTATCCATAGCTTTCCTGCTGATGGCCACGTCCTGCGCCACGGTTCCAGAGGAAAAAGCGCCGATTTTGCGGGAAAATCCTTATACGAGTCACGGAAAACCCTTGATTTTAGCGGTTTACCATCCCTACCCCGACTTTCGGACGAACGTTCAATCCGCCATCCGCCCTCTTCCTGGCTATGATGGTTGGGTGGACAGCCGTATGGAACGGGACATGCAGCGGATGCGCGGCGTCGGCATCGGCGGCGTCCTGTTGTCGATCAAGCCCGAGGATTTGGCGGACAATGTCCGTTTTTCGCGGATCCGCCGTTTCTACGAACTGGCGTCCGTCCAGCAGCCTGTCTTCAAAGTGGCGCTCATGATGGGCGGAAATAATGAACTCTCCATTGAAAACGTCTCGCAATTCATTTATCGGAAAGGACTTGCAGATATTCCCAGTGCTTACAAACTGAACGGCAAGACCGTTCTTGTTTTCGACAAACTCATTCGTCTAGTCCATAATGACAAAAAGGAAGAAAAGGATCAAGCATTTGATAAGGCTTTCTGTTTCCGTCAAATCGGCAAAAATTGGCCGAATCTTCCAGATGGCAAGAATATTGACCGCCCTGTGCCGCCTGACGGATTTGTATGGGTTCGGACGGCCGACAATCATGAGTCTCCAGACAGCATCGGAAAGCAAATCATCAACTTGCAGGACTCCTGGATTCTGCCGCGCGGCAACGGCCGCAATTTCGCCAACCGCCTTCGCCATGCGTTGAACGACAAGGCCTCCATCATCTGCATCCAGTCGTGGAACGACTTTTCCGACGGCAGTTTCATGGAGCCTAACACGTTGGACCGCAACTTGATGATGACCGTCTTGCAAAAGGAACTGGGCATTCTGGCGAAATAATCGTCCTTTCATAGAGCGGCAATTCGGACGTTTCATGGAAGAACTTTGTTCATGGATAGCGTCCCAAAAGTGGAAAATTGGCGACTTTATACTATATTTATAGATTGGACTTTGTTTTTATTTTCACCATAAGGGAGCAATCCCGCAACCCACAGAGGACGTCATCATGGTTTTAAGCAGTTTCATCCTTTTGATCATGGGCATGGGAACCACGTTCGTGTTCTTGTTTGTTCTGATTATCTGCACGAACATCAGTTCAAAAGTCAGCGCGAAATACGCCTATCTGATGCCCGAACCGGAACAGAAGAAAGCCAAGCCCGCCGCGAAGCCCGCCGCCGCCGCTGGCAACGACGATGAAATCGCCGCCGCCATCGCCATGGCTCTCGTCAAGCATTCCGGCAAATAATTTGACCGCAGGTTAGAAAACAAATCATTAGATTTATTATCATATCACCCAAAACAAAGGAACAACGGAAAAAATGAAAAAAATCCAATTCATGGACACCTCATTCCGTGACGGTTTCCAGTCCGTCATTGGCGCCCGCGTGATCGCAAAAGACTTCCTGCCGGCCCTCAGCGCCGCGATGGAAGCCGGCACGACCTATTTCGAAGTCGCCGGCGGCGCGCGTTTCCAGAGCCCCTTCTTCTACTGCGGCGAGAACGCCTTTGACATGATGGACGAAATCCGCAAGACGGTCGGCCCGGACGTCAACCTCCAGTCTCTGGCCCGTGGTGTCAATGTCGTCGGTCTGGACGCGCAGTCCTCCGAAATGATTGACCTCCATGCGAAGATGTTCAAGAAGCACGGCGTCACGACCGTTCGTAACTTTGACGCATTGAACGACATCCGCAATCTTGAATTCTCCGGCAACTGCGTCTATAACGCGGGTCTGCGCCATGAAGCGACCATCACGCTGATGGCCCTTCCTCCGGGCGTGAAGGACACCTACCCCCACTCCGCCAAATTCTACTGCGACATTCTCGAGCAGATTCTGAACTCCTCTATGAAGTTCCATTCGTTGTGCTTCAAAGACGCTTCCGGTACCTGCACGCCCGCAACGCTGCGCGAAACCGTCAAACGTTGCCGCGAAATGCTGGACGCCGCTGGCCGTAAGGACTGCCCGATCCACGTCCATACCCATGACACCGCCGACATGGGCGTCGCCTGCTACATGGCCGCCATCGAAGCGGGTGCGGAAATCATCGACCTGTCCATGAGCCCCATGTCCGGCGGCACGGGCCAGCCCGACATCCTCACGATGTGGCATGCCTTCAAAGGCACGGACTTCACGCTCGACATCGACTATGCGAAGATTCTCAAGGCCGAAGAGACCTTCGAGAACTGCATGGAAAAATACATGCTTCCGCCTGAAGCGAAGACCACCAACCAGCGCATCACCTTGTCGCCTATGCCTGGCGGCGCTCTGACGGCCAACACGCAGATGATGCGTGATAACAACTGCTTGGACCGTTTCCCTGAAATCATCAACGCCATGCGCGAAGTCGTCGAAAAAGGCGGCTACGGCACATCCGTCACGCCTGTTTCGCAGTTCTACTTCCAGCAGGCTTTCGCGAACGTCTTCCAAGGTCCGTGGAAGAAGATCACGG
>JAFZAB010000159.1 GCA_017548425.1 Victivallales bacterium
CCCACTACCCACTAATACTCGCGGAGCGTTTTGCGGAGTTGGATGACGTTCTGGTCGTTTTCGCGGACATATCGGACTTGATCCGCGAGCTTTTTGTATAAAAGGACGCCGAGGCCGCGGGTGGGGCGGTCCGCCACGGGAATCGTGGTGTCCGGCTCCGCGACCGTCATCGGATTCCATGCCGCGCCGTCGTCGATGTAGGAAAGCCGCCAGATATTGACGATTGGCACATGCTCGATGCGCAACGTAACTTCCTTGGCTCCAGAGAATTTGACGATGTTGGAGATGATTTCGTCATTGGCGATTTGCAGTTCGGAGATGAATTTCTGCGGGCAATCGGCCGCATGGAGAATTTGGCCAAGGAAACCGCTGACATCGGGCATGGTGACGAGGCTGACCGGAAAGGTTTTCTCCCGTGTAATCGGTGCGCCACGGTATTTGAGAGTGAGCAGCGTCATATCGTCCGCCTGTTCCGCGCCGTTGGCGAATTTCATGACATCGGCCTTGATGTCCGTACAGAAATGGCCGGAGGAATTTGCGACAGCATCCGCTAGGCGATTTTCTCCATATAGTTCCAATGCAGGATTGACAGCTTCTGTGATGCCGTCTGTATAGAGGATGAGTGTATCGCCTGGGTGTAACGTGATTTCGAACGATTTGTATTTGGCTTCCGGCAGGGCGGCGAGAACGAGAGACGGTTTGGAGCGAATCCATTCGATGGATTTGTTCGCACGTTTGAGAATAGGGAAGTTATGGCCGGCGTTGGAGTAGGTCAGAATGCCTGTCTTGGGGTCGAGAATGCCGAGCCACACCGTCACAAACATGTCCGCTTCATTGTTTTCCGCTAGTTTGGCATTGGCTTTCGCGAGAATGTCCGCCGGGGCGTTGCTGGAGGAGGCGATGGAGCGGATGGTCGTTTTGGCGGTCATCATGAACATGGCGGCCGGAATGCCTTTCCCAGAGACGTCCGCGATGAGGAAGGCGATGTGGTCGTTGTCGAGAAAGAAGAAATCATAGAAGTCGCCGCCAATCTGCTTGGCGGGTTTCATCTGCGCGAAGATGTCGAATTCCAAGATGTTAGGATATGGCGGGAAGACACATGGGAGGGCAGAGGCCTGAATGGTTTTGGCGACCTGCATCTCCTTGTGCATATGCTCCTGCTTCTCTTTGATGAACGCCTTCAGTTGTTCGTTGGATTTCGCCGCGCCAAGAAGCATGCTGGTGAGAAACGCCAGGAAAAGAAACAGAATGACGGCGAATAGGGCGACAAAGAGGGTGAGATTCCGTTGGTATTCGTTCTGCGGGATGACGGAAATAAGACGGTGTCCCGCAAAGATGGTGGAACGGCAGAGGCAGCGGGTATTGTCGGAAAGAACTTGCCGGAAGGTGGTGTTTTCATCGTCTGGAATCGATTTGATGTCGAAACCGAGATCGGAAAGCGTGAGACCGACACGATTTTTGGGTTCGGAGACGATGATGTTCGTTTCGGCGTTGGCGAAGACGTAGTATCCTTTGTGGCCGATTCGCCAGCTCTGCGTCAACGTGCGGAAGATGATGGGAAAGCCTTGTTTGAAATGCTCTTCTTCATATCCGACCTGAATGAAACCGCGGCCGCGTTTGAAGGCGACGCCGCAATATTTGAAGCGTTTGTCCGGTTCGGATACGGATGGGCGGAGCTTTTGCGTGTGCACTAACGTCACGCCATCCAGCAACTTGAGAAATTCCGCTGTCAACGGATGGCGGTGCATGTCTTTTCCGACGATGATCGGAACGGTTGATGCGATTTCGATGCCTTTGATATCGACGACGTTGATTTCATCGAAACCGTATGTCTTGCAGTATTCGGCCAGATCCGCCCGCGCGGCGACTTCGTAGGAACCGCATTGATCTATGATTTTCAAAGCATTAGCCACCAGAAGGTGGTCGAGATAGTCATTGAGTGTGACGATGAGATCTTGTTGGGCGGACTGCAGGAGCTCCTCCGTCTGTTGGGCCGCATATTTGCTGCCAACCCGCCAGATGACGGCGATGGCGACCAGATAGAGGACGCACAGGCCGATGACGAGTCTATGGGCGAAGGAGGTGCTCATATTTCGGAAACAATCCTCCGGCGATGAATCACTCGATGTTGAGGATATCTGCAAATCCCGTCATGTCAAAGACTTCCTGCACGACGTCATTGACGTTTCGGATGATCATCTTGCCGGCTTTGACCATTTTCTTATTGGTGGCGAGGAGGACGCGGAGGCCTGCGGAGGAGATGTAGTCCAATTTCGCAAAATCGAAGGCGAGTTCGGTGATGCCATTCAGTGAACTATCCAGCACTTCCTGCAACTGGGGGGACGTCACGGTGTCCAGACGGCCGACCAACGAAATGTTGAGTTTGGAGCCTTCTTGTGTTTTATTGATTTCCATGCTTTATTTCTCCCAAAGGGGTTGAGAAGAGATTCATGCGTCACAATGACGGACTATATTTCCATAATATATACTGTTTTTCCATTGCCACAAAAAATCAAGCCGGATAATTTCTGGAGAAAGTTCAAATAGGGCTTATATTGAAGAAAATGTAGCCTATCAAGGGAGTCAATATGGCAGAAATTCATTCCATAACCGTTTATCTCGGCGCGACCATACCAAAAAATCCAGTCTATGTCGATGCCGTTAGAGAACTTGGGCAGAAAATGGCCAAGTATGGTCTGACGCTTGTGTTCGGCGGCTCGAAGGAAGGCACGATGGAGATTCTGGCGGATGAAATCCTTCACAACGGCGGCAAGGCCATCGGTATTTTCACGGATAGCTTGCCTGCCGAATTTCTTTATCCAGGCTTGACGGAAACAGTTGTCGTTCATGATCTTGCGGACCGGAAGAATCTGATGCGCGAACGTGGCGATGCAATCATCGCATTGCCCGGCAGTTTCGGTACATGGGACGAATTGCTCGATGCGTTGGAGCGTTCGAAAATCGCGATGATCAACGGTGGTTCTCCCAAGCCCATCGGCGTTTTGAATCTGAATGGCTATTTCGATGGATTGCTGGAATTTATCCAACATTCTGTTGATGAAGGATTTACGGCGAAAGTCTATGCGTCTTTGCTGAAAAGCGGCAGGACTGTAGATGAACTGCTAAGGCAGTTGGGGTGTGAATTTGTCTAAATAGGAAAACTGGCGGTTGATATGAAAGTAGCAGTCACGTGTGAAAATGGGTCGGTGTTTCAGCATTTCGGGCATACGCCTGAATTTGCTATTTTTGACGTGGAAGACGGTAAGATTCTCGCGGAAAACGTGAAAGCCTGCGGCGACAGCGGCCATGGCGCTTTGGCAGGGCTGTTGGCGGATGAGAAAGTGTCCGTTTTGATTTGTGGCGGCATCGGTGGTGGCGCCATCAACGCCTTGAAGGAGGCAGGCATATTGGTTGTCGGCGGCATGTCTGGACCAGTCCGTACAGTGGTGGAAAACTGGCTGGCCGGTAAACTGCCTGTGAATTTGAATTTCATGTGTCATCATCATGACCATGAAGGCGAAGGCCACAATTGCCATGACCACAAGTGTGGCGATCATTGTCACTAAAAGTTAATTTTCAATAGAAATAACAAGGAGTGAAAAGAATGCGGATGCAATTATGTCTGGCGGCGTTATGCGTTGCAACGTGTGGATTTGTGCATGGCCAAGGTGTCACGCGGCAGTATCGTGATTTGGATGGCGACGGCGTTCCGGAAGTCGTCATGGAGAATGAATTTTTGAAAGTCGCCGTTATGACTGGCGTGGCGGCTGATCCGATTCCTGAAGCGACGAAGCTGGCGGATGGTCGCAAAGTTCCATATAAATATGGTAATCGCTTCAATTGGGGCGGTTGGGTCTATAATATCACTTTCAAGCCGACGAATCGCGACTGGTTTATCAACCGTCTGGACGGCGGCGAAGTGTGGCATGGGATTCCAGAAGAATTTGAAGAGGCGATTCTTATGAAGGAACTTGAGCCTGGCGTGTATGCGACGATGATTCCGGGCATCGGCACAGCTGTCGGAACAGGCCGCTGCTTCCGCTGGACTCTTCGCGACGTGAAACATACGCCGTGGACGATGGAGGAATTCTGCCTGCTGAACGGTGAATGGAAGGCCGTCAAACAAGGCGAAGCCATCGAAAACGCCGCCGGATGGCGTTTGACGTTTACGAACAAGATCACGACGGAATACGGTTATGGCTGTGAATACCAAAAGGAAATGACGCTGCTGGCGGGCGATTCTGCCTTGCGGACGTATCGTATTTTGCGGAACACGGGCGAAAAGGACTTCCAGACGACGTGGTTCACGCATGGCTTCTGGGGGCATGGAAAGGATGGCCATTATGATCGCTATAGTTGGAGTATCGTGCCGCTGCGTCCGCCGCAAGTCGTTGGTTCGCCCTTTCCGAACACGTTGCGTGACACGGAGAAAGGCTTTGCGCGGGCCTTCTCGCCAGGATATTATTGGGGGCCGATCAGTCAGGAGGAAGTCGGTGGTAGTTGGCATGCTTGCGGCAATCTCGCGAACGGCGATGTCTGCCTGAGCGGCGTCAACCGCCCGCTCGCTTTCTTCCGAATCTGGACGCATGATTTGACGTATTCGTTCGAACCGTTCCTCGCGTTGGATGTGAAGGCCGGCGGTTTCGCGGATTGGACGACTTATCGCATGACAGGCAATGGTTTGACGGGCATGAAAAATTTCGGTAAAGGCGGCCTGATTGACTGGAAAGTCGTCAAAGATGGTGACGCCAAGGCGTTGCAGATTCAGTTCCTGCCGATGAGCAAGTTGGATGGCACGCTTCGTCTGGAAGGTCAGTTGGAACATCTTGGCGCGAAGTCGAAGGTGGAATATGAAGCCGATGCGGATGGTGCGTCGCCGACAAAGCCGTGGACGGCGACCGTGAAGATTCCGCGCGGGATGTCCCATGAGCCGTTCATCACGATTCGTCTGAAGGTGAAGGAAGCGAAGGAAGATGGTGCAGAACTGGTGGCTGTCGATGCGACGTATCGTCTTGACACGGAGCATCGTACGGCATGGTGGGGGATCGCCGGCGGTGCAGGCGGTGCCTCAGTGACGGTTTTCGGCGATGTGAACCGCAACGATGACGGCTCCTGCAATCCGAACTTCATGATGGCTTTCTGGAAGGCGTATTTGGAAGACGCTGGCTTCAAAGTGACGTTGGACACGGCGCTGGGCGATGGCGCTCAGGCCGCATGGAAGGATATGAAGCTGGCCATCATGGCGTCGCGCAAGATCACGATGCCGTTGTTGAGGAAATTGGAAGCATTTGCGAAGGACGGTGGCGCGGTCGTCGTCAACGGAATGATTGATTTCCGCCAGTTCGAAATGTCCGATTTGCTACCGATTGAAAATGTGACAGGCGAGTTGAGCACACATGCATTCTCGCCGCGTGACGGTACACGTGAGTTCATGCGAATCAACGAGTTCCGTTATCATTTGGCTGGCGATGGGGAACATGCCGTCTTGAAAGGACTGCCGCTTTATCTGGAAAGCTGCCAAGGAATTGGCGCTGTCCAGCGTGTCATTCCGAAGGCGGGCACGACGGTTGTGGCGAATTTCGTGGCGGGGCGTGGTCTCGCGGATGCGGGAACGGAATATCCCGCGTTGGTCGTTGGAAAATACGGAAAAGGAAAAGTGGCGTATTTCGGCGCACCGATTACGTGGGGTGCCCCCGCGGCCTGCAGCATGTGGGGCCGTCTGGGCGAATACCATGAGAAATTCTTCAATCAATTGGCCTTGTGGATGATTGGAGAATAAAAGCGATCATAATCTGAAAAACAAAGGCCTGGCTTTCTATTGGAAGCCAGGCCTTTGTTATGATATTAAGGCTTATAGGTACAACCCGCAGGGCGGTTACTGTTCTTCTGGAATGGGCAGGACGGTCATGGCGCCGCGGTTGACGGGAACCAATTCCGAAAGGCTGGTCGGCGATTTGGCGACGCTCTTTCTGAAATAGAGCTTCGCAAGGCCACCGAGAATGAAGAGGCAGAGAACGACAATCAGCGTGCCGATCAGCAGGCTGGGAATCGAAACAAAATGCTTTTTGGCGATTTCGATTTCACGCAGGCCGGCTGTGCTTGGAGCGGAGACAGTACGGATGGACGGCTCTTCGTCGTTGGAATAGGCCTGATAGGCCTCTTTGAATTTGCGGACATATTTGTCCGGAGCCACAACGTATTCAATGCAGAGCTTGCGGACGTAGTCCGCGCCCATGTTGATGTTGCTGATTTGGTCGTAGTTGCCTTCTTCCAAGGCTTTGATTTTCTGGATTGGAATTTTGGTCTTGTTGGCAAGATCCTGCAATGAACAGCCCAGACTGCCGCGAAGCTTGGTCAAGGCGTCGCCAAGAGACTCATCATCGCTGATTTCAAGAATTTCCGGCTCGCCTTCCGGTTCTTCCTCTTGTTCCTGCGGCTCCTCTTGCGGAGGCGGAGACGGAGGCTGCTGTTGAGCCGACATAGGCGGAGTGGGAGGCAGCCCACCACCAAATCTGGTCTGACGGGACGGCGTTGCGCTTTCCGCTTCTTCGCCACCCAGCAGGGCGTTGACGGCATCTTCCGCCGTTTCGTCATGGCCCGACTGCGGCGTCATGACAGACTTGAGGTTGACCATGGTCTTGCGGCCTTCGTTCGGCTTGTCGTCCCAAACAAGCGGGAGGCTCTGCATGGTGTTGGTATCCGCTTTTTTTCTTGTCTTCAGCATCTATGTAATCTCCTTGCATCGTGGAGTGTTTTATCAGGATGTTAATATAAGGACAACAACATAAAAGGAAAGTCCTATTTGATGTTTTTTTTGTTTGAAAAAACGTCAAACGAATCGTTCAGAAGTCATTGTCCATATCGTCGCCGGAATTTCCGTGACCCTCCGTCGTCACGAGAATTTCACGGTTGCCGCGGTTGCTTGGATCGGGCGCGCTGACGATGCCGTTGTCCTCAAGCTGCTCCATCAACGTGGCGGCCTTGTTGTAGCCGACGCCCAGACGGCGTTGCAGATAGCTGATGGAGGTCTTCTTTTCGGAAAGGACGATATGCTTCGCGCGTTCGTAGAGGTCGCCGCCTTCTTCGCTGCTGTCGCCAGAATCGCCGCCGCCACCGTCATGACCGCCTTGACCTTCTGTGTCTTCGACCACCGTGAACATGTTCTCTTCAAAGGACTGTGGAAGTTGTTGCGCGATGTATTCGACGACGCGGTTGCGCTCTTCGTCCTGCGCCATGGCGCCTTGGATTCGTTCCAGACCGATGCCGCCGGACTTGTAGAGCATGTCGCCTTTGCCAAGCAAGGCTTCTGCGCCTTTGCCGCCGAGAATCGTCATCGAGTCGGTGATGGATGCGACACGGAAAGCGATTCGCACGGGGAAATTGCTCTTAATGGTTCCCGTAATGACTTTTACGTCAGGCCGCTGCGTGGCGATGATGACATGGATGCCGGCCGCACGCGCCTTGGCGGCCAGTCTGGCCAATGCCGTCTCGACATCGTTTTTGGCGGTCGCCATGATATCGGCCAATTCGTCGATGATGATGACGATGTAGGGGAGGCGGTCCGGAATCGGATTGCCTTCCGCGTCCAGCAGCACGGAATGGCCTTTTTCAATAGGTCTCGCATTGAAGGAAAGGAGGTCGCGCGAACTGGCCTTCTGGAGGATGCCCAGACGGCGGTCCATTTCGCGGACGGCCCATTTGAGAGCCAATGCGACTTTTTCAGGATCGAAGATGACTGGCGTGAGCAGATGCGGAAGTTTCTGGTAGGCAGCGAATTCGACCATTTTCGGATCGACCATGATCAGTTTCAGTTGCTCAGGGCTGTATTTGTAGAGCATGGACATGATGATGATGTTCATGCAGACGGATTTACCGGAACCCGTGGCGCCGGCGATCAGAAGATGCGGCGCGGTGGCGAGATCGATGATGATCGTCTTGTCGGCGATGTTTTTACCAAGCAGCAACGGCAGCGTGTATCGTGATTTCTGCCAAAGTTGGTCTTCAAGGAGGGAACGGACGGAGACTGGCTTGAGGACTTTGTTCGGAACTTCGACGCCGACGAGATTTTCGCCCGGAATCGGCGTGAGGATGCGGAGGGAAGTCGCCTTGAGCGCCATCATGATATTGCCTTCCAGACTGGAGATCTTATCGACTTTCACGCCGGGCTTCATGGCGATTTTGATCAATGTGACCTGCGGGCCTGGCACGGACGTGACGACCTGCGCGTCAATGGAGAATGAGTTAAGTACTTGTTGCAGAAGTTCTTCGTTAAGCTTGATCTCCTGCGCGGAGGCCTCTGTCTTGTCCGCTGTTTCCACGATGTCAAGCAAATCGACGGGCGGCAGGCGGTAGTCCTCCAAAGAATTCGCGGCGGGCGGCGGCGGGACTTCCGTACGCGGCTGAACGACGGTTTTCGCGACAGGCGTCTCCTGCTTGATTTGAGGCTGCGGTGGCGGAGTGACTTGCGGCTTCGGCATCGGAATGACTTCTTCCGGCAGTTGATTGACGTTGGCGGCAGGTTTCTCCTTTGTCGGTTTCGGTTTGTCTTCACGAGATTTAAGTGCCTTGATAACAAGGATAAAGAGCTCTTGCCAATCATATCTCCAAAGATAGTAAAGCGTGCAAAGCAGACAGACCGACGCGAAGATGGCCGTTCCCGTCGTATTCAATGTGATGTGGAACCAACCGCTGTCCGGATTGCCGAGCCGCTGGCCGACGACACCGCCGGGCATGGTCGCCAGATTGTATTTGGAGGCGAGCGACGCAAACTGGTCGGGCAAAGTCGCCAGAAGGACGGACAGCGAGACGGTGAAAAGGACGATGGCGGCGACATAGAAGAAGCCGACCGGATCAAGATGCTTGTTGAAGAAAAGACGGCGTATCGCGCAGAAGCAGATCAATGCCACGGAGACTGGCGCGGCGAGCCCGAACGTCAGCATCATGTACCACGCCGTATAAGCGCCCCATTTCCCCAAGGGGTTGCGTGGATACAATCCACTGGTGATGCCGCCCGCGAAATAGTTGATGTCATCTTGGTCAAATAGGAACAATGCCAAAACGAGGCAGATGCAGACGACGATGATGAGAAGACGGAGAAAATAGTTTGAGGAGTTGGATGGTTCCTGCTCCAACGGATTTTTCGAATATAGCTTGCTCACGATGATACTAAAAAAGAGACGGGAAAGCGTAAGGGTGCTCTTTCCCCGGTTGTTTTGGAATGGGTCATCGTGCGTTTCTCCTCCCCTTGACAGAAAAACACACACACTATAAATAATATGTAGTAATAATGGAAAGACGCAAGCCGCCGCCGATGATTTTTTGTGATTTTTTGTGATTTTTTAGGAAAATGGCAACGGTGTTGACAGACTCGTCTTTTGACATGAAGGAACAGTCGTTTGAATCTATAACCGAAAGTTATCGTGGTTTCTTGTGAAATCCCGATTAGGGGGATGCTTTATGAATGATATTGATTTTTTTTGCTTTTTGTAATGCTATTTCTTCAGCACTTGCTTGTCACGGAAGGCGGTGAATTTCCACTTCTTGTCGATTTTCTTCAAGGTGGCGACAAATGGGCGGACTTCGTCGTATTTGGCTCCGAATTTCGTGACGACGGTGAAGGCGGCAGTGAAATTGATGGTCGCGACACCGTCTTTGATTTCGACTTCCGTTCCTTTTAGCCTGATGTCGATGGTTTCGCAGTAGAGGCGGCCCTGCGCCTCCAGACTGGCGAGTTCGCTGGAGGAATGGGAGCCGTTGTAGGGGAATTCATCGATGGTTATGGAAATTTCATTCGTTTCGTCAAGAAGGGCGCCGAAGGCGAGATTCTTGGCGGCCGCGGCGATGTTGCCTTCGTCCGAAGACTTGTTGACACTTTCGATGATTTTGTCCAATTGTTTCAAGACGATTTTCTTTTCGTTCGGAAAGAAAAGCAACCATGCAATGACGGCGACGGCTATGACAGCAATGGCGATGATAGTCTTTTTCATATCAATTATCAATTAATAATTAACAATTAACAATTCAGCATTCAGCATTCAGCATTATTGAAGAAGGGGCATTCCAACGACATCGGAGAGAGCGGCCTCGCCGAACATGTGGTCGTCCATCGGCATGCTGCGGTTGTCGCCGACGACATAGACATGACCGGCGGAGACGGTATGCGGTTCCATGTTCCAGTCGCATGGCGTGAGATTCAGCCATGGCCCTTGGGCGATTTCGTTGTTCAGATAGAGGACGCCGTCGCGGAATTCGATGACATCGCCTTCGACGGCGAGAACGCGTTTGAGAAGCATGACTCGGTCGCTGCCGTAGCGGATCATAACAACATCGCCGTGGGTTGGCTTGCGTTTCCAGAAGGCGGGTGTCCAGCAGAAAATAAACACGCCGTCATGATAGGCGGGTTCCATGCTGACGCCGCGGACGACGGCCGGTTTGCAGATATATCCAAAGAAGCCGTAGGCGATGGCGGCGACGCAAATCAGTCGTATGCAAAAGCCTAGGGTGATTTTCGGAAAAAGAAAATTCATCAGTGCGGAACGTTTTTTCTCAGTCATGGCGATTGGTTCCTCTGGAAAAATCACGAATAGAGCGAATGCTCATGGCGGCGGATGTGGACGGATTGGCAGAGGCCCGTGAGGGCGAGAGTCGAGAACATGAACGAGCCGCCGTAAGAGATGAACGGCAACGGGATGCCGATGATCGGGGCGGCCTGGATGGTCATGGCGATGTTGACGAACGCATGCGTGGAAAGGATGGCGGCTGTGCCCAAGGCGAGGCACATGCCCATTTCATCCGCCGCGAGAATGGCGGTTCGGCATGAACAGAGGATGACGCAGACGATCATCAGAATGACGAATCCGCTGCCGACGAAACCGGATTCCTCCGCGATGACGGAGAAAATGAAATCCGTCGGCGACACGGGGCGCGGCAGATAGCCAAGCAGATATTGTGTTCCTTTCATGAAGCCTTTTCCCGTGAGGCCGCCGCTGCCGACGGACAACAACGACTGCTCCGCGTTCCATGTGTCGATCTTCTTGGATTTGAAGAAGACTTCATGGGCTTCGTTCCATTTTTTCGCTTGTTCGGGCGAGACGAACGGCGTAGCGGCGGCGATGAGAGAGGTCGATGGAGCTTCCAGAAAGACTTTGATTCGGTCCTGCTGATGGGGCTTTAGATGGGTGAAAAGTATTGGGGCGCAGACGATTCCGACGAAGAGCGTCAGAAAGATCCATCGCCAGCGGAGCCCTTTGATGAAGGCGATGCAGAAGGAGAACGGCAGGAAAGCGAGCAGGGTGCCCATGTCCGGTTGCAACAGGACGAGAATGAGCGGTGGCGCGAGAATGAGTCCCGTTAGCAACCACGGCGGCACGACGCTGTTCCGCCAGCCGGGCCGCGTAACGGCCCATGCCATAAATAGCAATGTGGCCGGTTTGGCGAATTCCGACGGCTGGATGGTCAGACCGCCGATGCGAATCCAGCTTTGCGCACCGTTGATTGTTTTGCCGCCCGTCAGAACCCATACGAGCAGAACGAGTTCCAACACATACAGAATCCATGACTGCTCGCCAAGTTTGCGGTAGTCAATGAGCGTGCAGGTAAGGAAGATGACAACACCGCCCATGATCCACAGCAACTGCTTGAGCCATTTGGTGGCATAGCCGCCGCCGAGCCTGGCCCCCGTCCCGTAGATGAACACGAGACCGATGGTCAGGAGGACGAGCTGGAAGAAGATCGATGCCCAGTCCAGATGGCGCAGTTTGGATAAGGATGTATGGTAATCAAAAAGCATTAGTTTTTAGGCGAGGCCGCCAGTGATTTCCAAAACGGAGCCTGTGATATAGGCGGATTCTTCAGAGGCGAAGAAAAGGATGGCGTTGGCGACATCCTCCGGAGTGCCGAAACGCTTCATCGGCACGGATTTGCGATATGCATCCAACTGTTCGGGAGGAAGGTTGGCGATGAAATCCGTGTCGATGAAACCAGGCGAGACGCAGTTGACGGTGATGTTGCGGCGAGCCGTTTCTTTGCAAATGGATTTGGCCATGGCGACGAGGCCCGCCTTGGAGGCGGCGTAGTTGGCCTGACCTTCGATGCCCATGCGGCCGGA
>JAFZAB010000160.1 GCA_017548425.1 Victivallales bacterium
AGACGGAGGCCATTCAGATATATCTTCACTCAAGATTCACATTCTGCCAACAACCTCTATAGAACGATGGCCGACATCTGCGAGGCATTCTGTTTCTTCCGTGTTTTCAGTAACTCATCATGAACATTCGTGTCCATTCGTGTCCATTCGTGGTTCTAGATCAAACGCCCCAGGGGTATCGGTGTGGCTTGCACATCAGCTGGTTCGCTTCGTGGTCGTTCAGGAAGCCTTCATGGACAGGATCCCATCGCACCGTCCGGTCGAGACGATAGCAGATGATGCCCAGATGGCACACAATCGAACTGTGATGGCCGATTTCCGGTGTACAGATGCAATCCTTATGCTTGCGGATGCAATCGAAGAAATTGTCGTGGTGGTTGCGGCTTTCATAGAGACGGATGTCATACGCGCCCCATTTCGTCCGCATGAGTTCCTCCGGCTCCGTGTATAAGTAGCCTCG
Organism: Victivallales bacterium; assembly: GCA_017548425.1. GTDB lineage: Bacteria > Verrucomicrobiota > Lentisphaeria > Oligosphaerales > Oligosphaeraceae > UBA1407. Next base: position 461 of record JAFZAB010000160.1, read on the forward strand.
GTTCACACAGATGCGACCTTTTTCACCGATGATTTCCAAACCTGCGCGGCCAGGTTTCGCGCCACCATGGATGACGCATGCGCCGTTGGCATAGACATACGTAAGACGCTTGTATTTCGATTCCTTCGGCGGAATAACCATGATCGGGCCGGATTCGTCCATCCCGAGCGCCCACTGCGCGATGTCGAAATGATGTGCGCCCCAATTTGTCATGCCGCCGCCGTCGTAGTCGCGATACTGCCGCCATTGCGGGAAATTCGCCCAATTGTTCAACGGACACAATACCTTATTATAGGGGCGCCATGGCGCGGGGCCAAGCCACAAGTCCCAATTGAGCGTTGGCGGCGTCGGTTCCGCCGGCAGATCGCATTCGCGAGACGGCCCCGCCACATTGTTGATGAAAATCTCTTTCACCTTGCCGATACGGCCGTTACGGACGAGTTCGCAGGCCAGGCGGAAACGGTCATCCGAACGCTGTTGACTGCCCAGTTGGAAGATGACATTATTCGCACGAACCGCTTCAATGATCGCATGGCCTTCCTCAATCGACAGCGTCATCGGCTTCTCGCAGTAGATGTGCTTTCCCGCGCGGGCTGCCAATACGCTCATTGTCGGATGCCAATGCGTCTGCGTCGCGATCAGCACGGCGTCGATGTCAGGCCGTGCAAGCATGTCGCGAAAGTCTTCAAACGTCGCAATCGGCCCCGGATTCTTTTCGGGATGCTGCGTGTAGTAGTTTTCCGCGATTTCTTTCGCCTTGTTCAGACGAATGCTCTCCGGATCGCACATCGCCACGACGCGCACGTCGCGACGATGCAACAGTCCGTTCAAATGGCCTTTGACGCACTGTACGCCCATGCCGATGAGACCGATGCGGCAGATGTTCGGATCAGGCTCGGCGGCAAATGCCGATGGAACTGCCGCCGCACCTAACGCCAACGCGCTTCCACGTAGAAAATCTCTTCTGGTTAGTTCCATGTTTTCTTGTTTATAAAAGGGACTAAAGGGACATAAGAGACATAAAGAATGAATGAAAAACGGTCATGCAGAGGGCGTGGCCTGTATTTGCATTAAGCATTAAGCTTTAAGCTTTTAGCTTATTTCACATTCGCATAATCAAACGCATCCGAGCGGAATGGATAGGCACCGAGGCCTTCTGCGTTCTGCAGATTGCAGTCGCCGCGATACGCCGCATAGGCATAACGGACATACACGGGATTCGCGACGTTGGGAGAGCTGACGACGACCGTCGCGCCGTCGATTTTCGCATCCGCCCAGACAAACTTCTTGTCCGCTCCGGCGATGGCGAAGCAGCGCGGCGGCTGGCCGTCCGACGTCTTCAAACCATTGGGGGCGTTCTTGTAGGAGACGCGGATCGTGTTGCCTTCGACGACCGTCTTGTCCAGCATTGGTCCGCCATCGACAATCTTTTTGCCATAGGCGATGCTTTCGGCCTGCAATGCGAGACGGCGGCCGACTTCCTGTTTGTTCGCGGGATGGATGTTGCGATGTTCGCCAATATCGATCGCGCAAGCCAAACCGACGTTCGGATCTTCGGAGGCGACTTTCGCCTGGATGTCACGCGTCAACGCATAGGCTGCGTCTTCGCAAGGCGCGTTCTGCCAGTCTTCCGGACCGCCGAAACTCGCCAACTGCACGATCAGGAAGGGCATCGTCGGATTGTTCCATTTCGCACGCCAGTCGGCAATCAACGCCTTGTGGAGCGGATAGTAATGCGGATTTCCGGCGTTGGAGCAGCCCTGATACCAGATGACGCCTTTGATGGGAAGCGTCGTCCACGGCTCGACCATGCCGTTGTACAGATTGCAATGAACCTGCGGATTTTCGTGGACAGGCACCGCACGGCGCGGCTTCTGCTTCTGAAGCTTCTCTTTTTCCGCTTCAGGAGCGGCGGCGACCTTCGCTTCCCAGTCCGCCAAAGCCTTTTTGTACTGCTCGACAGATTTGTCGGAAAGTTCCTTCTTTTTTGCATCGTCAATTTCAGCGTTCTTCGCAATCTGCGCCAAATCGCCTTCCAGCTTCGCGGCTTCATAGCCTTGCTTGGAAATCCACGGTTCGATGCGGGTGCCGCTCCACGTCGTATTGATCAGACCAATCGGAATATCCAGATCTTTATGCAGTTGACGCGCAAAGAAATACGCCGTCGCGCTGAAACGGTCCGCGACATTCGGCGAGCAGACGACCCAGCCGCTTCCGAACTGATATGTCGCATTTTTCAACGGTTCGTTGAGCGAGATGCGTCTCGCCTGGTCCGCATAGCGGATTTCCGGATAGTTGGCGGCCGCCACTTCCTTTTCGCAGTCCTGCGCGGACCATCCGCGGCGGAACGTCTTGCCAACAGGCATTTCCATGTTCGACTGGCCTGCGCAAACCCACACATCGCCGATGATGATATTGACCAGCTGGATGGTCGTGTCGCCTTCCTTTGCAAAGAAGGAGAACGTTTCTTTTCCAGCCTTTTTAGGAGCGAACACGGCGCGCCATTTGCCCTGCGCGTCCGATTTGACCGTCACCGTTTCGTCGCCAAACGTCACCGTGATGTCCTTTTCTGCGGGAGCCGTTCCGAAGAACGCGATCGGCGCCTCCTGCTGCAGCATCATGTTCGACGTAAACACAGGATCGAGCTTCACATCGGCCATCGCCCACGCGGCAACGAGAACTATCGCCGCCCACAACGTCATTTTCTTCATGTCAGTACTCCTTTGCATGGTTTTATCAATTGAAAACATAAAAAATCGACCATCTATGGAATATAGCACGTCAATATCAAGAAAAAAGACGTTTATATTGACTTTTTTAGCTTATACTATTATTTTATAGTAAATGCTAATCTTTAATCAAGGCGTAGTCACGCCTGCTTGTCTCAAAAGGAGTATTTTCGAAAATGGTTGACAAACTGAAAAAAGCCGCCTGGTTCAAAGGCCGCAAAGGTCCCGTCGTGCTCGTCATCATGGACGGCGTCGGTTTCGGTAAATACGCGGAGGGCGACGCCGTCGCCACCGCCTACAAGCCCAATCTGGACTGGATGTTCAAAAACTGCCCGAACACGAAACTGAAGGCCCACGGCCTCGCCGTCGGTCTGCCCAGCGACGCGGACATGGGCAACTCCGAAGTCGGCCACAACGCCATCGGTTCCGGCCGCGTTTTCGCGCAGGGCGCCAAACTCGTCAGCAACAACATCGAGACCGGCAAGATGTTCGAAGGCAAGGCTTGGAAGGAAATCGCGGGCAATGTCATCGAAAAGAATTCCACGCTGCATTTCATCGGCCTGTTCTCCGACGGCAACGTCCATTCCCACATCGACCACCTGAAGGCTATGATGGTCGAAGCCGCGAAGGAAGGCGTCAAGAAGATCCGCGTCCACATCCTGCTGGACGGCCGTGACGTCGGCGAAACGTCCGCCCTCACCTATGTCGATCCGTTTGAAGACTTTATGAAAGGCCTGCAAGGCTGCGACGCACGGATCGCCTCCGGCGGCGGCCGCATGTACATCACGATGGACCGCTATGGCGCCAACTGGGCCATGGTCGAACGCGGCTGGCAGACACATGTTCTCGGCGAAGGCCGTCAGTTCGCTTCCGCCCATGAAGCCATTGAAACCTACCGCAAAGAGACGGGCGCCATCGACCAGGATCTCGGAGCTTTCGTCATCGCTGAAAACGGCAAGCCCGTTGGAACCATTGAAGACGGCGACAGCGTCGTCTATTTCAACTTCCGCGGCGACCGCGCTCTTGAAATCACCGCCGCTTTCGAAGGCGGAGCCGAATTCGACAAGTTCGATCGCAAACGCGTCCCGAACGTCGTCTATGCCGGCATGATGGAATACGACGGCGACCTCCATGTTCCGAAACGCTTCCTGACCAGCCCGCCGTCCATCGACCGCGTCCAAGGCGAATACCTCTGCGCGATGGGCGTCCGCACGCTCGCCGTTTCCGAAACGCAGAAATACGGTCATGTCACATACTTCTACAACGGCAACCGTTCCGGCAAGATCGACGAGAAGTTGGAAGACTACGTCGAAGTCCCGTCGGATGTCGTCCCGTTCGAACAGCGTCCATGGATGAAAGGCGCCGAAATCACGGATGTCATTCTGAAAGGCATCGAAAGCGGCAAATACGATTTCATCCGCTGCAACTTCCCGAACGGCGACATGGTCGGCCACACAGGTGTGTATCAAGCCGCCCAGATCGGCGTCGAATGCGTCGATTTGTGCATCGGCCGCATCAAGAAGGCCGTTGACGCTGTCGGCGGCGTCATGGTCATCACGGCCGACCACGGCAACGCGGACGACATGTACGAGCACAAGAAGGACGGTTCCGTCTCCATGGAGAACGGCGTCCCGAAGGTCAAGACGGCCCATTCGCTGAATCCCGTCCCGTGCATCGTCTATGATCCCGCCGGACAGGGCGAATATCAGACGACGCTTCGCGACGGTCTCGGCATCAGCTCCATCGCCGCGACGGTCATGAACCTCCTCGGCTACGAAGCCCCCGAAGATTACGATCCGTCCGTCCTCATCGCAAAATAAAAACCAATAAACAACCACAAACGCAAGGCAATCACCATGAAGGTTTTACTGATCAACGGAAGTCCCAACGAAAAAGGCTGCACCTTCACGGCGCTTTCCGAAGTCGCCACGCAGCTCAATAAAAACGGCATCGAGACGACCATCTTCCATATCGGCAAAAAGCCGATCGGCGGTTGCCTTGCGTGCTGCGGTTGCTACAAAAACAACGGCTTCTGCGTCCATGGCGACAAAGATGTCGTCAATGAATGCGCGAAACTGATGCGCGAAGCCGACGGCATCATCGTCGGCTCCCCTGTCTATTACGCAGGCCCGAACGGCCAGATCACGTCGTTGCTCGACCGCATCTTCTTCGGCGGTTCGCCATACCTTTACAACAAGCCTGCCGCGGCCGTCGTTTCGGCCCGCCGCGGCGGCGCCAGCGCCACCTACGACCGCCTTCTGAAGTACTTCATGAAGACGAACATGCCGATCGTCACGTCGCAATACTGGAACAGCGTCCATGGCATGACGCCCGACGACGTCCGCAAAGACATCGAAGGCCTCCAGACGATGCGCACGCTGGCGAACAACATGGCGTGGCTCTTGAAATGCATCGACCATGCGAAAGGCGTCATCCCGCTTCCGGAAGTGGAGCCGTTGACGCCCACCAATTTCATCCATTAAGCCAACTGGAAAAAATGGCTTTTGGGAATAAATTATAGTTCATTCAACATGCGAGAGTGGCGGAACTGGCAGACGCGTTGGATTTAGGTTCCAATTCCGAGAGGAGTGTGGGTTCGAGTCCCATCTCTCGTATCAGACTCAAAACAAAAGGCTTGTGAAGAAATACGAAATCTTCGCAAGCCTTAGTTTTTTCTTTTTTATCCTTTTTTCTCAATTTTGGGGGATAAATGTTTTTCGTTTTTTACACGATACAAGCCCTGCTGGACGGAAGTGCAGGTCTTTATGCGTTCGAGCGGATGTAGTCGAGAGTGGAGTCCACCATCAGCTCAGAACGGGTGCGACCGACCTTCTTCGCGAAGGCGGTGATCTCCGCTATCTTCGACTCTGGAGCGGTGACGTTGATACGGACTGTAGCATTGGACAGATACCCAGTTACGGGAGCAACAAAGAGGATAGGCTCGTCACATTCATCAGCCTTCCTCTTCAGGGTTTCTGCATCGGAAGGAGCGGGAATGTCGATTTCTCTTTCATCGGCAGCCTCCAACCAGCTCTCCATTGCGTTAGCGGCGTTTTTCATCAGCTCTTCTAGATTGTCGCCGTCGGTCATGCAACCGGGCAGATCTGGAAATTCGCACCAGAAACCAAACTTGTCCCCCTTGTGCACAAACATGAAATATGTTATTTTCTTCATTGTTTCCTCCTGTCTTGTCAAATACCCGTCTGTTTCCTTATTCCCCTTAGGAGACCGGGATCGATTTCCCTATTCCCATGGTCTGGAACAGGAATCTGGATTTTCAGCTCCGGATGAATCCATATTTTTATTGCTTCCCTTTCCGTTCCGATAAAACCGCCATCCAGCCTGTTTCATCAGCTTCGTGAGTTCGTTACAGTTCTAGAATATTAATCAAATTAATATACCTCATTTTTCAAATAATATCAAACCATTCAGACTCATTAATTGAACAAATAGAACGGTTGTATGAGTCACCTCAGTAATTACCGTGATGCATGAATCAGACATGGCCTTTATCTTTATCTTTGTATTTGCCTTGTCGATGGATACGGATATATTATTGTTGTTTCTTTCTCTCTCGTGCGCCTATGTCGTCAAGGGAATACAAGCCTTCTTTGGCTTCATTAACAAGCTCTTTGGATTCCCTTTGATGGTGATATAAAACTTGGAGTTGTCGTTCATGCTTCACATGCTCATTGATACAATACAGAAAATGGATCAGATGATGACTATGCGTGAATGCCAGGCTACATTTCTGATGTCCGTCCTGATTCCGATTTCATTCGTGATCTGGATTCTCATACGCCGACCTCAATGGCAGGAAAAATGGAACGGGCAATTCGTCTATATCCTGCTTTATATCTTCGGCGTCGCATGGGTTCCAAGCCTTTTTTTCTACGGCGGAATAATTGTCGGTATCCGCTGCCTGCTCAACATGTACCATTAAGATCTCTGAGTTTTTCGACAATGGAGTCTGAATCATCCAAATGACAGGTTATCCCACCGTTTTCCCGAAACGCTACTACAACGAGATGAAGCAGTAGTGCCTTCAGCAGGTTGTTCATCATTTCATTGACGAAGTTGTGGGAATACGATTATACCGCAAAAGCAAGGAAACCGTCGCTACAGTTTAGCTATGGGAGACATTTCCGCCCGTAAGGAATAGACAATCGTAACCGCCTGTAAGCGAACGCTGTGAGCGCAGCTTTGTACAAATAACACTTATAATATTTTAATTATTGTCTTTCTGTTTATATGCAATAAAATCAATAAATTCAGTTAAATTCATCAATAAGGAATCATCATTGGTTGGAAAGCAATGACGATTTGGTTCTGGAATAACAAGAACGATACCATTGGCTTTCATTTCACTTAGTTGTTTAGCTGATATACCTTCTTGCAGAGTGAACAAATGCTTGGGATGAATTCTGTCGGCCTCATTCAATACTTGACGCCATCTATCCTTACAACAAGTTTTAGATGCTAACATCGAAAGTTTGCATTCCGGGAAAAATGGATTCCTGTATGCTTCTGCAGAAGGAAAAATGAAATCAGGCTTCTTGTTTTGTTCTGTAACGACTTGGGTTTCAAATTGTAATTTGTGATAATTGAAAATGCTTGCGAGATTAAGCTCAAGGGATGTTCCGGATCTTGATTTACGTCTGTTTACTACTGTATTGGCATATTTGATGAACTCATCAACATTCTTATATCCATTCTGAATTTTGGGCAAGACATCATATCGCTCAATAATCGAAAAAATATCAAATTCAATTCCACGGCGCTTTAGAAGAAGTTCATCGGACGATTTAGTCCATGAGGATTCAGGAATCAGTTTTGCTACAAAATCGAATATTTCTTTACTGGATGGGAATGTATGTTTCCAATCATCTGGAATTTGATCTTCAAGTGATTTTTTAGGAGCAAATGGTGACAATTGGCGCGAATAATACATTCGCCCCGGTTCAATTTCTTGCCCCACCCATTGTTCAATATTATCCTCTTCTTCTGCATTTCGTGACACCCAACATATCAGTTGGTTATATCCTTCTAGGTTAATGCCAGCCAGAATACATATGGATCCCGTATTGTCAACATCTTGTAATGGCGTGTCTTTCCAGCACGTTAAACGAAATTCATCGTATTTCTTTGCGAAGCCTTTTTCAGGAAAATACTTATTATTGTAATACTTTGCTTGTATATCTTCCTTGTAGCAATCATGACTTGAGATAAAACAGCTTGTCGTTTGAGTTGGATTGTATCGATCTTTTGTCACAATTTCCGGAACTACCTCTTGCATAAATGCTTTGGGAATATACAGACCTGCTTGATGACCGCCAGTAATACCTGTATCATTGCCAGAAAGTCTTTTTATAAGCCATGGAGCATGGGTGTTATCAAGACGTTCTAGAAATTGAGTTATGGTTAAATTCTTGAATGTTCGTTCAAGTTGTTCCATTTGCTATTTTCTCCGTTCTTTCAGAACTTTTGCTATTTGTAATGCACAGGAGCGTATGGCTGGCCAAACAACACTGTTACCTATCTGTTTGAATGCCTGAGTGTTGGAAACTGGGAAAATGAATTTTTCAGGATCGTATCCCTGTAATTGCATTGCCTCGTCAACAGAAAGATGCCTTGGACGATTACCTGGCTGTTCTATTAAGATTTCAGCTCCATCTTTGGAATATCTTGCAGAAATGGTTCGAGTAATTTCTCCTTCTTTTATGGGAAGAATATGCAGTCCATAACCAAATCCGTGTCCAGCCTCCTCATGGTGCCTTTTATGTCGTTCAAGAGTCGCCCATGTGCCAGGCCCAAGAGTACAGTCAGTAACATCATTTCGTATGATATCTTTTAACTCTTTACGAACATATCCTGGTTCAGGTTCGGATGGAATGATTATTTCTTCTTTGGTGATGTCAATTAATTCAGGATTGTAGCCAACAATGAAAATACGTTCGCGGTGTTGTGGTACCCACTTGCTACCATCGACAATCTTCCAATTAACAACATAACCAAGTTCGTCTTCTAATGTGCTTCTAATAATCTCAAAGGTTTTACCCTTATCATGCGATTCAAGATTCTTGACGTTTTCAAGCATGAAAGCAGCTGGACGTTTTATCCTTAGAATCTCTGCTATTTCAAAGAAAAGAGTTCCTTGGGCTTTATCAGCAAATCCATGAGCGCGCCCCATAGAATTTTTCTTTGACACACCAGCCAACGAAAATGGTTGGCAAGGGAAGCCTGCACAAAGTACGTCAAAGAATGGAATAGCATTCTTGTCTATTGTTTTGATGTCGCCATAAGGTATTTCCCCATAATTGGCTTCATATGTTTTTTGGGCAAATTCATTCCATTCGCTGGAAAATACACACTTACCTCCATTAGCTTGGAATGCTAATCTAAAACCACCAATTCCAGCAAATAGGTCTATGAATTTAAAATCATATTCTTTAGGTGGAGGAAATGGAACAGTTCTGAAAAAATCAAAAGTGATTTTCGGCCTATATTCTTCGACTACCTTTCTTCCTGTTTCTGGAAGACCTTGGGGAATTACTTCTGGATTCTGCAGAAAATGGGTAACAGCAGCTTTCATGTATGGATAACGTGGTTCAGCTTCATGAACTTCCATGCAAGAGATGATTTCTTTCATGGCATCCAAGTAAGTGTATAACTTTTCCACATCCAACACAGAATGTTCCTTCATAGAAGGTTTAGAAGATGATGTTTTGTCATTTTTCATTATTTTTGTTGTTAATTCACATTGCAGACAGAAGCAAGCTTATTGGTATCCACTGTTATTTTTCACTTATATTCGTCAATGAACATGACGTAAACATTTGAAGAGTATGGCCCATGATGTTATCTGATAAATGGCCCGCTTTTAGCCAAACCTAGAACAACAATACATAGACAAAACAAAATCTAGCATAAAAATAACAGAAATGCAAGTTCTCCAAAGTTTTTATTTCATTTTTATTACTAGACCATACTACTCTTCAGGCCTTCCGCCAGCGACAAGCACGAAACTGCCGTCGTCTTTCTGGTCGTACTTCTGTCCACGTCCCCATCCTATGCCTTCGCCATACAAGACGAAACATCTCGTGCACATGACCGCCCATTCAATGGAATTGCGCAACTTACCGTCGAATAATTCCCCTTTTATCTGACAATTACATAAGTCACATGTCGTGGAGCCATGCCACACTGTATCATCCATATCATCGTCTTCGTCTTCGAAATCGTCGTCATCAAGCTCTTCGTCTTCATCGCTCTCTTCATCATTTTCTTCATCATGTGTATGTTCATCATGCGTATGTTCATCATGCGATTGCTCATCCGAGTCTAGGGCATTTAGAACGCGAACAACTAGATAATCCTCTACACAAAGAACAAGATGTTCCTTATCATCTCTGAGATCGCTTTCGTGCATTACTGTAAAAGCATCATCAATCAAAATGCATTTTCCAAAATTGGCTACGGGATTTCTGTCGCCAAGAGCAAAGTATGCTGATATGCATTTTCTGCACGAACTCGACAGCTTATCCACTTCATTTTCAATCCATTGATGAAGCATCGGAGTGACAGAATCACAATCACTAAGCATTTTTGAGTTGTTCTGTCTCCGTTCTTGTTCAATCAATTTGATCAAATCCCAATCATTGTGGCATTCTTGCATTTTCTCTTTGGCCTTAAGAGACTGACTACGTTTGAAAATGCTGCCCAAACCACTCATGATATTTTGTTCCATCAAGTCTTTCGCCACATAGCTTTCCTTGAGCCTCTTCTCCAATATATCAAGAATGCGATTGAGAGCCTCCTTTCCTTGAGCGACAATCACATCTGTCATGATATCTTGTAATTTCTCAAGATTGGCATTCTCCTCCTGAAGCTTTTCATAGTCTTCAAGTGCCTTACCAATATCCACAAGTTCCTGCTTTAGATATTCTATGTCAGCATCCATTTTCCTGTCCTCAGAATTGCATTTGCCGTGCATTGAAGTCTTTGAAATAATATAAGACACAATCAAGTGCTTGCCAACTGCTTTTAAGAAGATGCTACTGCCATACCATCACGCCCTTCGGGCGAGTACCGTCCTCCAGACGGCGATGGATGTGCGTCCATCTCCCGCACTGATGTGCAGGGTTACCGCAAATACCGCCTTTCAGGTGAATTATGCCCTTCGGGCAGTGGCACCCTACGGGCGCTGTGGGTGGGGGGGGGCTGTCTTACCGCCAGCTACGCTCACTTCGTTCGCTTGCAGGCGGTTACGATTGTATCGCACTTCGCGCGGATGTAACGACGGTGTCCCGTCGTGGGCTACATGTGAGATGGCGTTTTGCCGTCGGAGCCTTATGATTGGTTGAGCGTTGCGCAAACAGTCGCATGGGAGGGGCGCTCTCCAGAGCGACCTCGGCGACATTTGTCGCCGCATGTCAATGGTTATTTGCATGTTGCGCAAACGGTCGCACTGGAGTGCGCTCCTCCCACATGTTGTCAAAATGGCTTGCATGCCAACATTGCTTTTAACGCCACTCCCTGTATATTCTATGGATATATAAACAACAATCACACAACAGGAGAAAAGAATGTCCGGCAAATGCAACTCGCGCGCGGTGGATCCATGCGCGCTTCAATTCAGGCTTCTCGCCACGCGGCGATATATGCTGGATAATGAACTGACGTTGTCGGAACTCGTTCCAGGAGCCGTGGCCCGTCCAAGCCTGCAGCATGCGTTGATGCCGTATTGCACGACGCCGCCATCCATCTCCTTTGAAAACGGAACCGTTGTTTTCTCGGAAAGCAATGGACAGCCAACGGAAGGCGTCGTGTTCGTCGGCGCGTTTTATCCAGGCATTCATCTTTCGGTGGATGTCCAATCGCTTTCCGACGGTTCCGCTGCCCTGTTGGACATCGCGCCTTACGATGGCTCTTTCCGCTTGCGTGTTCACGCGGAACCCAATCATCCAATCGAATTCGAAGAGACGTTGAACGGTCAGCGGCTGGATGCAAAAATCGACAATCCACAACTGATTCCGCAACCGCCATTTAGACTGTCCGCCGTTGTCGCCGGCCCGACCGTTCTTCTGGCCGTCCGCAAAAACGATACAGTTCGTTTTCTGGCATCCATCGCTCTTGCCGACGAGCCGGACATCCGTCAGAAGCAGTTTGCCGGATATCTGAAATGCGCGGTCGGCGCGACGTTGCCGCCAAACGGTCGGGCAGTCATCGGACGGGCCTCCACCGCTCTCACGGCAGGCGTCGGGCAAGCGGATTTCCGCATTGTCACTGACGGGCCGGGCTGCCGTCCATACATGGAAAACGGACGCATGTTCTGTACATTTTCGGCCCGGGCAGGCTTGAAATACACAAAATCCATCGCAAGCTTCAATCCTGCGACGTTCGATTTCAAAATGGAGGGAATCCTCCTGACAAACTATGGCGATGGCGACGACCTCCTGCGCAACGACGCTGTGAACCATCTTTTCCGTGATGCCGACGGTACATGGAAAGGAGTCGGTTGCGGTTGGTCCACCACGGCGCACAATCTTGATCCATCCACCCGTCGCGGCAGCGGACTCATCGTCTGCGAGGCGGAGGACAATCCATTGCATGGCATCCATGTGTTACAGGCGCGGCAACTCGTCGTAGGAACGGAAAAAAGTGAAGATCCGTACTTTACATACGACGAAGCCGTCAGTAAATGGCGGCTTTCGACATCCTCCTTCACGCCCGACGGACTACGCGCCTGCCTGTGGGAAGCCAACGCATGGGACGGTCCATACGAACGGATTGCGGGTCCCGTCCCCTACAATTCCACCGGCTGCCAGATCATGGATTTCGGCAGCTCGCGTTATGTCATGACGGCCAATGTCCAACGGCAACTGCCCATTTACGACTATCCGACGCTCCACTATTGCGGCGAACTCAATCTCGATTTCAAGCCTTTCAACCACGAATGCCCCAACGGACGGATTTTCATGGCCTTCGCAGAAACGCCGCCGGGCAGTCCGTATCGCTACATACTCCTGACGATGGATCGAGAGAATTTCGCCGGCATGCCGACGCCCAACTGGACCTATGGCGGCATGTATTTCTACGGAGCAAATCCTTTTTAATGCTGAATGCTGAATGCTGAATCATTAAACATTAATCATTAATCATTAATCATTATAAACGCAAAAAGGGCCTGTCCGTATTCTGGACAGGCCCCTTTGCGTTTATCAAGCGATTAGCCGTTGACCTTCGCGAAATTGTTCATGAAGGCGATCAGGGCTTCAACGCCTTCCAGAGGCATGGCGTTGTAGATGCTGGCGCGGAGACCGCCGACAGCGCGGTGGCCCTTGATGCCGATCAAGCCGGCTTCCTTCGCTTCTTTCACGAATTTCGCTTCGAGTTCTTCGTTGCCGCCCTTGATGCGGAACGTGACGTTCATCAGAGAACGGGAGGCGGGATCAACCGTACCCGTGTAGAACGGGCAGGCGTCGATGGCGGCGTACAGTTTCGCGGCCTTCTCTTCGTTCTTCTTCTGCATGGCGACGAGACCGCCGTTGGCGATCAGCCAGTCGGTGACGAGGCGGATCATGTAGATACCGAACGTGCACGGCGTGTTGAAGAGGGAGCCTTTATCAATGTGCGTCGTGTAGCGCAGCATGGTCGGAACCGTCGCGGGGCAACGGGCCGCCAAGTCTTTGCGGATGATGACGACAGCCGTTCCGGACGGGCCGACGTTCTTCTGGGCACCGGCGAAGACGATACCAAACTTATTGATGTCGAACGGACGGGACATGAAATCGCTGGACATATCCGCGACAAGCGGAACATTGCCCGTTTCGGGGAAGAACGGATATTCGGAACCGTAGATCGTGTTGTTGCTGCAGATATGGACATAGGCCAGATTCTGGTCGATCTTCCAGTCTTTGATGCCTTCGATCTTCGAGAACTTGCAGGGCTCGCCGTTGTAGATCAAATCGACTTCGTTGCCGAGGATCTTCATTTCCTTCATGGCCTTGTGGGACCATTCGCCTGTGTCGCAGACACCGATCTTCTTGCCGGGAACGGCGATGTTCATCGGAACCATCGCGAACTGGAGGCTCGCACCGCCCTGGAGGAACAGGACCGCATAGTCGTCGCTGATGTTCAGCAGACTGCGGAAATTCGCTTCGGCGGCCTGGATGATTTCGTCAAAGGCTTTCGCGCGATGGCTTTCCTCGATGATGCCGTAACCACAGCCACGATAGTCAAC
>JAFZAB010000161.1 GCA_017548425.1 Victivallales bacterium
GTTGGGCGAAGAGGTCCCATCGGCGTCCCGCCGTTGGGCGAAGGAGGTCCCATCGGCGTCCCGCCGTTGGGCGAAGGAGGTCCCATCGGCGTCCCGCCGTTGGGCGAAGGAGGTCCCATCGGCGTCCCGCCGTTGGGCGCAAGAAGTCCCATCGGCGTCTCGCCGTTGGGATAAACGAATTCCACTACTTATATAATTATCTCACGTCTCACGCCTCTCGTCTCACGTCAATTTTGGACATGAGACGCGAGACGCGAGACGTGAGTTTTTATTTCAGTTTTCTATCTGTTATTCCTGCGTCTCTATCCGTCTTACCGCCGATGGGCGGCCATCAGCCGATCAGTCGCCTCACGGGAAATCTTCGCCGCCATCAAACCGTCCAAACCAGTCGGCAGCAAAACAGAACCGCCCTGCTCCAACGCATCGCGGAAATGAACATACAACGCTGCAAAATTCTTCTCCGGCGAAAAATCGTATGTGAAGACGCCTTTGTCGTTGCGCATTTCAAACAGCTTCGTGCCACGATCATAGCGAATGACGCCTTTCGTGCCAATCAAATCATAGGTGAACAGATTCACAGGTTGTTGGCATGTATGGCAGTACGAATAACTGATTTCCACCATCGTATGGGCGCCATTGGCATGGTCCATATGTAGATACATGTGATCGGGAGCCTCATATTCATCCACCCAAGCTCCCGCTTCCGACCATGCAACCACTTCGCTACCCGTCCAGAAACGCGCCAAATCAATCTGATGTACGCCGCAATCGACCATTGGGCCGCCTTCCAGCATGCGGCCTTTGCGGCGTTCATTCTCAACCCACTGGCCTTTTTCGTCAAAGCTCCCCTTGCCGTGGCAGTTCCAGATATATATCAGCCGCAACGACTTCAGTTCGCCAATCGCACCTTCACGGATTAGTTCGCGAATCTTCAACGCAGCAGGACTGAACCGATAATCAAAGCCAGTAAACAGCATGACATTCGCCTTTTTGGCCATGTCGATCATCTCGCGGCATTCTTCTTCGCTCATGCCCAACGGCTTTTCGCACAAGATGTGTTTGCCGTATTGACAGGCGGAACGGACGTTCGCCAGATGGCACGGCGCAGGCGACGTGATGCTGATGGCGTCGATGCCGCTTTCGAAAAACGCTTTTTCATCCGTGAAGCCCAACGCAATGCCATGCTTCTCCTGCATTTGCCGCAACCGCTCCGGATTCGGCTCAAACACGGCATGCAGCTCCAATCCATCCGTTGATTTCAAAACAGGAATATGTCCGTAATCCGCGACCGTTCCACAACCCATCAACCCAATCTTTTTCATAGTATATCCCTTTGTTTCACATTATGACCATTTATGATTTTGTATTTTTTCGTATTATTCATTTTTGTTTTTGCTAAGAAATTCCCTGTGCGCAACGCGTAAGGAATTACCATGCAGCCGGAAACTAGCCGAAGCCAATGGTCCATGTACTACAAGCTTCCGCATGACGTTGTTTCCACATGCGCGAAGCGTGACGAACCGCCGAGCAGACGGAGATCCTCCCGATTCCTCCTTGATCAAAATTACATATTGTCAACAAACTCCTCAAAAACATGGCCGACGTCTGCGAGGCATTTAGTTTCTTCCGTGTATTCAGTGGACTGAAATGAACATTCGTGTGCATTCGTGTCCATTCGTGGTTCCGTCACATTTGTTCAAGCTCCAGCAGCTTGCGTTTCACGTCCAATCCCCCCGCATAACCAGTCAAACCGCCGTCTGCTCCCACGACTCGATGGCACGGAATGATGATGGAAATAGGATTATGGCCCACCGCGTTTCCAACCGCTCGCGCACATGTCTTCATCCCCCCCGTTTCATTCAGTCTCCGCGCCAACTCGCCATAAGTCGTCGTCTCGCCATACGGAATTGCCTGTAGCAACTCCCAGACTTTCATCCTGAACGCCGTGCCTTGAAGCAATAGCGGAAGAGACTGAACCGGTGGCTTCTTTCCTGCGAAATAATCGTCCAACCAACGGCTTACATCATTGAACAACGGCAAGTCCGCCCTTTTCACCGCCACGGTCAAGTCCGGAAAATACCGCTGTCCTTCGACATACAGCCCTGTCAACTGGCTTCCATTGGAAACCAGCGTCAATTGTCCGACAGGGGAATCATGCCGTGTAATAATCATGCTGCCTCTTGTTCTATCGTTTGTCCACAATGCCATATTGTACCACATTGAGGCATAAAATCAATTTTCCATTCCTCTGCCCTACTGATTTCTTCCACATCGTTCCATCGTTCCAACCAGAAAAAAAGCAAAAAATATTTGCAAAATCCATTTTTCCATGTAATTTATAAGCGTTTTCCCCAAAAAGAGAACATCAAAAATCCAATCGGAACGTAGCGCAGCCTGGTTTAGCGCGTTTGACTGGGGGTCAAAAGGTCGAGAGTTCGAATCTCTCCGTTCCGACCATTTTAAGGCCGTAATTCAAGTGAGTTACGGCTTTTTTTATTTTTTCAGACATTTTGTAGAATAGCAGATGAAGATGGATTACGCCTAAAAGCCAAAGAGCAAAAACTGATGCTGCAAATTATTTGCTAAGGGCAACCCTCAAATGCAATTTTTTCCGCCCACATCAAAAAACGGTTGTAGGCCTGTTCCATGGTCGTCTCGCATGGTGCATCCACGCTCCGCGCGCGTACCATCGCCTTGAGAGCCGCTCTGACATCGGAATACACACCGATTCCCGTGAAGCCCAGCATCGCCGCACCAAGCAGAGAGGCTTCGGAAGTCTCTGGAATGAACTTTTGCTGCGGAAATAAGCCAGATGCACAGCGGCGCACGGAAGCCTCGCGGCAGGCCAACGCCTGCAACACCACATTCTTCCGCTTCCATGTGAGGCTTTCAAGCAAATCCGCACATTGCCGCAAGGGGCATAACACTCCGAAAATCGCTGCAACACAAAGTTCTGGAAGCGTATTGGTCGCATTCAGGCCACACCACGCGCCCGCTGGCCGATAGTCCATCGACGGTGCGCCACGCCCCAGAATATATGGCAGAAACACAGGAGAATTTTCATTAACTGTTCCCTGCTCCGCCATGCGGAAAAACTGCTCCATAGGCAACTGATGCAGATTCGCAAACCATTCCAACGCAAAGCCTCCGGCAGGAACAGAGCCCAGATAAAGCTCACGTGTCGGATCGGCGTGGGCAAAAACAAAAAGCCGTCCCGCAATTTTCTTTCCGTCTCCCAACGCACCTGTGGCAAGCAGTTGCCCCGCCGTCCCAAGCGTCAGCGAAATCGTCTCATCATCGACACCGCTTCCCAATGCAGCACTGGCCAGATCACCGCATCCAATGACAACGGGCGTTCCCGTTTTAAGTCCCGTCATAGAAGCCGCTTCCGGCGTCACTCTTCCGCAGATGGAACTGCTGGATATGATGCGAGGCATCCTCTCCACATCCAGCCCAAGCTCCTGGAAGAATGCGCCATCCCACTGCCGTGTGGACAAATCCATGCCAAGAACGCCCGAAGCATCCGTCGGCTCCGTCACCATCTCGCCAGTCAGGCGATATGCGATGAATTCCTTGCTTTGCAGGAACTTCACGCTTCGACGATAGAGCTCAGGCTCCTCCCGCTTCATTTGTAGTATCTTCGGCAGCGTGAAAACGGGAATGGAACGGTTCCCATATTTTTCCAGCAGCAACGTCCCGAAGCGTTCATTCAGCTCGTCGGACTCCCGTTGCGCATGGTTGTCGCTCCACAAACGCGCAGGCGCGACAGGATTTCCCGTCGCATCAACGCCCAGTAACGCATGCATATTGCCCGTCAGCGCAACAGCTTCCACATCGCCCCCTGCCCTGCTCGTCACCGTCTGAAGCAATTGGCAGACAACGGCAAACCACTCATTGGCATCCTGCGTATCAGGCGATTCCGTCCTCTTCAGCCGCAGGCTCTCCAAGCCGCTCATCGTCCCCTTTTCATCAAACAAGGCGCACTTCACACGACTCGTACCAATGTCTATGGTGATGATTTTAGTCATATTCTCTATTACTTATTAAATGACGCGATGTTGTTGATTAGTCCAGTATCCACTTCATTGCAGAAGGGCCTGATGTTCTGCCATTGTCGCACGCAACTGATTGGGATCAAGACTCTTCGGAGAACATTTATGCTCCATGCACAGCGCGGCGGCGAATCCAGCCGCCTGACCAGTGATGAAACACCCCGGAATGACGCGTATGGAGGCGAAGACATAGCGGTCGCAACTGATGCAACGTCCACAGACCAAGAGATTTCCGGTATGTCGTGGAATCAGCGAACGGTATGGGATGCCGTAGCTTTCGCCAGTCTTGTAGCCTTCACCACGGAAACAACGTTTATGCTCTTCAAGCATTTCGCGCGTCGGATGCGCAGGATGGATGTCGGCGGGGAAATTGTAGCGGCCGATTTCGTCCGGAAATGAACGTCGCGCAAGATAATCCTCCCGACACAGCACATACTCGCCGAGAATACGGCGCGTTTCGCGAACGCCCAGCATGGAACCGCTGGCCGCGATGCAGGCGTGTTCGAATCCCGCGATGTGTTTCTGGTAGAATTTCTCGTATTCGACAAGCTGGCGGCGCGCGGTAACGAGCGCCTGCGAAACGGACTGTTCATCCATCACATCGACGTCGAAGACATGGCTGATGTTGGCGCCAGCGAGTTGCGGCGTCAATCTCGTCATGCCGGTATGATGCCAATCCGGCATGCTCAACTCACCAGACGCGAAAGCCGCCGACAGTTTTTCCAGCATGTTTTCGTCGTTATGACTGAATGCGCCGCCTGCACGGTAGGCCTCCCAGTCGAATCCTGTCCAAAGGGAGCAAAGCGTAGGCGGCATCGTCTCCCCCGATTCTCCGCCAACGACATATTCGCAACCAGCCGCCACCGCCAATGCGCCGTCGCCACTGGCATCGATGAAAATCTCCGCCTCCACCGCGAAGTTTCCGGAAATCGATTGGAAACAGGCAGAACGGATGATTCCTTTATCGCAGTCTGCCGCAAAGAAATGACAGCCATACAAGACATCGACTCCCGCCTCGCCAAGCATTTCATCGAAAACACGTTTGACATGCTCCGCTTCCAGCGGTCCACGCGTGCCAAGCCGTTGCAGAAAATCTTCGCCAAAGCCTTTCATCAGAATCCGTTTACCGTCGGAATACGGCATCAGGACGGGAACCCGTGCCGCCGTGCTCAAACCACCTGGAAACGTGTTTGCATCCAGCAGAATCACCTTTTTCCCCAGATGGGCGGCACTTACGGCCGCCGCGATGCCGGCAGGCCCTGCGCCAATCACGCAGATATCCGCATGATATTTGACTGGAATTTCAAGAGATAAATGAATAGTGGAAGACATAGGAGTAATTGGTATGATTGGAACACTATTGGCTTCACTTGGTTGAGTAGAAGTTACAGATTGTAAATCAAATGGTGATTAATATAATCACCGTCAATGTCACTTCAATGCAACTATTCAAAGTCAATATCTATATTCAAAATGGTCATGCAGTTACCGAAGGCAAGCGCATTCGTGAAGCTAAAGGCTTAAAGCTAAAGGCTTAAAGATGAAAGCTTAAAGCAAATATAAAAAATTTAGTGAGCTTGCCGACGGCGGCGAAGCCTTTTCGTACTACTATTGCTCATTTTCTTGTTTTTTCGCAAAGAATTTCAATCTGTTTTCCATCTGTTGCGCGAAGCGCTTTCATACCGCCGAGCTGCCGGAGCCGTTCGGTTCATTCGGAACCAGCGTCTTGTTCCATCATTGAATCTTTTAAGCTTTGTCGGCCCGGCGGCGAGGCAATTTGTGAAAAATCAGTGTGATCTGTGTAATCTGTGGTTTCCCAAATTTAGTTGTGCTCTTTTGCCAGTCACTTCCTTGTCCAAGGAAATACAACTTCCTGCAACTCAATATCATCGAAGAGGCAGCCTTTGTCCATGTCAGTCGGATCTTGAAAGCCCAGAACGCCAACGTAAACATTGATCGTGGCGATGCTATGTCCTTGGGGCACCGTGATATAGAAAGTGGCGCGCTTCCATCCGTCGGCATCGTCTTCCGTAAAGGCGATGGAGCGCTGCCCCCAGAGGCCAACATCCGGATTGTCACGAAAGAAATAACTGAGCACTGGCGTGGCGAAACGACTTTCATTCTTGCAGCGTGCGCGAAGGATGAACTGCTGGTCCGCCTTGATGCCTGAAACCGCCTGCGCAATGCCGCCGTTCGTGACATTGACAAGTCGCAACATGCCGTTGTCCGCGCTGAAAGTTCCCTTTGGCGTATCTTCCGCCTGCCAAGCCATCCACGATTTGATGCCGCCATTGTTCTGTTTTGGCCCATTCGCTCCCGCATCGTCAGAATCCAGACCGCCGTTCTTCAGAAGATTCGTGCCGCTGGCATATTTGTCCATCCAAACACGCATGTCCCGTCCAGCCTCGATGGCCTCCACGCAATGCGGCAGGAGGTCTCCCCAGAATGGATAGTTTGATTTGAAGATGCCCGGCCAGAAATTGCCTTTTTCGCACCAAAACCATACGTATTCGTCCGAATAATCAAGGGCATGGCCGACGTTCGTGGCGAGCAGTTGCGTCGGATTGTCGGATTTCGCAAGCAAATCATATCGACCAGGCTTGTCCCGCTTCACATAGCTGTCCAAATAGAACGAAATGCCCATGGATGTAATCTTCCAGAACTTCTCATGGTTGGCCTTGTCAATCCATGAGTCGGCAAAGCGGTGGTATCGCCCCGTGATTTTGGCATAATCCTCCTCTGACGCGGCATGATACCCTGCCCCTTCGTTTCCATCGACGATGGTCATCGTGTCGGATGCCCCGTCATAGACGCCATTGAAAAAGGCAATCATCAGCCCTGTTTTGGAGTTTTCAAGCGTTTCAGGATGTTCCGCCATGAGAGTGGATGTGCATTGCGACGTCCACATGAACGTGAAGAGCGTGATATTCGGAAACTGACGGTTGATTTCTTCAATCCACTCCTTGCCGCGACGACGGACCTGCGCGGCAGTCTCCTCAAAAGAGTGGCCGAGATTGGGACGATACATGAATGGTAGTTTGGTCAACGCATACGGTTCGATGTCGAGACAGAGACCTGCAAAGCCCGATTCTTTCGCGGCCCATGCCAACATGCCAAAATTGTTGAGCGTCCGCTTCCACGCTTCGTCATCGAACCAATCGCCATTGAACGGCGACGAATTGAGAACAAAGAAATTGTGCTTCAGTCGAGTCTCCTGAAACCGACGGAACATCGGAATCAGTTCTCTAAAATCCTCTTTCGTAAGCAGATAGGGCGAGCCGACATGGTGCAACGGATGGTAGTCGAACGTTTTGCCGTCCCGCATGAGTTTGATGACAGGATTGATTCCAATGCCGTCAAACGGACAGGTGGCATCCAACTTCTTAAGATCTTCTCCGACAATCTGTTCGGGAGTCGATGGCGACACGAAACCAAAATGGATGATTTTCTTCTGCCCCGACGGCACACGTCTGGAAAATGCGTCAGGCGAAAGGAGAAGAATGGCGAAAACTAGTAGAAGGTATTGATGATGAAAATGCTTCATGTCGAATCTCTTACCGAATTTGTGTTTTATTACGTCATGCATCCACCGCCCATGGTTCGGACACGTGGGTTGCTCAAGAGGATGCATGGACTCATGATTCATCCATGACAGAACGGATACCGCCCTGTCGCTATACATTATATTATTATAGGCTGGATAATGTGCTTTGCAATTGGATTGATATTCTGTTTGTTATGAATATCCACCGAATAATTTAGATGCTACTTGGGTCCAATCGAAAAATCGGAGCCCTCTTTGTCACATGAAGACTCATAATTCGAATAGATATTACCAAAACAAACAGACTTTTTCTGTACAACAATACCATGGAATCAATGTCGCATTTGTAATTCACATGGTACGTGCTATATTTTCACTAATAAATATAAGCATGCCTTTTGAACAGGCTTCGAGCAAGCTTTTCTCAAAATGGCATCATGGCTGTACTTTTTTCACGAATGATGATTTTTCATGACAACGATGATGAGACAAACAGAAAAAACTGTTCAAGATGTGCTTGCCGATAGCAAGAAGTCACAACGGTATATACTCGTTGCTACATACAAGAAAGAGCCAGATCA
>JAFZAB010000162.1 GCA_017548425.1 Victivallales bacterium
ACAAGTTCTTCCTTGGTCCGAATCATCAGGACAAAACCGTCAAATGCGTCTTCGCCCTCTCCGAACTTCCCGTCAACGCCAATCTGCGGTTCGCCATCACGCCAATCGACTGCTTCGGCTGCGCAGGCAAGACCATCTACACGAAGGAAATGAAGCTTGGCGTCAAACCTGCGGAACCGAAAGCGCAACCATAAAAAAAGGCGACCATGACACGCTATTCACGAGATATTCCTTTTTTAGGGCCGTTTGACGTTTTGGTCTGCGGCGGTGGGCCTGCCGGTATCGCCGCCGCCGTCACGGCGGCTGAAAATGGCGCAAATGTCGCCTTGCTTGAACAGAACTCCTATCTGGGCGGCATGGCGACCGGCGGATGCGTCAATCCCATGAGCGAATTCTCGTATAAAGGCGAACGCGTCATCGGCGGCTTTGCGTGGCGTTTTGCCCATGAACTAATAAAAGCCAACGGCGCCATTTTGGAAGAACCGCGCGGCAATCTCAGTTTCAATCCGGAAATCTACAAGCTTGTCGCACAGCGACTTGTGAACCAAGCAGGGATCCATTTGCTCACGAATACATTCATTGCGGACTGCATATTCGATTCCGATATGCTCCACCAAATCATCGTCGCGAACAAAAACGGTCTTCAGGCTGTTTCTGGCCGTTATGTCATTGACACGACGGGCGATGCGGATGTCGCCTTCCACGCTGGCGTTCCCATGCTTCCAAACACGCGTCCTGCCCAGCCAGGAACATTGATTTTCAGTCTCGCCAATGTCGATACGACCACGCCGCGGATGCACATCATTCATCAGAAGAACAACCACATCCATCATAGCGCGAGTTTTATTCGCGAACTATTCGAAAAGCTTCGCGGAGAAGGCGTTGACGTGCCACAGTTTGGCGGGCCATGGTTCTGCTCGACGGTTGATGATGGATGTATCACCGTCAACATGTCCCGCGCCCCCATGGACGCCGTCGATGCGCTCAACTACCAGCATGCCACGGCACAACTGCGTGAAAACGTCTTCCGTTTCGTCAGTCTTTTGAAACAACATGTGCCCGAATTCAAAAACTGTGTCATTTCCTCCATCGCGCCGATGACCGGTGTTCGCCAAAGCCGCCGCATCAAAGGAAAACATATCTTGACAGGAACAGAATATCTTGAAGCAACGCCATTTGCGGATTCAATCGCCCGCGCCTGCCATCCCGTCGATATCCATCTACCAGGCAGCGATGGACAGATTCTACACTATCCGGAAACAGCGGCCTACATTCCATTCCGCAGCCTTCAGCCGGAAGGCGTCTCTAACCTGCTTGTCGCGGGGCGTCCGATTTCCGCTGATGAAGACGCCTTCGCGGGCGTCCGTGTCCAAGCGACGTGCATGGAGACCGGCGAGGCCGCAGGACTCGCCACCGCGCTATGTGTCAAACAGGGCGGTATCCCGCTGGATTCGCTTGATTTGACGGAAGTTACAAGCAAGATCAGGGAAGGCGGTACGATTTTGCCGTAATGAAACTAGAATTCTAGAATCCTAGACGTCTAGAAAACCAATCAGAATCAAGGACTTATTTATCTTTATATTCTGCCTTGATTTGCTGATTCACTTTGTCCAGCAAGCTCAAAAATGTCTTTTGCTCATCATCCGTCAAGACAGAAAGCGCACGATTGTTCATATCGCGAATCGTCTTGTAGAAAATTGGCAGCAATGCGAAGCCTTTTTCCAGCATTTTAAAATGGAACATCCGTTTGTCGTGCAAATCTGGAACTTTTTCCAGATAACCGCCCTTAACCAATTGATGCAACGTCAGATGAATGGCGCTCTTCGCCAATAGGAGCTCCTTTGAAATCTCCTCCAACGTCATGTCCGGATGATACGCCAGAAACAGCAGCATGTACGCCTGTGCCATTGTGACGTCAAGTTCCTTGATACGGCGTGCTCCATAATTTACCAGCAGGCGGTAGGAGGAATTCAACGCCTTCAGAAACAAAATCTCCTGAAGCGACGGACGCTCTTGATTTATATCAGCCGTTGTATTTTTAGTCTGGTTGCGTTTTTTCATGGATTTCCTTTAAGTCGTTATCTCTTAATGGAATAATTCAACTGAAGCTCAAGAAGTCCGACACGACGGAAGTCGTCAAGCGTGGCTTGGAATTGATTGCGGATTTCGTCAATTGGCGCATCCGCATGGCTGGTCATGAACTGCTCAATAGTTTCTGTTTTCGCGTTGGAACCACCTACTGCGAGAAAACGCGCACGGAAGGAGCCGTCATTCGGCCATTCCAGCGAATGATGATAATAGTATGAAGCAACTTCCAGATAATCCACATCAGCGTTGTTTTGGCTCGTCCAAACGCTCACGCCGTTGAGCGTATTCTTGTAGTACTGTGGATACAGAAGAGTAATCTGACCATGGAATCCATTCACGCTTCGTGGACGATCTTCAACTTTGATAGAGCCCAGTGAAAGTCGCCCGCGCGGCAATGTTCCATTGCCTTCAAAGCAATAGAGAGTCGTGCATTGTTCATTGTAGAAGTCCGTCATCACCAACGAGTTATTGTCTTCAATCCAGAGACATGGATTACAGATTTCCAACAATGCGAACTGATAGGCGATAATGCCGGAGCGATCTGGATTGGCTCCTCTGATATGCTGTGTGCCTTCGTAATGGCTGTCAATCAGTATGGTCGCCGCGCCGCAGTCGTTGAAAACCATGTTGCCGTATGTGCAATGGGAATGGACAACATCCTTTGCTCCAAGCCCTTCGAAATGCATGCCACGAATGTCCGGATCGGCCACGAGAAAGCCATACACGCGCACATTATCATATAATGTATAAGACTCATCAGCCCCCCCTGTGTGAAGCAAGTCTTTTCCGCTGCGGCGGTTGCCCATGCTCATTAGATGCATATCAATGACGCCAAGTGCTTTCGGAGATTTCACATGAAGCAGGACGCCATCGTTTTCGCCATACCATGACAAGATGGTCTGCAGGCCCGAACCGCCGAAATACCAGTCATCACCATCAAGTTCGAGCGTTTTTCGGACGGTATAATGCCCATGCGGGATATACACCATCGCACCTTTTCCATGCTCTTTCGCAGCGGCGATGGCCGCCTGAAAGGCGGCCGTGTCATCGGCTTCGCCTCCTTTGGCGCCGAAATCGCGTTTGACATCGTAAATCTTGCCTGGAATACAGGCCGCTTTCGGATTATCCGTGCGAACAGCAGCGACGGCTTCCGTCTTCAAAAAGGATGTCTGTGGCGTGAGACCGCTGGCTGGATATCGGCTCTCGCCGCTGAAATCATGGACGCGTTGTGCTCCGGCGATTTTTCCCGCAAAACGGTTGTTGGCCGTGACAAGCTTGAAGTCTGGATTGAGTTTGTTGCTACCGACAAGGCTCTCAGTGTCGCTATGCCTGAAGGCGATGGACGGAGCGTCCGCATTATCAGCCGCAGGTTCTATGGAGGAATCGAAGATGATCGCCGGCACAACATTCTGAATAATAGCGCCTTGCGGCGATGTAAAACCGCCGATATGGCAGTCCTGTATGACCGTTGCGCAATGCGGATTCTCCTGAATGAGAAAACATGAGCTGCCATAGGAGGTACAGCGGCGCATGGTCGGTGTATGTTCGGAAAATGTGAGAAAATCTGTGACTTTGCTCCGTTCAAAATGGCAGTCACGCGCGTAGAAATTTCCTTTGGTCGTACGAACAGCGATACCGCAATCACGGAATTCGCAACCAGAAATCACGCAATCGTAATCGTTGAAATGGCTCAGATAGATGCCCAAGCCAGAATTCTCAAAAAGGCAGTTTTCAATGCGATGCTCCGTGCATGACGTGTTGATTTTCACACGGCTGGCCATGACAGCGGCTTGTTTCGCATTTTTGAAAGCGCAGTGGCGGAAAAGGTTGTGGCTTTGGAAGGCAGGTCCTCCCATATCAATGCACGAACTGGCCCTGCCTGCCGCATCGAATTGCACACCGATGATTCGGGAGCCGAAAAGACCGGTCAGACGAAGCATCGGCTGGTCGTCTGGGCCATCCCACACAATGGTCGTATCGCGTCCGCAACCAATGATGGAATAGCCGTACGGACGAGTCGTTGAGTCCAATTGATAGGTACCGAAGAAAATCGTTTCGGTAATGCGATAACGGCCAGGCGGAAGATAGACCGTGCCGCCTTTCGCGGGAACAGCCCCCAATGCGGCCTGTAGCGCCGCCGTGTCATCCGCCACGCCATCCCCTATCGCTTTGACATTGTTCCAAGTTTGCGGTGTCTTCGCATTCATCCAGTCTGAACGAATCTCCCAGTTCAGGACTGGAATTTCCGGTGCAGAAAACAGGACAAGGCTTGACAAAGCAAGACAAGATATTATAAATCGTTTCATCTGTGTCACGTCTCTTTGATGAACTTCATGGAAATGAATTTAGGATAATAGAAACCGTTTTGTCACAATTTTCAACCATTTTCCATTAATTTTTATTCTAATTCGAACTTTTTTTGTTCTAATTGGAACTTTTTTCTTTAAAAATCGTCTCATGGCGGTATATTGGTTATATGAAAAAGAAAAATCACACCAATTTTGTTCTATTTAGAACAAATAACGGAGAAAGCATGAAAACACAAAAAATAATCGCCTGCGCCCTGTCGGTCATCTGCCTCATAGGGTGCTCAAAAAAGGAAGTTACAGAATCGACCAGTCAGACTGTCGCCGTCAAAGTCAAGACGGGATCGCTCACACCGATGCGGTTCCGTCGGCAAATACAAGTCCAAGGTTGCATCCAGCCTGTCAACAGCGCGAAAATCGCCGCCCGCATGGCTGGCAGCATCGATGCATTGAAGGTCAAAGAAGGCGATCGCGTCAAGGCTGGCGACATTCTTTTCCAGACGGATCAAGTCAATTTGCAGAACCAAGTCCTTATCGCTGAACAGAATCTGAAAGTCGCACGGGAGAACAAGACGATGGCGGAAGCGGATTTGAAAATCGCCAAGACCAATCTGGAAAAAGCACGGCTGGACTATGAGCGTGAAGAAACGCTTTTCAAACGCAACGTCATCACGAAACAGGCCTTTGAAAACATGGAAGTCACATGGAAGAATGCGCAGGCGACCGCTGAGAAAACAGAAACAGCCCTATCCTATCGCGATGTTCTGATCAAGCAGTCGCAAACGAGTCTGGACATTGCACGGAAAAATCTGGCGGACTCCATCATCCGCGCCCCCTACGACGGCGTCATCACGGCCAAATACCATGAGCCAGGCGAATTTGTCGCCAACGGCACAGCCGTTCTCGCGATAGAGGATCAGACGCATCTGGAAGTATCGCTTTTCATCAGTTCCATCTATTATCCTGCGATTTCGCCTGAAACCACTGTTCTTCTAACGCTTCACGGACTAGAGCTTTGCCGCGCCAAACTCTCGTACATTTCGCCAAGCATAGATCCATTGACGCGCACATTTGAAATCAAGGCCAACCTGCCGAATCAGCCGAATCTCATCAGCGGAACATTGTGCGACATCATGGTCATCCTTGCGGAACGTGATGGATTAGGCCTGTCGTCGGACGCTATTCTTTCACGCACAGGTGGTCAATCCGTCGTTTTCGCCGTCAACGGAGATTCAGCGGAAGAAATACCTGTCAGCACAGGTTTTACGACTGACGGATTCACGGAGATTCTTGACAATGACGCGTTAAAAGAACGTCAATTCGTCATTGAAGGCCAGTATTTCCTCAACGACGGTTCCCGCATCGAAATCCAATAACGCATACCAGATTATATAAAGAGGTAGCCCCATGTCCATAAGCGAACTCTCAGTCAAACGAAAAGTCGCCATGTGCGCGTTTTTGTTCATGCTGATCTTCCTGGGCATCAAAATGTACAGAAGCATCAGCATCGACTCGTTGCCAAAGTTCGACGTCCCGTATGTCGTCATCACGACCATCTATCCAGGAGCCTCCCCCGAAGAGATGGAAGTCGATGTCGTCAAACGCATTGAAGACGCCGTCTCCTCCATCGACGGTTTGAAGCATACCACCTGTGTCTGCATGGAAAACGCCTCAGCGATTACGCTTGAATTCGTGCTTGGAACGGACGTCGATATCATGATCCATGAGGTCCGCGAAAAAATCAACACGATTATCGAAGACTTTCCAAGCGGTGTCGAGACGCCGACCTTGAGCAAAGTCAACATCAACGCCATCCCAGTCGTCACGATGTTTTTGACCGGAACGCATTCCATAGACGAACTTTACGACTATGCGGACGAAACGCTCTCCAACCAATTCTCCAGTATTCCGGGCGTCGGCGAAGTCCGCATCCACGGTGGCAATGAGATGCAGCTGCACATCATTCTGGATCGTGAAAAGCTTGCGGACAGCGGCCTGACCATCGAGAAGATCATTTCCCGCATCTCCGCCTCCAACATAAAGCTGCCAGCCGGCCACATCCGCGAAAACGGTCGCGAAATGTCCGTCACCTACGATGCTGAATACCGCGACATCCAGTCCATGAAGGACATTGAAATCTCCTCTAACGTCGGCAAACGCATCTATTTGGGCGATATCGCCGAAATCAAGCTCATGTCAAAGGAAATCCGCCAATTGGCGTATCTGGACGGCAAGCCTGCCGTTCAATTGGAAATTGTCAAACGAAGCGACGCCAACGCCGTCAAAGTCATCAACCAAGCCCGCAAACGGTTCGAGCAAATCACCAATAGCGGCGAACTGCCCGGTGGCATGACGCTCAAATGGTTCAAGGATTCAGGCGAATTCATCCATTCATCTGTCGATGACGCATGGTCCAGCATCCTCCTCGGTATCATTCTGACGGCCACCCTGCTCTTCCTTTTCCTGCACGACATCAAATCAACGTTCATCGCCGCCATTTCCATGCCCGTCTCCATCGTCATTTCATTCATCGCCATGAAAGGGCTCGACTACACATTCGACATGATGACGCTCGTCTCTCTCGGCTGTTCGGCGGGCGTGCTTGTCACCAACGCCGTCGTCGTATTGGAGAACATTTTCAAGCGGATGCATGAAGGAAAAAATGCGAAAGACGCCTCCATCCAAGGGGCGCAGGAAGTCATCATCGCCGTTGCCGCCAGTGCGCTGACAAACGTCGTCGTTTTCGTGCCTGTGGCGATGATGTCCTCCATCGTCGGCCTGCTCATCTCGCCGTTCGCAGGCGTCATGGTCGTCGCGACATTGGCCTCGCTATTCGTCAGTTTCACGCTGACGCCGATTCTCGCGTCATTGCTTTACGCTAAAGGCGAACGGAAGCCCGGAAAAATCATGCAAGTCATTTTTGCCGTATGGGATACAGGCTACAACGCCGTTGAAAAATTATTCATCAAAAGCATTGAACTGACACGCCGTTGTTGCTGGCTTGTCATTCTCCTGTGTGTCGGTATTTCTGCCGCATTGCTTCTTTTGGCCTTGCCGCATGTCAGCATGTCATTCTTCCCGTCCTTTGATAAAGGCGAATTGAGCATCACGCTCGAATATCCCGCTAACACGGCATTGAGCGTTGCGCGAGACAGGACGTTGGAAGTCATCAAGGAATTGCAGACAAAGCCGGAAGTCACCTCCATCGGCGCCACGATCGGCTATGTCAATTCCGTTCCAGGCAAAGTTTCCGAAGGCGTCTATCTGGCGGATATCAGCCTCAACCTACTGCCCAAAAACAAACGGCAGAGTCTTGATGATTTCGCTCTGGAATTACGCAAGGAGTTCGCGCAGAAACACAACCTCCTTTACGCCGTCAACATTCCGAATCCGCTTGGTTCAGCCGGTGCCGAAATCAATTTCGACATTCTCGGCCCTGATTTCGCCATCCTCCAGCAGGAGGCCAACCGCGCCATGAAGCTGTTGCAGGAATCTGGTATCGCCAGCGATATCGACTCCAGCCTGCGCGCCGCCAAGCCACGCGTCAACATCCGTCCGGACCGCGCCATCCTCCGCAACCTATCCCTTTCCGAATCCGCTCTGGGCACGACCGCTCTCGGATTCTTTGACGGCGTCGAAGCGGGCTCATTCAAAATCGGTACTCGCACATATGATATCCGTGTCAAAACCAATGAGATGGAACATTTCAGTGACATGGA
Organism: Victivallales bacterium; assembly: GCA_017548425.1. Classification (GTDB taxonomy): domain Bacteria; phylum Verrucomicrobiota; class Lentisphaeria; order Oligosphaerales; family Oligosphaeraceae; genus UBA1407. Next base: position 8,114 of record JAFZAB010000162.1, read on the forward strand.
AAACATCACAATCGCCAACATAAATGGTCATCCCGTCGCCATTTCTGCCTTCGCGCAATTGGAATCATCGCCAGTTTCCATATCCATGTTCCGGCAGGACAAGCAGCGCGGTGCCCGAATCTATTGCAATTCAAGCAAAGGCGGCACGATGGGCGACATCATCAACCTATTGAACGCCAAATTCAAAGACCAGTTGCCACAGGGCTATACGCTTCACTATGCTGGAACGATGGAAATGATGGGCGACGCCACGCAGGATTTCAAAGACACGTTCATCATCGCCATTGTGCTGACTTATCTGCTGATCGCCGCACTCATGGAATCATGGACACGGCCCTTCCTAATCCTTTTCACCATCCCGCTAGGCTTCGTCGGCATGTTCACCATCATGTGGATTACGGGAACGTCATTGTCCATGGTCGGCATGCTGGGCGCCGTCATGATGATCGGCATTGTCGTCAACAACGCCATTCTTATCATGGACGAAACGGCTGCCCTATCTGCAAAAGGTCTGTCCGCACATGATGCCATGCTACTGGCCACAAAATCAAAATTCCGCCCTATCGCGATGACCTCCATCGCCTCCGTCTGCGGCATGCTGCCGATGGCGTTCGGCACAGGTCTTGGCTCGGAACTCCGCTCCAGCTGCGGCATCGGCGTCGTCGGCGGCTTGATCTATTCCGCCGTCATGACGCTCTATCTGATTCCCGCTCTTTACTTTGCATTCGTGAAAAACACCAATGCACAACAAGAATAAATATCGCTAAACCGTTAAAATACATAAAGGCGTTACACATAAAATATATATATCACGGTTGCCAGTTTTTACAAACATCAATCCAAGCAATCGAGTTCGAATATTTCTCTAATTCAGCTATCGACAGTTCAATAGCACTGTTACTGCTACCACAAGCGGGAAAAACCGTTGAAAAACGTTTTAGGGATTCATCAAGATAGACAACAACGCCGTCATTGATTCCGAAGGGACAGACGCCGCCTACGGCATGGCCAATCAACGTCTCAACTTCATCTGGGGTCAGCATCTTTGCTTTGGCTCCAAAATAAGCCTTGTATTTTGCGTTGTCGATTTTTGCGTCACCAGCCGTGACAATCAGAATCGCATGATCATTCACCAAGAACGAAAGCGTCTTCGCTATCCGACAAGGCTCACAGCCCAAAGCCTGAGCCGCCAATTCCACTGTGGCGCTAGATTCATCCAATTCCCTTATCCGATCTTCAATTCCAAATGTCGCAAAATACTTTTTTACCGCTTCAATAGCCATAATGCATTCCTATAGATTCGCTGTCCAAGCGACGCTGAGCTTTGGATATCATCAATAACTTTCGTAACTTGATGAATACCACCATTTCCAACATCTTTACTATAGTGACCATCTAGGCTATTTCAAGCGTGGATTTTTTGCCGTATTGATTACATACCAAGACGATGATTATCATATTTTAACTTTTTATTGCCTTTCTAAAAGTGCTTGCTATTGAATACTTAACACACATCTATTGCTATTGTCACAAAACAATAGAATAATCATTTATTAATATAATATATTATCAAATCACATATTTATATTCCTCATAAATCATAATAAACAATATGACTTTATGTGAATTCTTATGATTTTATATGATTTATTATGATTTCTTTTAATGAAATTTTAAATTTGCATTTATCATCATCCATGCTATTGTATTCATCGTTCACACAAACCACCCAAACAATAGCATGTCATGAAACACAATTTACCCAAAAAACGACGACCATTTGCGCCCCCGCCTCTGAGTGACGCTTCATCCAAGGCGATTTTCGCCAGCATTCCTTTCATGGCGCAGATTCTGAAGGACTGCGTAGGCGAACTAGCCACATACAGTCAACAGGCGATCATGGAACTCTGTCAAAAGGCGGACATCCATTTCGCCCGTGTACCTGTTCATGATCAGCAGACAGCCGGCGAAATACTCATGAAAGAATCCAGCAAGCAACCATCTCCGATGGACAACCTTTCTTCAGCCTCGTCCGTTGAGGACGCGTCCATGTCAGAAGGAGCTGTTCACTTCGATTTGTTAATTGAATTGACCATTCCCATGCCGAATGGCGACCTGATAGCTGTTGTGGTCAATGTAGAAATACAAAATGATGGTGGTAACATTTGCAGAATTATCAAAAGAGGAATATATTATTCTTCCAGATTAATCAGCCGACAGAAAAACAGGACATTCAAAGCGCCCAAATACGAAAAGCTTCGAAAAGTCTATTCAATCTGGCTTCTTGCGGCAGCGGATGACCTGCTGGCCAATTCCATCCGCCGTTTCAGCCTGACAGAACAAATCATCACCGCCCCCCAATCGAAAATGCTGCCATTGCCAACGGCATATTATGACATGATGGAAGTGGTCATCGCCGGAATCAATGGCGATTACATGCCGCAAGGGAAGCCGAATGTGCTCGAACTACTATGGTTGCTCTCGTCAGTAGAAATGGATGATGATAAAGCAAGACAATATCTACAGGAGGTGTTCAAAATGGAAGTAACGGAAACAATGGATACGGAAATTTATGATGTCCGCGAAATGCTCAGGCGATTTTACGGCAACAGGAAAATGGCTGAGATGGACGAAGAAATCAATCAAAAAGCGGAAGAAAGAGCAGAACAAATTGCAGAACAAAGAGCAGAACAAATTGCAGAACAAAGAGCAGAACAAATTGCAGAACAAAGAGCAGAACAGATTGCAGAACAAAAAGTGGAGGAAGCAGTCCAAAAACTGGAGGCAAAACAGAAAAGAAAAACGAAACGAGAATGCAAGAAAGCGTTCAAGGCCGGTGAGGAAAGAACAACGATTTCTGTCGTGACAAGAATGTTCAAACAAGGGTTCACATTAAAGAGTATCATGTCCGCATGCGACTTGTCGGAACAAGACGTCATCGCCATAAGGGATCATGGTTGTTTGCCAAAATGATAACGGAATAATGGAAACATCCTCTCAAAACAAATCCTTACTTCCACCATAAAACAAACCGCCCGCCGATAAACTCTTGTTGAGTATATCGGCGGACGATTTGTTATCTATTCTTTTGATTTCGAAAATATTACAGTGCGGCAAAGATACCGGCGGTCGCTTTCAGCCAAGCATCCGTGATGAGTTGATGGCCGGCGGGAGTCGGATGGACACCGTCGGGCGTCCAATGGTTTTCCGGCGCTTTCTTAAAGGCGTCGTTGAAGATTGACTGTAATGGGAGGAAGATCGCCCCGAATTCGTCCGCCAGTCCTTTCACCACTTTCGCGCGTTCCGCCACTTCGGCGGTGAATTCAGGCTTGCCGACCAGTCCAGGAGCCACAAATGGTTCCAGCAGAACGAATTTCACATTCGGCAGTGTGGACTTCGACCATTCCAGCAATTCTCGATAGAAACGCGCATAGCGCGGCACATCCACGCCATTGTGATTGCCGAATTCGTGCCATGTGTCATTGACGCCTATCAGGATACTGATGATGTCCGGATTCAGATTCAAGCCGTCAATCCGCCAACGCGCATACAAATCGACAATACGGTTGCCGCTGATGCCTTTGTTGATGAACGCCAAATCCTTCGCGGGATAGTCGCATTGCAGACGGGAAGCAATCAGGCTCGGATAGCCCGGCCCCAATCCGTTGTTCGTATAACCTGCTCCGCCGCAATTGTTACGGCCACAATCCGTAATGGAATCACCCTGAAAAAGCACTGTGAATGCCATGTTTTCTCCTATTGTTCGTTACTGTTTGTCAGAAGCCGCTTGAAAGCGGCTTCCGTTTACACATATTCTCATTCAAGCTCGACGGCTGTCTCTGCAAGTAGCTCCCGTATCGGTAGATGCTGCGGACAGACCTTCTCGCATTTGCCGCACTTGATACAATCCGACGCCTTGCCGCCGTTCGCCGTCGCTTCACGATATTTGTCTCCTGCATATTTCAATTGACGGCGCAGATTCAGGCATGCCAGCACGTCTGGAATCTGAATCTTCTTAGGGCAACCGTCAACGCAATATTTACAGGCCGTGCAAGGCACTTGATTCTGTGAACGAAGGATTGCGCAGACTTTTTTAACCGTCTCTTGTTCTTTGTCGTTCAACGGTTTGAAGTTCTCCATATAGCTTAGATTGTCTTCCATTTGCGCCATATTGCTCATGCCGGACAGCACCACCGCTACATTCTCGAAACCCGCAGCGAAACGAATCGCGTAACTTGCGCAACTGCCGTTGTCAAGGTCTTCCAACAACGACTTCGCGGCCTTTGTCAGATTGACCAGACGACCGCCCTTCACAGGCTCCATCACGACGACTGGCTTGCCATGCTTGCAGCAGACTTCATAGCATTTGCGGCCTTCAACGCCGTCGTCTTCATAATCCAGATAATTGAACTGCAACTGCACGAATTCCATCTGCGGATGATCCGTCAAAATCTGATCCAAAAACGCCGCCTTGTCATGAAATGACAGTCCCACATGGCGCAACTTCCCTTTCGCCTTCAGTTCCAACGATGTCTCATATGCGTTGCACTCCTGGTAATGCTTGTAATTGTTGCGGTTCTGCGCATGCATCAGATAGAAGTCGAAATAATCCACGCCGCAGATTTCCAACTGTTCGTCCAAAACCACGCTAATGTCCTTCTGCGTCTTGAAATAGCCTTCCGACAGCTTATCGGCCAAGAGATAGCTTTCACGCGGATGACGGCTGGTCAGGCAATGTTTCAACGCCTTTTCGCTACGACCACCGATATAGCCATGCGCTGTGTCGAAGTAATTGAAACCACGCTCGATAAACAAATCCGTCATGCGGCAGACTTGCTCCAAATCGACCTCCCCGTCCTTCATTGGAAAACGCATGCAGCCGAAGCCAAGTTTCTTCTTGATTTCTGGAAATGGTAACGCCATTTTACAATCCTCTTTGTTCTATGGTGAACCCTTTACTCTTTCTCAATGGATACAACTTACACCGTCTTGCTTGTTTTCCAAATCAAACCAGCCAGAAATCAAACATCCTTTTTATTTCTCATCATGCTTCGGCCGTGAAATCCACAAATAAAGACGCACTCCATCCGTAATCGAAAAAGACCTGATGATAACCACTTCCCTCCTGTTCATTACAGCCTTTCCGCAATAGCAACGGCGGATCACATTCATCGCGGTCATCGAAAAATTCAAAGAACGTCCCATATTTTTCGTAGTATTTCAGTTCCATGCGGCGTGTCTGGGCACGTAAATCCGCGCTCTCCGCCGCATAACCATACCGCTTCAGACCGTACGCGATCAGCCAGTTGATGTTCAACCAAACAGGCCCGCGCCACATGTCTTTCTGATACTGTGCCGTGCATTTTTTGCTGATGGACGGCACACGCCATGGAGTCGCAAACGTCTCTGGATCAAGAAGATTCTGCACCATCAAGGCCGCCTGTTCCGCCGTCGCCGCACCGCAAATCAACGGCAGGAAACCAGACGAAGCGGAAATGCCAGTCTGCTTGCCCGTCGTCACATCGACATCCATGAAAATGCGTTCCTTTTCGCACCACATGGTTTCGCGCATGAGACGATTCAGCCGTTCATGATGCGCCTTCCATTCCGCCGCCATCGCTTTGTTTCCAAGATGTTCCGCAAATTCGGCGACGATTTCGCATTCCATCGAAAGATACGAGTTGAAATCCGTCGCGTCCAATTGCGTCGCATCATCGAAACGTGGCGAATTATCCATGCCACTTTCGCCCGAACGGCACATCGGATCGCCTTCAATGTTCCATTCGACAAGACCATTGCCGTCCGTGTCGCGATTCTTCATAATCCATTGAAGATGAGCAGCTAACTTCGGCAAGGCATATGCCATCAGATCATCGTCGGCTTCTTTCTCCAACACCATTTTCAGCCCAAGCGCCAAAACAGGCGGCTGTGTAATTTTCGAACAGCCGTCGGGAGCCATCATGTGCGGAATCAGCCCGTCGTCATGCTGATACTCCAACACCGCCCGCAGAATGTCTTTCGCCAATTTCATATCGTAATGGCGGATACCGATTGCATGGAAAACACTGTCCCACAGCCACATCTTGCGATGCGGCCAACGGTCGGGTGTGCTCCAGAAATGCGGGAAACCATCATACGGAGAATATATCTGGCCTTTCAACTGTGAATACGCTTTCTGCAACGCCATCTGTTCCAGCGGAGCCGCCGTCCCATATGTCGGAAGTCCTTTGTAATAGGAAACATATTTCGCAAACAAACTATCGATATCCGCATGGATCAACATCGGATTGAAATGCTTGCGGAGACCGACCAACAATCGTCCGTCTTCCGCCAACGACGCATATGCATCAGGCAGATTATCAACTGTCGCATTTCCTTCTATCAGAATATGATAGGCATCAACGAGAACGCCTTTCGCATGCTCTGTTTTGAACGCATCCGAAAGCAACAGGCATGTTTCAGGCTTGTCTTGCGAAAGCATAATCCGTCCGCCGGCGACAGGAAATTTCAAATCCAACACGCCGTTCTCACGCGTCCGTAACACAAGCCCTTCGGCGTAATCCGTCTGGCCTTCCAGACCGGACATCGCCATCAACTGCCCTTTGCCCCAGATGCTGCCTGTCATTTCCATGAGAAGAGTCCTTTTTTCGCTTGTTCGGACTTCATGCCCGTCACCTTAAATCCTTCGCCTTCAATGACGGACCGCACTTTGGCTTCGTCCAATTCGCTTTCAGAAAACACTTCCGTGATGCATTTGTTATGGTCCGACGTCACTTTGCTGACGGTAAACTCCTTCTCCAAAGCGGCATTGACACGTGCTTCGCAATGCGGGCAAGCCATTCCTTCAACGTTGATTGTGGTTTTAATCATATCTATTGTCCTTTTATATTTGTTAGGCGGGTTACGCTTCGCTCCACCTTCCGATGGATTCCTGCCACCGCTAACGCGGTTCAATATGTATTTTGCTACTATCCCGTGGGTTACGCTTCGCTCCACCCACGTCTGGGGTCCTGCCGCCCTTACAGGGCTATTATTTGTCACTCAATTTCCACAGCGGCTTCCACCAGAAGACACGCAAACCTGCGACGCCGATCAGGAACAACGGAAGCGTCCACATCATGGATGAATACGCTTTGATAACGACCTGCATCGCAAGCAGGAACAGCGTCACCTGTGCAAGCATCGCGAACGGAATCGCCAGAATATCGTTACGATGCTCCGCCTCCATTTTTGTCCGAACATCATCAGGCAGCGTACTCTTCAGCGGCCCCCAGAAGCCAAACGGACGAGTCGTCTTGTAGAAGTTTTCAAGCACGTCGCGATTCGTCGGTTTCGTCAGCAATGAACCGCCAATTGTGCCGATGAACGATAGGCAACCCATCGTCAGGAACTGCCATCCTTCCGTCATTTCAGGCATGAAAATCTTCTGCAAAACGGCGCCGATGCCGCCCAACAACGTTCCCATGAACATGCCCCATGTGTTGCAACGCCACCAATAGAGACGAAGCAGGCCAGGCGCCAAACCGCCCGCACCCAAGCTCATAATAATCCAGCCCCACAGTTCGTTGATGCTTCCTGCGGAAACACCCATCCAACAGCCTGCCCCGACAATCAGCAACGATGAAATCCACGATACGGCGATCAACTCGCGGTTCTTCGCCTCCGGCCGAATCAGATTCTGATAGAAATCTCTGACAATCAACGCTCCCGTGCCATTCACCGCCGTGTTCAGCGTACTCATCATCGCGGCGAGCATCGCCATGATCAGCACTCCCTTCAAGCCTGCGGGAATGACGCGCATCAGCACCATCGGCAGAATCTGTTCCGGATTCACAACTCCATGGAAACCAATGACCGGCAGTTTCTTCTGCCAATCATCGCCAAGCAGCGCCTTAATCTGCGCAACGCCTTCGGCCGACCATTTTTCAGGAGAGTTCACAATCGAACTGGTCACATCATGCCAATGGGCCTGCGTCACATCGGGAACCATCTGCTTGACCACCGCCGTCACATTCTCTACGGCTTGGCTATTAGGCAGTTCCCGTGCAATCAGATAAATGCCCATCACGGCGAAACCAATCATCATCGGCCAACGGAACGCCACTGTGATGCCCTGCAACATGGACTGCAGGCCGCATTCACGGTCATTTCGCGCCCCGAAATAACGACCTTCACCGCCGCTTCCCATACCACCCAACACATTGCGCAAGAGATAGAAAGCAGCGAACATCGTCAGCGACTCGTAGATTTCGTATCCTTTGGGCATAGTTGTTTTCAACGCCAACATCGAATCCGTCCACGACACATTGCCCGTAACTTGCCGCGCCGTCTCGGCCAACGCCGCGCTGTCCGGAACTTGATGCCACGCCATGAAGGCGACAACCAAACAGGATATCAGAATGATGGTGCTTTGCACAACATCCGTCAAGACAACGCCGTAGAAGCCAGAACACATGGTGTAGATCGCCGTCAGGCCAATCAGAATGAACGTCATCGTCATCGGTGGCCATGGGAAG
>JAFZAB010000163.1 GCA_017548425.1 Victivallales bacterium
GCTGAAGTCCCTCAAGGAGGCTCAGAATACCACTGACAACGAAGACGGACAGGTCAAGGATGACGAAAAAGCCAACTAATATCTAATCACTCAACAATCGATCGCTAAATCGGCGGACGTTTTCATTTCGAAAACGTCCGCCGATTTTTTGTCCATGGATCAACAGACTGATTGTGTTGAAAAATACAAATATATTCTTTTATTGAATATTTAATGTTATCTCGCATATTTTTTATATTTTTTGTTGAAATCAGCATCAAATACTATACATTAAGTGCAATTTTTAACATAATCCATTGTTATTTGGCAAACAATTCTTGTAAATCCTAGTTACTTATTTATATTTAACTAGGTTTTACAAAAAGGATGAACATGCTTACATATAATGAAAGAATGAAACCATGGCTTGAAGGCAACCGTCCTTTCAGTGCCGCCGAGATTCGCAAGACAGGAATTCCCTCCCAGATTCTTGTGGAACTTACGGCCAATGGGACGCTTGAACATGTCGTCCGAGGCATCTATCTTCCCCTACAGACCGATGTGACAGAAAATCTGTCTCTCCAACTGGCGGCTCTTGCGATGCCCACAACCGTCGTTTGTCTTCTTTCGGCGCTTCGATTCCATAATTTAACGACACAACTTCCACAAGAACTTTATCTGGCAATCCAAGCCCATGCATGGATCCCTCGCCGAGATGCAGGAATGGCTGTAAGAATCTTCACATTTGGGAAAGAGGCATTTCAATTCGGCATTGAAGAACATTGGGTGGACGGCATAAAAATACAAGTCTATTCCCCTGCCAAGACAGTCGCCGACTGCTTTAAATTCCGCAATAAAATCGGGCGGGACATTGCCATTGAAGCACTGAAAGATGGCTGGCGAAAAAAACTTTTCACCGTAGATGAACTCATTGCGGCTGCTGACATCTGCCGTGTATCGCGCGTCATTATGCCTTATATGGAGGCAATACTTCAATGAGCAACCACAATCCAACCAATCTTGCCCATTCAGTCGAAGCCAAATTGAAAAATATCGTGGCTGTAAGACACATTGACTACCGTTTTATTCTAATTCGCTATGCCACAGAGCGTTTTCTATATCGCCTCAGCGTTTCGCCTCACGCCAAGCAGTTCGTGCTCAAAGGCGGCAATCTTTTCATCATTTGGCAAAAAGGTTATGATTATCGGCCAACTGTTGATTCAGATTTGCTATGCTTTGGCAACGCTACACCTGAACATTTGCAGGATATCTTTGCTCAGGCTTGCGTTTCAACAGAAGTCCCTGCAGACGGCATGGTATTTGATCCCAAGACCATTGAAATATCGCCAATTCGAGAAGATACAGAATACGGGGGGACACGAATTCTACTCGTATCCTACCTTGGTCGAGCAAGAACAACACTTCAGTTTGATATTGGAATTGGCGACGCCATTACTCCCGCTCCCGAAATCGTGGAATATCCTGCTCTTCTTGGGGGACCTGCTCCTGTCCTTATGGCATATCCAATGGCGACAGCCATTGCTGAAAAGACAGAAGCCATGGTGTCAAGAGGCCTTATCAATAGTCGTATGAAAGACTTCCACGATATTTGGCTTCTGTCAGAATTGTTTGAACATGACTACAAGACACTTGTTTTGGCGGTCAACAAGACATTTGAACGACGCTGCGTCATCATGCCTCAAAATATTCCCATAGCTCTAACCGCTGCCTTCGGTACAGATTCAATGAAACAAATACAATGGAAAGCTTTTATCCGCAAGGCTTCATCTGTTAAGGCTCCAGCCGACTTTTCCATTGTCATATCACGCATCGCAGAATTTCTTATACCAGTTCTCTTCCCTTCCAATACTTCTTTCATCCGCTGGCTTCCAGACAAAGGCTGGCAATGACAATAGGAAATGAGAAATGACAATCATCAAGACACTCAGCGACATAGATGAAGATGGGACGCCTTTCTGCTGCCGTTCAGAATATTCCGACGGCGACGGGCTTCTCTTGAAAAGAATGCGTACAAGCGGGGAGTATTTCAAATCCATTGAATATTTTTACTATGATGAACAGAAGAGATTGAAATGTACCTTATCATATACTTTTGACGCAACCACTTTCTTGTTTGACAGAGCGATATCTCTGCAGAAGACTGGCAAGGCTCCAAAACTTGAAACAGAAGATTTTTCTTATAGAATCTACTTTGAATATCTGTCTGACTACATCCTATGCGAAGACGGTAGAATGTGTTATGCAAATGGGCAAAGCAGAAAGCTTCCCCCGCCATGTACGTTGCAGGCAGTCATGCCACAAAGGATATTGGAATGCTATATCGACAAACCATCGTTCCTGCTGGAAATGATTAAATGCAATGAAAAACATTTGAATTGCAAAGAGTTGTTGACTGTGAGAGTACAGGAAAAATGCCCAAACCCATCCAATGGATTACGTCCGTCTGCATTTTCCATTGTTCCAAAGGATTTTTTGAACGATATGAAGGAAGTATTTGAAACAATGTCGGCAAAAGCAATCCAATATCATGAGATGAATAAATGAGACGGTTTTCATACCATATTCACAATATATTGAGAAAAAACGTGTTACAGATTTGACAGATAATTTCGGCATGTTATGGTAAAAAGGTGGCTCTGTCTCCATTCCATGGAAACGGTATGTTGCCGTTGATTTGATTTATACCTAAAATGGCACCCAATATACAAAAAATGTCAGGCAGGTATGCAAAAAATGTACACCTGCATGGTTAATTGCATCTCATCTTGTACTAAAAACGACTTGGCATGGATTGTGCTTTAAAACAACAAAAATCAAAACAGAGTAGAATCAAAGGCATTCCTTCCCTGACAAGGCTGAAGAGACTTGATACATTGAGTTTTGAAATTTGTCCATGTAATACAAGGAGTTAGGTATGAAACAGTGGCTTCGCAAAATATTCTTCTGGGATGAACCGCCGCAAGGCGCGCATTTCGGCCTGACGTTGTTCTTTGTCATGCCATATATGTGGCTGAGTCTGATGTGTTGGATATGCATTCTTATCCAAAAATATGATTCAAGAATATTTAACGTGCACAAACAAAGCATCTTGCAATTATTCACCGGAAGCAGCGTCATCGCCACGATTATAGTGATAGCTTTTGGTACCTTCCTATTGCTTCATGCGCTTGTCGTCAATAGGCACGGACTTCTCAAAAAACTTCCCTGGGGCATGCTGGTTCAAGGCGTTGTTTTCTGCACAGCAAGTCTTGGTCTATTAGCCTTCATCATTTTCAAAATAATCATCAGCTGTTTCTACATGAACGCAAACGTCTTAGTTCAGCTCACTCACACGCCCTTGAACAACCGATTCCTCAACGCCGTCTCTTCGGGAAACAAAACTTTTATCGGCATCATGCTGATTATCGTATTGTTTGCGGTGGGTTATGTCAGTCTAGGCAAGACAATTGCGGGTATCGGACAAATTCCATACGCACGGCTTTGGACCAAACGTGTGAAAGACCTGTGGATACTTTGCCTCGTTTTCTATCTTATATCATGGAGCATAGGATTGTTCGCCGCTTGTATCAGCCGCATGGAAGTGGCGAATTTCTCGAAGACAATTGGCAAGCCTGTTGCACATGAAGCTATTGCTGAAATCTATTTCCATGGACAACAACCAGATGCTGATTTCTGGAAATCATTGTTCAAGAATGAACCTGTTTATTTCTTTCGCCGTGAAAGATATAAGGCATTGGAAGAATCCGATGACGGCTGTTATGCAGAAACCATTCTAGACGTATTTAATTACATCTATCCTTTCACGGAGGCGATTCCGCAGGATGTCATCGACGTCTGGCGTAAGGAAATATTGGATACTGAACAAATGAAATCTTGGGAGGAAAAGTTTGACAAATCGTTGCCTCCCAACGCTCGCGACTATTCAAATAGTCGGATGTTCATTGAATCGGCACTATCTGAAGGCTCCAATCTCCATCTCCTATGCAGGTATGAAGAATTTCGTATCCGTCTGGCTTTGGAAGAGAAGGATTTTTCCGCCGTCGAGACCGCCTTGGCACGCATGCGTAGGACTTCCGAATTCATGGAAAACGACACTTTCCTTAACGGAGGATTGGTATGGATTATATGCGAATCAAATCAACTTGACGCATTGGCACATATCATCGAATCAAGACAGCCAAGCGATGAATGGCTGCGTCAATTGGATCAAAGGCTGGAATCCCGAGAACAAGTCGCCATGCAAGTCATGCAAAACACTATTTACGGGGAGGCTGTCTATTCTCTGAATTTGCTCAAAATGTTTTGGCGTGGAAAAATGAAAACCGGTGAAGTCAATTCCATCAATCTCAGCATGGCAAATCTCCTCTTGCCACAGCTTCTGTACATCTTCGCCAATGAACGCAAAAGCACGGTGGAAATGTTCCGTCATTTTCTTGATCCAGACTTTCCATACGAAAATTCCAATCATATATTCTTTCATGACAACTGGCCTTCTTTGGTTCATGCCGAAATATCAACAAAGGACATCACGGCACAATACCGCATCATGCGCGGTTTGGTCGCGGCGGAACTGTACAGACGTCAGCATGGTTCCTTCCCGTTGGAGCTTACGCAGTTGGAGGATCCGTTCAAAAACGGCCAGCCGCTAAAATACCAATGCGGTGAAATGGATGTCATTCAATATGTCTGGAATGCGGAGAAGAAAAAGACCGAATCGCAACAACGGAAAATCCATGGCGTGAAAATCTGGACAGTCGGCTTCAACCGACAGGATAACGGCGGCCTGCGAACTCACGAAGGTCGTCAGGACGACATGAATTACTGGTTGCGGGATGCACAGTAAAATAGATGGCTAATAGCCATCAATGCTCTCTAACTAGCTTGCGTAAATACATCCATTTTGCCAAATAGATGAACGGCGTGTCCAACACGGCGCAGACTGCCTTCAGCAGATACGTCGTCAAAACGATCTCCAGAAAAGCCCGCGTGGGATAAAGGCCGTAAAACGCGATGGTTGAGAAGATAAGCGAATCCAGCAACTGGCTGATAAGCGTCGAGCCGTTGTTGCGCAACCAGAGCATTTTCGTGCCCGGCAGTTTCTTCATGATAAAATGGTAGCTCCAGACGTCATGAAACTGGCTGACGATGTACGCGACGGCGGAGCCTGCCACGACGCGTGGAACGACACCGAACAACGTCTTCATCGCCTCCTGTGAGAAATCGCCTTCGCCAGGCGTGAAAAGCAACGAGAACGTCATGAGAATCGGCAACGCCAACATGCTGATGAAACCGATGAGCGCCGCTAAGGCGGCGTCTTTTTTCGAGTAGTTTTCAGATAGAATATCGGTCGCCAGAAAGATGGACGCATAAAGGACATTGCCCAACGTGGCTGTGATGCCAAACAGTTGTATCACCTTGATAACCTGAATGTTGGCGATGACCGTCGCCATGGCGACCCATGCGAAAAGGCCGAGTTTGCCCATGAATTTGTAGATGAGCAGCAACGCGCCGAAGTCAATGAAAAATACTAGGAGCCAGAGGATTTCGTTGTTCATATTGTTTGTCCAGACGACCTTCCATTTTTTCTTTCCCGTATGTTTGAAGTCCATTGAATATAGCTTGCCAACAATACGTTTTCAAAACAACTACAATACGTTCATAGAAGTTGGAGTCCCCCCTATCAGAGGGATTGACATCAAATGAGATATCCTTTTCAAACTGTCAGAGAATGACGAAAAAATCAATTCTTTGACAGTTTGAAACCAAATCTGAACTGTCAAAGAATGACACATTTTATTAATTCTTTGACAGTTCGGTTCCATATCCGTTATCGACAAGCACTCGCATTCTGTACGCTCTCATTCATGACGCAAATTGTGTTTGCCGTGCTATATTTTGTTCCAATGCCTCACAAAATCATCCAAGCTGACTGTATTCCATGCCATCTGTAACATACACCATCGGACTTGATTACGGCTCCCTTTCCTGCCGCGGGATTCTCGTCTCCACGGCGGACGGAACCATCATGGCGGAAGACAAATTCGTCTATCCGCATGCCGTCATCGACCATCAGCTGCCCGACGGCACGCCGTTGCCGCCGCAATGGGCGTTGCAGGATCCAGACGACTTCCGTCAGGCTCTATACCATATTATTCCAAATCTTCTGAAAGCATCACAAGTCCAACCGTCGCAAGTCATTGCGATTGGCATCGACTCCACGGCCAGCACAGTCATTCCTGCGACGAAAGGCCTTGTGCCGCTTTGCGAACAGCCCTCCTTCCGCAATCGCCCCCATGCCTGGCCGAAGATGTGGAAACATCATGCGGCGGCGGCAGAAGCGGCGGAAATCACGGCGGCGGCTGTCGCCCAAGGGCTTCCCGTTGTCGTGAAATCGGGCGGTGCCATCGGTTGTGAATCCTTGATGCCCAAAGTGTTGCAGATTTTCCATGAAGACGCGGAGACGTTCCAAAACACGGCTTCCTTCTTTGAACTCTGCGACTGGATCGTCAGTCTACTGGCAGGCCGCGAAGTCCGTAGCACACCACTTTTGACCTGCAAATCCATGTGGACACCGCAAAACGGCTATCCCAAAGGACAGCCGTTCGATTCCATCACGCCGAAACTCGCCTTCCACGACGGCGTCCATCCCGTCATCGCCGTTCCCGGTGAACCGGCCGGGACATTGCATCCATCGATAGCCCAATCACTTGGCCTTTCCCAAAACACCGTCATCACCGCTGGTCAGATGGACGGCTACGCCGCCCTGCCGGGCAACGGCGTCGCCGACGAGGGAACGCTCATGATGATGATTGGAACCTCCACGGCGGACATGATTCTCGGCCGCGAATGGAAGGATATACCAGGCATTTGCGCCGCCATGGAAGACGCCAATCTGCCACATTTCACGAACTACGCGGCGGGGCAGGCATGTGTCGGAGACATGTTCAAATGGGTCATAGACAATTGCGTTCCAGAAAATTACACACAGGAAGCACGGCGGCGCGGCATCTCCATCCACGCCTATCTCTCCGAACTCGCCGCCGCGTCCACGCCGGGCGAAACAGGGCTTGTCGCATTGGACTGGTGGAACGGCAACAAGTCATGCCTCAACGACTCGCGGCTGTCCGGACTCATCGTCGGCATGACGCTCGCCACGCGGCCTGAACACATCTACCGTGCGCTCATCGAAGCCTCCGCCTTCGGAGCACGAAAAATCATCGACAATTTCAA
>JAFZAB010000017.1 GCA_017548425.1 Victivallales bacterium
CCAATTCGGACGCGGACCACCTTGCGGCATCTGGCCACCTTCGCCGCCCTGCGGACGCGGGAAGTTCGGCATCTGGCCGCCTTCGCCACCGCCCTGCGGCATCCGTCCGCCGCCCTGACCACGACGCGGCCACTGACGCTGACCACCGCCCTGTCCGGGCTCCACTTTCGGACGATCCGGAATCTCGACGTCGATGATTTCATCAGCGGCGCGTTCGGACACGGCCGTGTCCAGCGGCGGCGTCATCTGCACTTCTTCGCCGACTTCCAAACCTTCCAAAACATGGATCATGCGGTTGTTGTCCAGACCGACCTTCACATTGCGTTTCTCAACGCCATGGGGCGTCTTCACATAGACGACAGGCTGGCCGCTGATTTTCACAACACTCTGGACAGGAACATATTTCGCCTTCTCATGCTGCTCGACGATGATTTCCGCCTCGCAGTTCATACCGGATTTCAGCACATCGCCGCCGCCTTCCAATTCGACCTGCGTCGCGTAGATTTTCAAATCCGGATTCATGAACATGCTCTGCGCGTCCGGCAACGGCGCGATACGGATGATCTTGCCGTTGAAGACCTGTCCGGGCAACGCGTCGATACGGATGCGGCACGGCAAGCCAACGTAGATTTTCTTCAGATTCGTCTCATGGACTTTGATTTCCGCCACAAACACATCACCGACCGGCAGATAGATCAATTCCTGCCGTTCATAGACTTCCTGACCTTCCGCCAGCGGCTCCGCGTTCATTCGGCGGAACGGCCCCTGCGAACTGGTCGCGTAAATGACCTGTCCATCGGCCGGAGCCAAAATCTTGCATTTGCTGATCTGGTCTATCATCTTCTCCAGACGGCTCTTCTGGCGGTTCAGTTCCAATTCGCGAGCGCGCAACGTCGCTTCTGCCTGCACGACATTTGCACGCGTGCTGCGCTGCGTACGTTCCAACGCCATCTTGCTCTGCGAAACATCGCTTTCCAACTGCGCGATCTGCCGCTTGTAAGTATAATCTTTCAGCAACGCCAGATTGTTTTTGGCGGACTTCAGATCCAGTTCATAGCGATGGCAGCTCAACTGATCGGAACGGTATTCCGTTTCGGACAAATATTTCTCATCATAAAGCTTCTTGGACCATTCCAATTTATCCTGCGCGCGTTTCAGTTCCTCTTCGGACAACGTGACTTTGCTTTCAGCCTCGTTCAAGTTCTTCGGGAATTCACCGTCTTTGTACTTCGTCAAATCTTCTTCCGCGAAGCGCAGGTTCAGTTCCGCCTTGTCGATATCCGCTTTGGCCTGATTCTTCACGACTTCCAGATTCTCCTGAGCCTGCACATAGGAGGCTTCGGCGTTCTGGACGGTAATATCTTGATTCAAGCGGTTGTCTGTCAACGTCGAAGAGTCGAGTTCAACCAGCAAATCATCCTTCTTGACGCGTTCGCCTTCTGGGCGGATGTACAGGATGGACACGCGGCCTTCCACTTGGCTCTTGATCGTGATCTGCTCACGCGGCTTCAAACTGCCGGATTCCAACAGGTTGATGACCAGCGGCCCTTCTTCGACCTTCGCGTAGATCATCGTCTTCTCCGCGTTCGCCTTCTCGACTTTTTTCTTCTGGTAATAACGGTAACCGTAGTACCCAGCGCCGCCGAGGATGGCGACCGTCAGCAAAAACTTGAACAGACTCTTGATGAATTTCATGACTGCTTCCTTTGGTTATATGCTATGCTTCTTTGCCTTATTTATATTCCGTCAAATCGAGTTCCTTCCACAATCCGTCCGAATTGACCTGCAGGACGCCCAAATCACGCTGCAATTCCAATTCATTAATGCGGTATGAAACCGCCGCCGAATACAGCGAATTCTGCGCGGACGTCAAAGCGCTCTGCGCTTCCAAGACGTCACGCAGTTCGGCACGGCCGGCCTGCAGCAGCATGTCCGTACTGCGCACACGGCGTTGAGCCAACTGCACAGCCTGTATCTGGATGACCAACCGTTCACGGTTCTCCAACATGTCGCGAAGCTTCGCATGGACATCCTGTTTCAATTGGTCTTCCGCCGCCTGGAACGACCGCACGGCCTTTTCCAAATTAATCAGACTGTTGCGGTAACGATTCCGTTCCGACGTGCGTTCCAACGGCAAATTCACATTCAGCAACGCGCCGTACGAGCCTTGTTTCGGACGGAATTTCGCGTCGGGCTGATTGCCGCTCATCGCGCCGCGCCCCTCGCCGATGCTCGCGCTGCCGCCAAGCGTCAATTCTGCACGCAGACTGTCTTCTGCAACCAAAACCGCGCGTTGCGCGTCTTCCACTTTTTCCATCGTGTTCAAGAAATCCGGCCGATTCTCAAAGGCCAACGCCAACGCTTTTTCAGGACGGATTTCATTCGGGCCGGAATGCTTCAAATCAGGCATTTTCAGTTCAACATCCGCATCCGCCGACGGCACTTCGCCAGAATAATCCGCCATGACGACGCCTTCGCTCAACGCCCGCAACTGTTCCAGCAGTTTGTCCAATTCCTCCTTCACAGGCTCCACATCCGCATCCGGCGACAGACCAAGCAGGACGCGGAACGCCTCCAAACTTCTCGTATGGCTCTGCTGGGCGCTCACCCAACTTTCACGCGCGTTCAGTTCCGTCTGAATCGCCTGGTCAAACTGGTATTCCGTCATCAAACCGGCATCCGCCATGCGGCGTGAACGGCGCGTCGTCGTCACGATACGGCGATAGCTTTCCTCTTGGTTCTGAACCGTTTGCGCAGAACGAAGCACGCCAAGATATGAATTCGCGATACTCACGACAAAGCGCCGTTTGTACTGTTCAAACTCGCGAACTTGATAGACGAGATTCCGTTCTGCCTGCGTCAACGGCTCCGTCACGATAAACTTGCCCGAACCGCGCAGCAACGGCACCGAAATACTGCCGTCATACGTCAGACCAAAACTGGAACCACGATCGCCAGTCAGCATCTTCGCCAAATCAACGGATAGCGCACTCGTCAATTCCACGCCGTTTTTGAACTTGCGGGCAAAGCTTCCATCCGCTCCGACGACGGAACCCGTGTTGCGACGAGTTCCGTAACTGCTTTGGATGTTGCCGCTCAGCAGCCCCCTGAATGTCGTTTGGAAGTCATGTGCTTCCAAATCAAGGCTTAACGCTGACTGATACAACGTCTCTTTCTGGGCTTGGAAATCGCGGTTGTTCTTCGCGGCGACTTCAATCGCCTCCAGCAACGTCAGCTTCACCTTTTCCTTTGTGTTCCAACGCTCCGCGTATTCCGCGCCGTCCTTCAGATGCTTTTCCGTCTGCCAACGTTCCGTCGCCTCCAAATCGCGAACGCTCAACGACGCCGCGGATTTTTTCGGCAGATTCTGATCGAGCATCAGGCGGCGGCGCAACGAATCGGCGGCGCTTTCGATGACTATCGGCTCTTCGTTGCCAGTCACCTTGTCCTGCGCATCCTTGATCAGCGCCTCCGCATGGCTGTCCGCTTCGTTCCGCCAGTCTCGTGTGCTTTTGCATCCTGTCGCCACCAATAGCAGCGACATCGTTCCAAATAGCAATTTTCTTGAATTCATGATGGTTCCTGATTAACTTTCCTTATATATATGATTTTTATGACTTCATGATGCCATGGCAGAACAGATCGACCACTTCTTCTAGCGAAAGCCGTTGGACGGACTGCCCTTTCGAATGGCCAACTCCATGCATTAAATTCAAAATACAGCTTGCCAACGCCTCGTCCGACAAACCGCCGCGCAACAC
This sequence comes from Victivallales bacterium, assembly GCA_017548425.1. Classification (GTDB taxonomy): domain Bacteria; phylum Verrucomicrobiota; class Lentisphaeria; order Oligosphaerales; family Oligosphaeraceae; genus UBA1407. The sequence continues at coordinate 3,762 of JAFZAB010000017.1, forward strand.
GCCCTCCTCCCGACCATAACGGAACACCCCCGCCAAAGCGCCAATCAGATTTTCGTAATTCATTTTCATCTGATCACAATGCTCACGGGCTTCTGGACTGTCGTTCTGCGTCCGCCTATTCAAACTGAACGCCATATGGAACATCGGATGGCGGCGTTCATGCGAAACAGCGATCTGACGGCACACGCCTGTCAGTATCTCCTGAAAGCTCCCCTTCTTCATCGCTGCGGCGCGAATCGACGCAACTAGATCTTCATGTCCCGTCTGCAGAATGGCATACAGCAATGCCTCCTTGCTGGAAAAATACCGATAGAGAGTCCCTTTGCCGACCTGCGCCAATTGCGCAATCTCATCCATCGTGATTTCGTCATAACGACGCGAGGCGAACAAATCTTCTGCCGCCTTCAATATCTGAGTTCGTTTTTCTTTTGTCTTGACCGCCATTGTCCTCTTTCCTTCTGATGATGTCCCCAACATTGATTTTCATGAAACTGACTCGTCAGTTTCATCTGTTTCATGCGCCATCTCCTTGATATGACGCATCAATCTATCATTAACAAAACTGACTGGTCAGTTTCGAATGATTCTTTCAACATACATCTTTTTTTGAATGATTCAAGAGAAAACAACATTTTTATTGGTCGCAAACGGAACGCCTGAATCAGATTTTCAGCGTCATGCCGACCGTTCCCATGGGCGGCAGTTTGAACTGCAACCGCGTTCCGCCGTCGGCCGTTTCCTCCATCACAGGCGGCATCACAAAACCGCCGGAGAGCAATTGTCCGAAAACAGCACGCTTTTTCAATAGAATATGAGCCCACGCATAGGTGTGTTTGCGATTGCTGATAAACAAATGGAATAATCCATCGGTCGCGCCATAGCCCCACAGGCGGAGATTCTCAACATCCGCCTCTGTTTGCATGATGGAAAATGCTTCATTGACGGCACTTGCGGCATCGGCCAGAAAATCGTCTTCGGGCCGTCGTTCAGGCAATTCATCCAACCATGAATACACATCTTTCGGACGATAGACGTCTCCCAATGGCGCATGGCATTCTTTTTGACACACGCCATTCATAAATAATTTAAAAGTAAAGGCATCCTCTTTTCCATCCAAGCCAATTTCGACGACGTTACCATCAGCCGCCGCATGGATTTTCTGACGTTCATCGGCGGAGAAAAAGGCTGGATGGAGCACGACCAACGGCCCTGCCCCGTTCGCTGGCAAATCCTCCAATCGAACGATGGCAGGCAGAACAGCACCATGCGAAAGTAACGCGGCATGAAGCACATGCGAATTCATGGCCGTATTTCCGTAACGATATGCTTCCTGCTCACGGCGATGCGCGGCGTCCGACCACACGACACGCGGATAATACAATTGTGACGGCTGCGCAGCGAACGCCTTGCCATACAATTCATCGAACATCTCCCATTCGGATTTGCGGATACCGTCCGCCAGACAAACCGTCACGCCGTCCAAAACACGTTTGCCATTGCACAAGACATTGGCCAATGAAAGGACATCCGTCTCCATCAGCGTCGGTGCATGATGGAGGACGTTGTACTGCTCCAAACCGTCTTTCACACAATGCAACAACAGTATTTCGCATTCGGGACAACATGCCTTAAGCCGTTGAACTGTCGCACGATAGTCATCCGCCTTCGGGACATCCGTATAATCCCATCCTTCCAATTCCAACGCGGCGGCATTCGCTTCGCAAATCCATCGTCGCACGCCCGCCTCCACCATGAGTCTCACATCGACGCCATAGCGGATGCGAGCCTCCAGCGGATCACGCGTCCAGCAGGAATTGATGGCATGATCCCAACCGTTGCGGTTGAGCATGGCGATCATCTTCCGCCAAAACTGCGCATGGCGACGCGCATGAAAGTCAGTCCACTCTTTTCGTTTATTTTCCAAAATCCATTTTGCACGTTCAGGCAATGCAAGTTCCGTTGGACACGATACTTTCGCATCCACCATGAACTGTCCGACCATGTCGTCGGAAAAGTCCGCATGGGCAATGTTTTCGCGTGGATGGCCGTATCCATCCGCCCCATGCAGGCCGTCGAAGCCATAATCACGCAAAAACGCCTCCAACTGACTGATGAAGAAATCTTCATAAAGCGTCCCGTCGCTGACATGTTTCCAAATGCACAGCGATGTCTTCCGCCCGTTGCAATCGACATAACGGACCTCCTGATGGTGGTCGATCCATTCATCCGTGTCAGGCAAGCCAAGTTGCCGTTGTGTTTCCTTCGACATCAGTTGGTCAAAGAAACTCACAAATACCTTGACGCCATGATGATGCAGCTCCTGAACCAGCCCGCGCAACTGAAAACGCGTCCAATTCTGGATATCATGCTCTTCGTTGCGTGGCCGCGCATGATAGGCGCAATGTTTCAGCCCGATTGGCCCGTCTTCCGCCAATCCATGATGCAAATGGATCAAATCCGTATTCCATATTAATATGGAAATGACCTCTGGCTGCACAGGCATGCGCAACAGAAATTCGCCGACGCCATAATCCGCCAGCCGATTGTCAAAACCGATCAGCTCCATCCAGAGAAATTTTCGAAAAGCCGCTTCCGACATAGATTCTTCCGCAAAAATGTTTTCAATAACGAACAGACTTTCTTCCTTATCATAATATATATAGGCAAGACTGTCAAGAAGCCGTTCTCTTGTTTCATCCCCATTTCATCATGATTCATTCCTTCACCAAACTTCAAAGTGATGGAATTTGGCTAAATTCGCTCAGTTTAAGTGATGGAATTTGGACAAATTCTATCAGTTTTACCAATTGAAACAGACTTACTCATATCAGCGATGATTCCATGCCTTATCACTCCTTTTTCTCCTCATCAAAAATATCTAACAAATAATAGATAAACGACTTTTTCATGATTTTCTATATATTATTTTAATACAATAATATATAAAATTTCATTCGGTCAGATTTCCGATTTTCATTCAGTCAGATTTCCGGTTTCCAACCGGAAGGATTTTCGATTTTCAACAGGAAGGATTTTCGATTTTCAACAGGAAGGATTTTCGATTTTCAACAGGAAGGATTTTCGATTTTCAACAGGAAGGATTTTCGATTTTCAACAGGAAGGATTTTCGGTTTCCAACAGGAAGGATTTTCGATTTTCAACAGGAAGGATTTTCGATTTTCAACAGGAAGGATTTTCGGTTTCCAACCGGAAGGATTCTAGATTTCCAACCGGAAGGATTTTCGATTTCCAACAGGAAGGATTTTCGGTTTATATCTTGTACTTCCCATAGGTTGCAAGGCTAAGTTTCACGATTATATTCATTTTCACCTTGAAACACTGCTGTCCGAGAATAATGGATTTTTTCGCGACAACGGGTCAAACAACCAATAACGACGGGATGCCATCGCATAAAGTAACGATGGCGTCCTCGCCGTTGAGGCTTGCTCTGCATATAGCGCAAGCCATCTTGCTATTCATTCACGTTTATTCACAGACGACAACGGCGAAAGCCATTACGCCGTCGTTGCATCAATTCGTGTATGTCTTCGTGTACGTTTTCGCGTCTTCTTCGAAGTCGTCGTCCCATGGATAGCGGATGGTCAGCGTCTTGCCGCCTTGGATGACCGATTCGGCCGCGTAGATGCCTGGAATCGTCATACGAAGGCCGTCGCGCAACGTAATCGGTGCTTCCTTTGCACCGCTTCGCAACGCTTCCATAAACCATTGCATCAAAAACACATCCGCGCCGCCATGGCCCGAATTGGCCGCCTTCGATTCGAAGCGTTTTCCGAACTCGCTCGTGTAGGGCGAAAAATCAATGGGCAGTTCCGTCAGTTTCTTCATCTCATCTGAAACAGTCGAACTGAAAATCGTCTTCGGCGGACGCCCCTCCCCCTTGTCCGGAATACGCTCGAAATAGCCTTTCGTCCCGTAAATTCGGTAGCTGTGGTTGCATCCCGCGCAGTTGTTGATGAACGACGCCGTCATGCGCACGACCACGCCGGAATCCGTTTGGAAGAAGGCCGAATTGTAGTCGTTGGCAAATTCGTTGTCCGTCACTTTGCTGCCCGTCGTAACACAATAGACCTTCCGCAAATCTTCCTTGAGAATCGACAGCAACGGCCCGAGCGAATGTGTGCAGTAGCGGATGGGCATGCTGCCCCACTTGACATGCGGTTTACGCCACGGTGTCGCTTCCCACAGACTACGGCAGTCGTGAATGTATTCCGCTTCCATGGCGACAGGCTCGCCAAGTAGCCCTTTTTTGTATAAGTTCTGCAATTCCAAGATGAAGCCCCAGCCGCACGTCGTCGAACCGCTCATGAACATGGCGTCCGACGCCTGCTGCGCCTTCCACAGACGTTGCGCTTCTTCCAATGAGCGCACCGTCGGAATGTCCGAATAAACATGGACGCCAGCCTTCAGGCCTTTTTCGCAGAAATCCGCATGGTTCGTGGCGGGCGTCTCGACCATCAGAATATCCAGATCGGCCTTCGCCATCATTTCATCAAAATCTTCATAAAAAGTGACTTGCGGCATCCGTTCCGCCATCGTCATGTCGTTTTCCTTCGTCTCATACCAGAATTTCGGCACGATATCGCATGCCGCCGTTGGCACGATATCTTCGAAATTTTCGGAAAACCAACGGAACATTCCACGGCCGCGGCTGCCCTGCCCCACAACGCCCAAACGATATTTTTTCATGGCTCATTCCTTTCTATTTGTGCTAAATCTTTATAAAGTCAATCATTTCCAATGAAAATACTATAGCCTCATCTTGTGTTTTTGCCCATCATTCCACGCAAAACCACGCCATCTGAATGAATGACTGCTTTTTTATACCTTATTTTAATAGAAAAAACTGGAAAAATCCCCCTTTGGCTGTAATTTTATATAATTTGACACTTTACCTTCATGGATGTGTTCCGCTGACGAAGGCCTGCACGTCATGCCTTCCTTCGACGGACGCCATCCGCAACCTAGATTCCGCCATGCCCCTTAACGACGACCTGCAAAAACACATAGCCGCCTTGGCCGGCCCCGAAGCGTGGGAAGCCGGTCTGAAACTATTTTTGGACAATGCCGTGCTTGAATCGCAGCACACGCCGAAGTCCATCATCGTCAGGCTTGCGAATGACCACGGGCGTTTCGAGCAGGTATCCGTCGCCATCCGCGCCAATCAATTGGTCTGCCGTTGCACATGCAGCACGCCCAGTCCGTATTGCGCCCACAAAGTCGCCGCATTGTTGATCATCGCGAAAGAATCGCCTGAACGGCTGGATCCTGTTTTCAACAACAGTTCGGAAGACGTTCAGACAACGCAGGAAGACGAAGGCGTCAAACTCGCCGCCATAAAGTCCTCCGTATCAGAACTTACGATGGATGCATTGAAGCACTTTCTCCAGACGTCCGAAGCGGATGCGCGGCTGAATCTGGTCTGCAAGGAAAGCCCTTTCCCGTCGTTGGAACTGCCCAGCCAGAAACTGGAAATTGCCGCCAATATCGAATTCCGCGGCGTCCGCTATGCGCAAGGCAATTTGAAGCGGCTCATCGAGACAGGCCATGCGGCAGGCGGCATGACCATCGCCAATTTTGACCCGCAAATCCAACAAGTCATGAATTTTATCGTCCGTTTTGCGGACATGTCGAACGACTCCTTCACGCTCACGACCGAACTTGTCGCCGACTTGTTCCACTGCCTCCGCGGTTCCCGCATGCTGACGACGAGTAGCGGTGCGCAGGTCTATATCCATCTGTCGCCGTTGCAGATAGCGTTTTGCACACAGCAGACGGACGACAAGCCGTCCATCGTCCCAAAAATCATGATTCCAGATCAAGGCGTGCTCGAACCGGAGCAACTTTCCTTCATCGCGGGGCGTGGCGGCTACTGGATCGGCCGCAATCTTGAATACTGGTGGTTCCCTGGAATCCTGCCGCTCAACTGGTTGCGACTTTTCATCCAAAGCCCTGAACTCAAACTAGATCCAGCGGAACTCGAACGTCTGGACAAGCTTTGCGCGGCCAGCCGTTTCCCTGGCAAGATCATCAGCAACAAAAATCTCACGGAATTCTCCGTCGAATACGGCAAGCTCAAACCCGTCCTCACGCTGGATTGGGACAAACAGGGCCTCGTCGGCGATTTGAAATTCGACTACAACGGCACGCGAGCAAGCGTCGGCGGCAATCCAATGCTGATGACGAACGGCCATTTCATCCGCCGCGATCTCGACTACGAAGATACCGCCATAAACCTCTTACGTGAAGTTGGTTTCGAATCGCCGGACGATTCATGGAAAGGCATCCGCCTGAAAGATCCAGACAAAATTTGGTCGTTCATGAAAAGCACGTCCCGCCTACTCGCACCGCATTGGCTTGTTTTCTGGACGCCGCAAGTCCGCACGAACATGGCGGCCACGTCGGAAGCCAAACTCGCCATTTCGGCAGGACACGAGACGGAGGATTGGTTCGAAACGACCTGTCAGTTGAAAGCGGCAGACGGCACGCCAGTCCCGTTCGCGGCCGCTTTGGAGGCCGTTTCGAATGACCGCGACGTCGTCAAACTGCCGTCGGGTGCCATCGTCAAACTGCCGGCCAATCTGCTGTCACTCATCAAGAATCTCGTTCAGAAAGCCGTGGAGCGCAACGAAGAAGGCACGTTGAAATTCCAGCATTGCCAGGCGTTGGCTTTGAGCGACGAATTGGACGAATTCTGGGAAGGCCCTAAGCAACGCTGGCAGGAGCTTAAGTACCGTATTCTCAACCATCGCAAAATCAAACTGCCGCCCATTTCGCCGTCGTTGAAACGGACGCTCCGCCCTTATCAGACGGACGGCCTCAAATGGCTCCACACGTTGGAAGAATGCGGCTTCAACGGCATTCTGGCCGATGAAATGGGTCTCGGCAAAACCATCCAGGCCCTCGCGCTCATCCTGTCGCGCAAACTGCTTGGACTCTCCGTCAGACCGTCGCTCGTCGTCTGCCCCACATCGCTTTTGGACAACTGGGCCATTGAAGCCAAACGGTTTACGCCGCAATTGAAGACGATGGTCATCAAAGGCAACGACCGCGCGAAAGAGCTTCGCGAAATGGAACATGCGGATCTGATCATCACGTCCTACGCCCTCCTGCGCCGCGACGGTTTTGAATACGAAGGCATGGAATTCGACCATCTGATTCTTGATGAAGCGCAGCACATCAAAAATCCGAAGACCGCCAACGCCAAGACTTGCAAAGGGTTACGTGCCGAATACAAGTTGATTCTGACGGGTACGCCTATCGAAAACAACTTGATTGAAATCTGGTCGCTGTTCGATTTCCTCTTGCCCGGTTATCTTGGTACGAACCGCAACTTCCATCTCAGCCCGAAAGCGACGGAAGAGGAAAAGGAAGAGCGGCAGACCGCCATTGCCGCGCAAATCAAGCCGTTTATCCTGCGCAGAACGAAAGTCGATGTCTGCGCGGAACTGCCGCCGAAGCTCGAACAAGTTCTTTTCTGCGAACTGACAGAACAGCAACGCACCATTTATGACAATCTCATGCTCGCGGGCCGCCGCCTTCTCGATTTCGCACGCAAGACCGGCTGGAAGCAGCATCGTTTCGACGTACTCGCCATGCTTCTCCGCCTTCGCCAGACATGCTGCCATCCCATCCTTCTCCCGAAGGATCTCCGTGCGGATTTTCCGGACGACATCCCGTCCGCCAAATTCGATCTCGCGAAGGAAGTCATTCTGGAAGCCATCGACTCGCGCCACCGCATCCTGCTCTTCTCACAGTTCACGTCTGTTCTCGACCTCTTCCCTGAATGGCTCAAAAAGTCGCACATCAAATTCGAACGGCTCGACGGATCGACGCAAGACCGCCAAGCCCACGTTGATAAGTTCAACAACAGTGATGACATACCGATTTTCCTCCTCAGCCTCAAGGCTGGCGGAACGGGTCTGAATCTCACGGGAGCGGACACCGTCATCCATTTCGACCAATGGTGGAATCCGATGGTCGAAGACCAGGCGACGGACCGTGCGCATCGTATCGGCCAGACAAAAACCGTCACATCCATCAAGCTCATCGCGCAGAATACCGTGGAGGAGAAGATCTTAGACCTTCAAGACTCCAAACGAAACCTCTTCCACAAAATCGTCGATGACGCTCCCGCTTCGTTGGACGATCTCACGACCGACGACATCGAATACATCTTCGCACAATAGGCCATCCTTTCTCCATGATTCCCAGAAAGTCCATCTGCATTCCTGCGACGCCTCCGGCGGACATTGCGGATTTCCTTCCCATCGTGGAACATCCGCACTTCCAGCGTCTTCGCGGTCGTAAACAACTGGGAATCAATTATCTGGTATTTCCGGGAGCCGTCCATACGCGTTTTGAACACACCATCGGCGTCTTAGCGCTTACGCAACGACTCTGCCGAATCCAGCGGCTTCCAGCGGATGAAGCACGTCTTCTTCAGGCCTTTGCGCTTCTCCATGACATCGGCCATGGCCCGTTCTCCCATCAAATCGAACCCGTCCTGCAAGGCGACCACCATTCCTGCGGAATCCGCCGAATCCATGACATGCATGACGCCATCAAAGCCTGCGGTCTTGACGATGACGACATCGCCGCCATGCTGACCGGCGGCAATCCGCTCGCCAACTGGATTTCCGACCGCAATCTCGGTACGGACAAACTTGATTATCTCATGCGAGACGCCCTCCACATCGGCTTCCACGGTACGCCGGACATCGAGAAAATCCAATTCTACACGCTTTTCACGGAAGACGGGCTGGCCATCGAGCAGAAATTCATCGAAGACGCCAAACAACTTCAGAAATTCTACTCCTATCTCCATCAGCACGGCTATCTCAACAAAACCGCCCTAGCCGCGCAACGAATGTTGCAACGCGCTGTCCAGCAGGAACTTGAGGCAGAAGACAAAAACAGCGATTCGTTGTGGGACATGACGGACAACGAACTGGAATCGTGGCTTGTCTCCGTCCGTCATCCCGTTGCAAAAAAACTGGTCGAAGCTTTGCGTAACCGCTTCCTGTACAAGACTTTTCTAGCCTTGAAGCCTGCTGGATACGCATACGTCGAACGGCAGGCGGATAAACCGCTCACCGTCCATGAATGGCAACGCGCCAATCTTCGCGATTTCTCCGCCTTCGCACAGTCGCCGCAGAATCTCATCGCGTTGGAAGATGAAATCGCGGCCAGTTGCGGATGCGCCCCCGGCGACGTGCTGTTCGCGGCCATGCCTTACTTCAAAAAGCTCATTCCAAAAGACTTGCGCGTTTTTTCCTGTAGCCGACGTCAACAGGATTTCTGGCTGTTGGAAAACGACAAAGACCATCGCAAGTCGCTTGAAAGCGACTATTTGCGGACGTTTGCCATCCGTCTTGTCGCGCCGCCCGACCTTCGCGAACGGCTGTCGCAAAACGCTGAAACGATTGAAAACATCATTTTGACAACCATAGCTAAATCCATTTCAACAAACAAGGAGCTACCATGAGAACGCGTTTCGTTTTTCCCCAAGGCAAGAACAAGGCTTTGACCATGAGCTATGACGATGGTGTCGTCGCTGACCGTCGGCTCGTTGAAATCTTCAACCGCTACGGCATCAAAGGTACGTTCCATCTCAACTCCGCCACGTTCGGCAACAAAGGAAAAATCGAGCCGGAAGAAGTCGCGACGCTGTACAAAGGCCATGAAGTCTCCTGCCATGCCGCGACGCATCCCTTCCTGGAACGGATTCCGCGTGGGGAAATCATGCGCGAAGTGTGGGAAGACCGCAAACGCATCGAAGAACTGGCGGGTTATCCCGTCCTCTCCATGTCATATCCCTATGGGACGCACAATGATGAAGTTATCGAGATCCTCCGCGCCGCCGGTATCCATTGCTGCCGCACGACGGCCGCCACGAAGGCCTTCGGCCTGCCCAACGATTTTCTCGCATGGCATCCGACCTGCCATCATCGTGACGCCCTCCCGCTCATTCCTAACTTCCTGAACATCAAATATCCGCTTGCCGTTTTCTTCGTCTGGGGCCACGCCTATGAATTCGACAACAACAACAATTGGGAAGACATCGAAAACTTCTGCCAGCAGATGACCGGCAAAGAAGACATCTGGTATGCCACGAACATCGAAATCTGCCGTTATGTCAAAGCCGTCCGCGCGTTGGATGTTTCGGCCGACGGCTCGATGATCTACAATCCGTCTGCGACGGAAATCTGGTTCACTGCCGACAACGCCCCGATGTCCATCAAGGCCGGCGAAACCGTTAAATTGTAAGGTGTGGCGGCGGCGTCCCGCCGTCGCATTTATTTCTACAATTCCCAATCCCCATAGGAATCACTGCCATGGCGAAACTAATTGTCACAGATGGGCCGAACAGCGGCCAGGAGTTCCAATTCGACGGCGGACGCTGTTCCGTCGGCAGAATCGAAGATTGCGACATCGTGCTCAACCATGGCAGCATCTCGCGACAGCATGCGGCGTTCACGTTGGTCGCGGGAGCATGGAAACTGGAGGATCTCGGCAGCCAGAACGGAACCGTTGTCAATGACCAGCGGATTCAAAGCTGCCTCATCAAATCGGCATGCACCATTCAGTTCGGACAAGTCACGACACGCTTCGAGCCCGGCCAGGAAATCTCCCTGCAACCGTCGCAATCATCGCAGTATCATGAGACGATCGCCATGCCGTCATTGTCGGCGTCAGGCGTCAATCCAGACGACATCAAAGCCATCGGCAAAACCATCAACGGCGTCTTCAGCGAATTTGGACGCGTCATCGTCGGCCAACAGCAAGTCGCGCAGGAGTTGCTCATCGCCATCGCGGCCGGCGGCCACTGCCTGATGATCGGCCTGCCCGGCCTCGCCAAAACACTGATGGTTTCGACGCTTGCGCAAATCCTTAAGCTTCAATTTAAACGCGTTCAGTTCACGCCGGATCTCATGCCGTCCGACATCATCGGAACGGACATTCTCGACGTCGATGAACAGGGCAAGCGGTCATTCCGCTTTATTAAAGGGCCTGTATTCACGAACATGCTACTGGCGGATGAAATCAACCGTACGCCGCCGAAAACGCAGGCCGCCCTGCTGGAGGCCATGCAGGAGAAGCAGGTCACGGCGTCCAACCAGCTCTTCAAATTGCCGCCGCCGTTCTTCGTTCTCGCGACACAGAATCCTCTTGAACAGGAAGGTACCTATCCATTGCCGGAAGCCCAGCTGGACCGCTTCATGTTCAACATTCTCGTCGATTATCCGGAAGCCGACGAAGAGGAGCAGATCGTCATGGCGACGACGACGCGGAAGAAGGTGGAACTCAATCAACTGCTTTCTGCAGAAGAGCTTGTGCGCATTCAAGCCATCGTTCGCGACTTGCCAGTCTCGCCGCATGTCGTCAAATACGCGACGCGTCTCGTCCGCATGACGCGGCCGAAATCGGATGAGGCTCCGGATTTCATCAAACAGTACATCCATTGCGGCGCGGGACCGCGTGCCGCGCAATGCCTTGTGTTGGGAGCCAAAGCACGAGCCATCCTGCAAGGCCGCGTCAACGTGTCCTGCGGCGACGTAAGAGCCATCGCCCTGCCCGTCCTACGGCACCGCCTCTTCACCAATTTCACGGCCGATTCTGAAGGCGTCACGGCGGACGACATCGTCGCCCGTCTTCTGGAGAAGGCTCCCGAACCGTCTGCAAGAGACTATTAAGAGAAAGGGACCAAAAGGACTAAAGCGACTCCGCATGGCCGCATCTGTCCCTTTTGTCCCTTTTGTCCCTCATGTCCCTTTTGTCCCTTTGCAGAAAAAAAAGTGCTTTTTTTCCGCCAATGGTTTGTATTTTGCGGAAATGGCGGTAATTTAAAGGGCGTCGTTGGAAAACGACGTCTGACAAAACCTGGAGTTGTAGCGCAATTGGTTAGAGCATCGCCCTGTCACGGCGAAGGTTGCGAGTTCGAGCCTCGTCAACTCCGCCAGGTTTTGAAAAACGCTCAAACGGAGTTGTAGCGCAATTGGTTAGAGCATCGCCCTGTCACGGCGAAGGTTGCGAGTTCGAGCCTCGTCAACTCCGCCAATTGTAAAGCCCAGTCATCAGCTGATGACTGGGCTTTTTGGCGTTTTGGGGACGTTTTCATCTGGAATATCTGCGATTTCAGAGATATCCGCAAAATCAAATGATCATCCCAGATATCCCAATTTTACCACAAATTATCTCGCGCATACGCGCACATGCGCGTATGCGCGTCCTTGTAATTTAATAATTATATATTATAGTAAAGGAAAGTTGTTTTTTAACAATCACCTTAGTCTTAGGAAAACCACATGTCACCAGACGAAAACGAAAACATCAACGAAACAACGCCGCAGCAGCCAGAGCCGCAGACGGCAAACGAAACGCCACAGGCCGCTGAGCAGCCACAGCAACCACAGACGCCGCCTCCTAATCCCGCCGAATACAACGCCTCTCAGATCACCGTTCTGGAAGGGCTGGAAGCCGTCCGCAAACGCCCTTCCATGTATATCGGCGACACACATGAACGCGGCCTCCACCATCTCGTCTATGAAGTCGTCGATAACTCCATTGACGAAGCGCTCGCCGGCTACTGCCACAACATCGAAGTCGTCATCAACATCGATAATTCCATCACCGTGTCGGACGACGGCCGCGGCATCCCTGTCGATATCCATCCCGTCGAAAAGAAACCTGCCTGCGAAGTCGCCTTAACGGTTCTGCATGCCGGCGGTAAATTCGACCACTCCGCCTACAAAGTCTCCGGCGGCCTCCACGGCGTCGGCGTCTCCTGCGTCAACGCCCTCTCCGAATGGCTCGTCCTCACAATCAATCGCGACGGCTATGAACATGAGATGAAATTCTCCCGCGGCAACACGACCAGCCCGTTGGAAAAGATCCGCCAGTCATCCAAAACGGGAACGACCGTCAAATTCAAGCCGGATCCGGAAATCTTCTCCGTCACGGAATACAAATGGGACATTTTGCAGAACCGCCTCCGCGAACTCGCCTTCCTGAACGCCGGCATCCGCATCACCCTGCGCGACATGCGGGCTGATGTGCCGCGTGAAGAGGTCTATCACTATCTTGGCGGCCTGAAGGAGTTCGTCACCCATCTGAACGCTGATAAGAACGCCCTCCATGACGTCATCTACTTCAAGACCGTCAAGTCCGATCTCGAAGCGGAAATCGCCATGCAGTACAACGACGGTTACAACGAATCCATCTACACCTACGCCAACAACATCAACACAATTGAAGGCGGTACGCATCTGACGGGTTTCCAAGGCGCCATCACGCGTTGCGTCAACAACTACATCAAGAGCATCCCGAAATACAAAAACGAGCCAACCGTCTCCGGAGCGGACGTTCGCGAAGGCCTCGCGGCCGTCATTTCCGTGAAGGTGAAAGACCCGCAGTTTGAAGGCCAGACGAAGACGAAACTCGGCAATTCGGAAGTCGCGGGTATTGTCGGCTCCATCGTCTATGAGACGTTGACAACATATTTTGAAGAGCATCCGCAAGAAGCCCTCCACATCATCGAAAAGACGATGCTGGCCTCACAGGCCCGCGAAGCCGCCCGCAAGGCGCGTGAAAACACGCGCCGCAAGTCTCCGTTGGATTCCGGATCCATGCCCGGCAAGTTGGCCGACTGCGCGGAAAAGGATCCTACGCTCTGCGAATTGTACATCGTCGAGGGACAGTCCGCCGGTGGTTCCGCCAAGACGGGCCGTTGCTCACGCTATCAGGCCATCCTGCCCATCCGCGGCAAAATCCTCAACGTCGAGAAGGCCTCCATCGAACGCATGGAGAAGAATGAAGAGATCGAATCCCTCCGCAAAGCCATCGGCTGCGGCTTCGGCAATGCGCCGACGGATGACAATCCGGACGATTTCGAATGCTGCAATCCCGCCAAGGCCCGCTACCACCGCATCGTCATCATGACCGATGCCGATGTCGATGGCTCCCATATCGCGACGTTGCTGTTGACGTTCTTCTACCGCAAGATGCGGCCGCTGATCGACGCAGGCTACGTCTATATCGCCCAACCGCCGCTTTTCAAAGTAACGCGCCGCAAACATGACGAATATGTTGACAGCGAAGACCATCTGGCCGCCATCCTCCTCAAACTCGGTCTGCAGGACATCACGTTGAAACGTCCAGACGGCTCGGAAGTTCCCGTCGATTCCATCGCGCAAATCATCCAGAACATCCGCGAATACATCCGTCTCGCGGGTTCGCTCCATCGTTACGATCTCACGCCGGACGGTTTCATCGCGAAAGCCCATGAGCTCGGCCGCTATCCGGAATACATGATCAACGTCCGCGAAACCGACGGTTCCACGACGCGCCATTTCGCGACGACCTCCGAACAGGAGCATGACATCATCAGCGAACTTGAAGCGAAGCTGAAGGCGGAACTGCTGCCGAACGGCACGGAAGAGGAGCTCGCGAACTTCTCATCCGCCGCTTTCATCGACACCATCCACATCACGGAAGCCTTCTCCCTGCAGAACATCGCCGAACAGCTCGCCAACGCGGGCTTCTCGGATCAAGCCATGTTCGCCAAGCAGGAAGGCCCCGTTGCAACAATCTGCCAAGGCGAGAAGCCGCCCGTCGATGTCTTCACGCTTTCAGACATTTACGACAAGATCATCGCCATCGGCCGCCAAGGCCTCACGATCCAGCGCTACAAAGGTCTTGGTGAAATGAATCCCGAACAGCTTTGGGAGACCACCATGGATCCCACCAACCGCAAGATGCTCAAAGTCACCATGGAGGACTGCGTCCAGGCTGAAAAGCTCTTCACGCTCCTCATGGGCGACCTTGTCGAACCGCGGCGCGAATACATCGAAATGCACGCCGAATCCATGAAGAACCTCGATATCTGAGCATTGCCATAACGGAAGGTAACCACCATGTCAGAAGATACCCCAAACACCCCAAATACCTCTAAAGCAACCAATAGCAAGATCGACAAGAAATCACTCGGCTTCACCGAGGAGAATCTCGGCAAGAACGACAAGCTCTCCGCGATCGAGGAGATCATGCACTTCAACTATCTCCAATATTCACTGTCCGTGAATGTTGGACGCGCCATTCCGGATGTGCGCGATGGTTTGAAGCCCGGCAACCGCCGCATCCTCTGGGCCATGCACGACCTCGGCTTCAGCAAGTCGCACAAGACAGAAAAGTGCGCGAAAGTCGTCGGTGAAGTCATCGGTAACTACCATCCTCACGGCGACCAGGCCGTTTATGACACGCTGGCCCGCATGGCGCAGGATTTCAACATGCGTTGCCCGCTCATCGAAGGCCAAGGTAACTTTGGTTCCATTGACGGCGACCCGCCCGCCGCCTATCGTTATACGGAATGCCGTCTCGAACGTCTTGCGGAAGAGCTACTTGCGGATCTTGAAAAAGACACCGTCGATATGCTCCCCAACTTCGACGAAACGCGCGTCGAGCCCGCCGTCCTGCCCGCCCGCTTCCCGAACATTCTCGTGAATGGCGGCACCGGCATCGGCGTCGGTATGGCCACCAACATCCCGACGCACAATCTTGGTGAAGTCATTGACGCGACCGTCGCTCTTATCGACAACCCGCGTATTTCCATCCGCGAACTGATGCGTTGGCTGCCTGGCCCGGACTTCCCGACGGGCGGCATCATCCAAGGCATCAACTCCATCATCCAACTCTATGAGACGGGCCGTGGCTCCGTCCATCTGCGCGGCAAAGCGACTGTTGAAGAATCCAACGGCAAAGAGCAGATCATCATCACGGAGATCCCCTATGCCGTCAACAAGGAAGAGATGGTCAAGAAGATCGCCGATCTCGTCAACGAAAAGCGCATCGTCGGCATCACGAACATCGCGGACATCTCCTCCTCCGAAGTCGGTATCCGCATCATCATCGATGTGAAACGCGGCGCCATGGGCTCCGTCATTCTCAATCAACTCTATTCGATGACGCCGTTGGAAACGACGCTGCCCGCCCAATTCCTCGTCGTTGACAAAAACCGTCCGCGTACGCTCAACCTCAAGCAGATTCTTGAAGCGTATCTCGATCATCGCGAAGAAGTCATCACCCGCCGCACGAAATACGAACTGCGCATCGCCGAAGAACGCGACCACATCGTACAGGGCTTGCTCATCGCGCAGGCGAACATCGACGAAGTCGTCCACATCATCCGCAACTCCCCGAACCGCGATGTCGCCGCCACGACGTTGATGGAGCGTTTCCTCCTCAGCGACCGTCAGGCGAAGGCCATTCTGGACATGCGTCTCTTCCAATTGACGGGTCTGGTCGTCGAGCAGTTGCAGGCTGAACACGCCGAACTGCAGCGCAAGATCGAATACTACAACAAACTGCTCTCCTCCCGTGAAGAAATCATCGGCGTCGTCCGCTCCGAACTCATCGACGTCAAGGCGAAATACGCCGATCCGCGCCGTACGCTCATCGTTCCGGGCGAATCCGAAATCAACATGGAAGATCTCATCGCCCGCGAAATCTGCGTCATTCCGATTTCCGCATCCGGTTACATCAAACGCGTTCCGGCGGACGCCTATGACACGCAGAACCGCGGCGGCAAGGGCTTCAAAGGCATGAAGACGAAGGATGAAGACTACGTCCAGATGCTTCTGACCTGCTGCACGCATGACTACATCTTCTTCTTTACAAACAAAGGACTTATGCATTGGCTCCGCGCGTTCGACATTCCGGAGGGCGCTCGCGACAGCCAAGGCAAGGCTCTCGTCAACCTCCTGCAGTTGCAGCCGGACGAAAAGGTCCGCGCCATGATTGCCAGCCCGCGCGTCGATATCGATAACGCCTATGTCGTCATGGTCACGAAGAACGGTACCATCAAGAAGACCGAACTGAAGGCCTTCAAGAATCTCCGCCGCAAAGGCATCATCGCCATCACGCTCGATGAAGACGACGATCTGATCGACGCCAAGCTGACGGATGGTAATCAAGAGATTCTGCTCTCCGCCGCCAACGGCATGGCCTGCCGCTTCCGCGAGACGGATATCCGCCCGATGGGCCGTCAAGCCGCGGGTGTGAAAGGCATGAATCTGAAGGATTCCAGTGGCAAGCAGGTTTCCACCATCGTTGCCATGGCCGTCCTCAAGGCGGACGAAGAACTGCTCGTCGTGACGGCCAACGGCTTCGGCAAACGCACGCCGATCGGAGCTTCCGATCCTGCCGATGTAGCCGCTCTGCCCGCGCCGTCCGATTCGCCAGATGGAGCTGAACAGACTGAACAGGAAGATGTTACGGAACCGGCGGAAACCGTCGAAGCGACGGAAGCCGAAAACGCCGACGAAACCACCGCGACGTCTTCCGATAACAGCTCCCGCAAGTATCGTCTCACCCGCCGTGGATCGAAGGGCGTCACGTCCATCAAGCTGCGCGAAGGCGACCAAGTCGTCAGCGCCATCCAGATTGAGGCGAATTCCGAAAAGGAAATCATCCTCACATCCGTCCAAGGCCTCATGGTCCGTCTGCGTTGCGCGGACTTCAAGCTCTGCGGCCGAGCCACTTACGGCACCATCGTCATGCGCCTCAACGAAAACGACAAAGTCGCGTTCGCCGCGCTCATGGACGAACTCTCCGAAGAGGAAATCGCCGCCAACAAGCAGAAGGCTCTCGAAGAGGCTGAAATGGCCGCCGTCGAAGCGGAATTCCAAGCCAAACAGGAAGAGGCCCAACGCTCCATGGAAGGCGATGAAGACGACGAAGATGCGGAAGACGTGGAAGACACCACGGATGAAACGCAGGAGAATGGCGAAAACACAACGCCTGAAAACTAACCCGTCCCTTTCGTCCCGTTCATCCCTTCCACATCGGAAAATTTGCAGTTTGCAAATTAAAGATTACATTAATAGCAATTATTTACCGTCATCACGGTTATTTAATTAACAAACAAACAAGGAATCGAAAAATGAAGAAACTCATGCTCATCGCTCTGGCCGCCATGCTGGCCATCCCGTTCGTTGGCTGCAAGAAAGAAGAGACCATCGGCGACAAGATCGACGCCGCTGTTGACTCCGCCAAGAAAGAAGCCGACAAGGCCGCTGACGCCGTCAAAGACGCCGCCAAGGACGCCAAGAAAGAAGCCGACAAGGCCATTGACAAAGCTGCTGAAGCCGTCAAGGACGCCACGAAGTAATTTCGTCTAGAAAAGCTTCTCCAAACGCCGTTTGCGAGCATTCGTAAACGGCGTTTTTCTATGATGTTCTGGATATTCTGGATGTTCTGGATGTTCTGGATATTCTAGTTTTCTTTTTTATCCCCGCTATCCTTTTTTATCCCTTCGTATTGCTTTAGCTTCCAACTTTTGTATTTGCTTTAAGCTTTCAGCTTTTAGCTTTTAGCTGTAATATGGCTCCTCATCGTCTTACATTAGAACAAGCAGCAGACTTCCTCAAAATGGATGCCAGCGAATTGACGTCCATGGCTGTCCAAGGCGAAATCCCCTGCCAGCAGCAGGGCAAGCGTTTCTTCTTCGACCAAGACGCTTTGGACGCATGGTGCTCCCAGAAGATTATCAAACATTCGGTCTCCCGCAAGAAAAACGGCGACAAGAAGAAAAAGCCCTCCAATCCGCGCACGTCCATTCCGGAAGAGGCGGAAGAGGAACCGATCATTGCGGAGCTCTGCATGGAGGAATTGATGGAAACGGACATGCAGGCGAAATCCATGCCGGCCGTCCTGAAGGAACTCGTCAAACTCGCGGAAAATTCAGGCTATCTCTATGATCCGAATGATCTTTATAAAGAACTGCACGAACGTGAATTAACCGCTTCAACAGCCATTGATTTCGGCGTCGCTATCCCCCACCCGAACCGCAAGTTGCAAGTAGAGCTTTTCAGCGATTCCTTCATCTGCATCGCCAAATTGGAACAGCCTATTTTCTTCGGTGCGACAGCCCTCCACAATGAAAAGACGGATATTTTCTTCCTCGTCTGCTGTCTGGACAGCGATCTACATCTCAAGTTGCTTCAGCGGATTTGTATCCTCTGCGCGGAAACCTCTCTCGTCCAAGATCTTCGGGATGCGACCTCCCCTTCGGAAATGATGAAAATCATCACCGCCATTGATTCGGATCCGAAATCCTTCCCCAAAGACGAGACGCTCTCCTGATGACGCAGAATTCCTCCAACGACAAGCCTGTGACCATCTACACGGATGAAGCCTGCATGCGTCTGGCTCTCTCGCAGGCCAATTTAGCCGCGGAGGAAGGCGAAGTTCCCGTTGGTGCCGTTGTCCTTTGGCAGGGCCGCATTATCGCCCGTGCCCACAATCAAGTCGAACTTCTGAAAGACGCGACGGCACATGCGGAAATCCTTGCGTTGACGCAAGCTTCAGCGGCCAAAGGCGATTGGCGGCTGGATGATTGCACACTGTTTGTGACCAAAGAACCATGCGCCATGTGCGCAGGAGCCATGGTAAACGCGCGTCTCGGCAAGCTTGTTTTCGCTTGTCCGGATCCGCGCATGGGAGCCGCCGGTTCCGCTCTCGATATCACGGGATTCAGCGGCATGCTCCATCAGGTGGAAGTCCAGTCAGGCCTGTTGGAAGACGAAGCCCGCGAAATCCTCCAATCGTTTTTCCGCCAAAGACGCCAAGACAAAAACGCCTGACGACTTGCCTTTTCTTCTATAGGGAATATGGTAAATAGAAATAATAATTACCATTCAGCCCTATTCATTCCAGAATATCCAGAACTTCCAGAATATCCAGAACTTCCTGTTCTCTCCAGTTTCCCCATGCCGAAAAAACTCGTCAACGAATTCTCCTGGTCCGTTTCGCGTCATCAACTTTTCATTTCCTGCCCAAAGGCGTACTACTACAACCATTACGGCTCATGGGGCGGTTGGGAAGCCGACGCGGATGAAAAAACGCGCAAGCTCTACATTTTGAAGAACATCCGCCCGATGGTCACATGGATCGGTTCCATCATCCATGATTTAATTAAAGACACGCTGACCGCCTATTCCCGCGGCGAAGCCGTCTTCCCAACGGCGGATGAATTGAAGGAAAAAGCCCTTCAGGCGATGCGCAGCGGTTGGCGTGATTCCGTCAATCAAGTTTGGAAGCAATATCCGAAAAAGACCAATCTTTTCGAACTCTACTACGGAGACGGCAAACACGTTCCAAAAGAAGAGACGGACGCCATCAAAGAACGTGTTCTCGAATGTGTTGACAATTTTGCAAACTCCGCCGTCGTCCGAACAATCAAAAGCGTCCCGTTTTTGAACTGGAAACCGATCGACACGCTCGACACATTCCAAATCGATGACCTAAAGGTCTGGTGTGCAGTCGATTTCGCCTATACGGATCCAGACGGTGTCCTACATATCATCGATTGGAAGACAGGTTCGGAGAAAAAGGACGCGCTGCGTTTCCAGCTTGGTTGCTATGCGTTATACGCTCTTGAAAAATGGTTTACGCCCATTGAGAAAATCGCCCCGCACGGCGTTTTCCTGTACGATGGCGCACACATGAGCGACTTTTCCGTTGACGCCGCCCTGCTCGTCTCCGTGAAAGACCAGATTCTCACATCCGCGCAGGCCATGAAGGCGAAGCTGAAGGATGTCGCGAACAATGTCGCGGAGGAAGAGGATTTCCCCTGCAATCCAAATGAATACAACTGCAGGAGTTGCAATTTCCGCGAAGTCTGCCCCGCCGTCAATGGTAGTCTTTGATTCCCGTGGATAAGTTCAGAGTCAATTTCACAGAAGAACAATTGAAGCGCGGCGAAGAGCTGTTGCCGCAAGCGAGTCTTCTTATGGGCGCGCCCGACCGTCTGACGGCGGAAGTCCATGATGGCGAACAACTTTTCACCGTTTCGCTTACCGTCAAAGACCGTCGTCTCGTTCCAGAATGCGACTGTCCCGCAGACGGCGTCTGCCCGCATCTCTGGACGGCTCTCAAACTGGCGGAGCAATCCGGCGATTTGCAGTTCGCATTGAAGCATAACGTTTCCATGCGTTTTCCGACAACGACTTCCACGCCTTCCAACGACAACGAACTTCAATATCAGCCGGAAAAAACGCGTCCAGCCATCCGCGTCGAAGACGAAGACCAACGCGGCCCACAAAGCTATTCGCGGCCAATCAAAATCCAGTTGGATACGCCAAATAACGCAACACAAATCATTTTCGTAATACCGATTGAACTACAACCGCCGAAACGCGACGCTATCCGTTTCGATGTCTATTGGCGTCAGACAGCCCGTCCGGGCGAGAAGCCATTTCCAGCTAAACCACTGTTAATTGACGAATCATCCATCGTCGATTCCAGACCATTGGCAATCCTTCTCCAATGTTCGATTCCACGGGACAAATCATTGCCGCCCAACGTTTATCAACTTCCAATTTCATTCTGCCAACGTTTCTTCGAAATGATGGATGGCCGCAATCTCCTCCGTTGGACATCCTCCGCCGAACAGCCTCGCAAGCTTCATGCGGCAACCATTGATCTATCGCATCCCATCACGTTCGACGTTGATTTTCTACCACAAGCCGATCAGTCCTTCCTGCCTGTTCCAAGATTTTCAGATGTCTCTCCAGACCAACTACTTGCCATCTTTCCGCCATCGTTCGTTCTCACAAAAAACAGCCTGCTTCGTTGTGATTTCAACCATGCGGAAGAGACGGCCCTCAAACTGACAACTTCCCCTGCGCGACCGTTTTCATTCGAACCCGCCCAACGATTCGCAAGACTTTTGACGGCGACCACGTCTCTTCCGCTCGCAAACTTGCCGGAAGAATTGAAACCGCAACTGCTTACGCCGCCTGTCAAAGGCCGCCTCTACATCCGGACGGCCATCTACAAATACCAAGGGCATGAACAGCTCCACGCCATTTTGTCGTTCGATTACGATTCCGTCATCGTCGATGAATTCGAATCGAAGACGAAACTCAACGCGCGTTCACCGAACGCGCTTATCATCCGCAATACCATGGCCGAAGAGGCCTTGAAGCTTCGTATGCAGGAACTTGGCTTCCGCTTCAACAACAAGGCAGGCTCCGAAGAGCTCGGCTGGAAGCTCCATCCGTCCAAGCTTGACGACGCCGTCAAAACACTCGTCAACGAAGATTGGTTCATCACGGCGGAAGGCAAGACCTACCGCAAACCGCAAGTGAAACAGCCGGTCATGAAGTCCGGAATCGATTGGTTCGATTTGGAAGCGGAAATCGAATTCGACGGACAGTCTGTTCCCCTACCGGATATTCTCAAAGCGCAGGCCGAAGGCAGCAATGCCGTCCGTCTTGACGACGGCACATACGGCCTGCTTCCATTGGACTGGCTGCAGAATTTCACAGTTCTGACAGAGCTTGGCGAAAAGGCCGGTAACGCCTTGCGTTTCAAGCTAGAACAGGCGGCGCTTGTCGAAACATTGCTCGAAGAGCAGAAGGTCGAATTCGACGAAGCGTTCCGCGAAAATGCACAACATTTTCGCGACATCACGCCCGTTCCGACGGATCCACCGCCGTCGTTCCGCGCGACGCTCCGTCCCTACCAGCGGGAAGGCCTTGGCTGGCTGCTCGCCATGCACGACCTCCATCTCGGGGCCTGTCTGGCAGACGACATGGGCCTCGGCAAAACCATCCAGATTCTCGCGTTCATCGATTCGCGGCATGCGCAAGGTTGCAACCATCCGACGCTGGTCGTCGTTCCTAAGTCACTCATTTTCAATTGGATGTCCGAATCACAAAAATTCGCGCCACATCTGCGAGTGCACATTCATGCAGGCGCTGGCCGTTCATGTGATCCACATGCCTTCGACCATGACGACATCGTTCTGACGACCTATGGCACGCTTCGCAACGACGCTTTGAAACTCGCGAAGATTCCGTTTGACACATGCGTTCTCGACGAATCGCAGACCATCAAAAACGCCAACGCCGCCGCGGCCGAAGCCGCGCGGCTCATCAAGGCGGACTTCCGTATCGCCATGACGGGAACGCCAATCGAAAATTCGCTGTCGGAACTCGCGTCACAGCTGGAGTTTCTGAATCCAGGCCTCTTTGGAAGCCTTCTGCGCACACCGACGTTCGCGCCTAACGGACAGATTCCTGCCAAGACGATTGAAAAAATCCGCAAGGCAGTCCATCCGTTCATCTTGCGCCGCACGAAACAACAAGTCGCCACAGAGCTGCCGCCTAAGACGGAACTTGTCCTCTGGTGTGAGCTAGATGATGCGCAACGCGCTGAATACGAAAATCTTCGGCTTTATTTCCGTCAGAAACTGCTTGCGGAGGAAGATGAAAAAGTCGCAGGACAATCAACCATGGATTCGCTTGTCGCATTGCTCCGCCTCCGCCAGGCGGCCTGCCATCCAGGCCTGTTGGACAGCGCACGTTCATCAGACGATTCCGCCAAACTCACGCTTGTTTTGGACAAAATCGCCGATCTGGCCCATGAGCATCATAAAGTGCTTGTGTTCTCGCAGTTTACAACATTTCTGAAAATCGTCGGAGCACGGCTTCAACAGCTCAATCTCCCCTACGCCTATTTGGATGGACAAACGCCTGACCGCGAAGCGCAAGTCAAGTCATTCCAGACAAATCCAGACATCGCCGCTTTTCTCATCAGCCTCAAGGCGGGCGGTGTCGGCCTCAATCTCACGGCGGCTGACTATATCTTCCTGCTCGATCCATGGTGGAATCCCGCCACGGAAGCGCAGGCCATCGACCGCGCCTACCGCATCGGCCAGACGAGCCATGTCTTTGCATGCAAAGTCATTACGAAAGACACGATTGAAGAGAAAGTCCTGCAAATGCAGCAGAATAAACGAAAACTGGCCGATTCCATTCTTGACCATGAAAACAAAGGCCTCCCGCCAAAATTTACGCTGGACGATCTGAATTTTCTGTTGTCTTGAGGTCCCATCGGCGTCTCGCCGTTGGGCAAAGGAAGTCCCATCGGCGTCTCGCCGTTGGGAAACGAAGGCGACACGCGCCACTACCGCCGTTTCAAGGGGACAACTGAGACAACTGAAGACTTCTGAGACTCAAAAAAAAGACCATTGCATTAGAATTTTTGCATCTCTGTCTCTATAGGTTTCTAGTTTGAATGATGCTTTTTACAAAAAAATCGTCTGTTTTCCATAAGATTTAGCCTTGTCATTCGTCTAATGATATGAAATCACATTGACGGCAAGACGCCGTCGCTACACCCACCGCATGTTTGCTTTTTAGCAAACGTCTATTATTATAATGTATAGGAGGCCGCTTTTCGGCCTGTATGGAACCATCAAACAAGAGGAAGGAAAATGAAACTGCTCACCGTCTGCTGCATCGCATCGTTGGCGCTCTTCGCGCAGGAAAACAACAAAAACATCATTCCGCGTCCGCCAATCCCCCGTCCGCCGATCATCATCGAACCAATCACCATCAAACTGCCGCCAGAAGTCCAGGCGCAGCCCATCGAAGTGCGTGACGTCGATATCCGCGCCGCCGTCAACGGCGTCCATGCGGAGACGACGATGACCATCACGTTCTACAATCCGAATCCGCGCGTGTTGGAAGGCGAACTCTACTTCCCGCTGCCGACGGACGCGACCGTCTCCGGCTACGCGTTGGACATCAACGGCGTGCTCGTTGACGGCGTCATCGTCGAAAAGGAGAAGGCGCGCGTCGTTTTTGAAGAGCTTGTACGGCAAGGCATTGATCCAGGCCTCGTCGAACAATCCGCCGGCAACGTCTTCAAGACGCGCATCTATCCGTTGCGTGCGAATGCCACACGTCAGATTCGCGTCAAATACGTCTCCAAAGTCGATATCGTCAAAGAAGGCAACGACTATGCGACTTACTACAAGCAACCGCTCCGTTTTGAGAAGCCGTTGCGTTCCTTCAAGTTGCGCATTGAAGTCGCCGCCGCGCAGAAGGCTCCCGAAGTCCGTGAAGGCAAGTTCTCCAACCTGTCGTTCGGCTCATGGCAGAACCTCTACGTCGCCGAAACGGAACTGAAGGACATCGCCCTTTCGGAAGATTTGAACGTCTCCATCATGACCGCCCCGCTCCAAAGCGCCGTCGCCGAAAAAGCCGTGGACGGCAATTGCTATTTCGCCGTTGACGCGCTCATCGAAACGCCTGCCGCGGCCGCGAAAGAACCGCCGTCCGTTGTCCTGTGGGACGCTTCCGCCTCCCGTGACAAGACCGACCACGATGCCGAATTCGCATTCCTTGAAAAAATCCTCCCGCAGAATAAGCCGTTGACGCTGATCGCTTTCCGCGACAAACCGTTGCAACCCGCCACGTTCAATTCACCGAAGGCTCTTGTCGATGCCATCCGCCAGATTCCGTTCGACGGCGCGTCCAACATCGCCGCCGCCATCGCCGCCACGCCAGCCAACGCGAATGTCATTCTCTGTTCGGACGGATTGGATAATTTCGGGCCGGATCTGAAGACCGTCGATCTTGCGCAACGCCAGATCAACGCCATTTTCCAAGACCGCGACCAGAACATCACCAGTCTCCGCAGACTGTCGCAAAAGGCTGGCGGACAGGTCATCGACCTCCGCACGCTCGGTCTTGACGAAGCCATCGCCACCTTCAATGCGACGTCCGTTGCCGTTTCCGCTATCTTCCTCGACGGCAAGGACATAGCCAATGAATGCCAGTCTCGCCTTGAATCCGGCAAACTCGCCGTCGCGAGCCTTCTGCCGGAAGGCAACCACAAATTGGATGTCATCGTCAAATTCGGCGGCAAACAGCAGACGCTGAGCTTCAATCTGAACACGGCGGACGCGCCGAAAGGCAGTCTGCTCCGCACGAACTACAGCCAGATGCTGATTGCGTCGTTGATTGCGGACAACGCGGCGGAAGCGACCGTCACCGCCGCCGGCAAGCAGTTCGGCCTTGTGACGCCCAACACCTCCCTGCTCGTTCTCGACACGCTCGAACAATATGTCCGCTATCGCGTCCGCCCGCCGGAAACACTGCCGGACATGCGCAAACAATATGACGAACGCATCGCACGTGAAGGCAAGACGGACAAGCCCGAGCCCGGACAGCTTGTTCCCAACGACATGAACCACGTCAAGCAAATTTGGAACGCATTGGTCGATTGGCATAAGAAACGCGATTTCGCCGCAGTCGGCGCCACCAAAGAACTCATGGAAGCCAGAGCCGATGGAGCCGCTCCTGCGGAACGCCCTGGCATTGTACGCCGCGTCATGAACGCAATGGCTCCTAGACGTTCCGCTGAAGTACATGCTGATGTTCTTGAAGCACGTGCGGCAGCCCCCGCCCCCAGGGCGATGGCGGATGGAGCAGTTTATGCGGCACCAGCCCCCGCCCCCAGGGCGATGGCGGATGGAGCGATGGCACTTGAAAGAGAGGAAGCCGCTCCTGCCCGCGCTCTCGCGAAACAGGCGGCCGAGCCCTCCGCTCGCCCCGCCGCCAAGACCTCTATTCAGGCGTGGACGCCGTCCGCGCCGTATCTTGACGATCTTCGCAAAGCCGCCAAAGGCAAGGCTTATGAAACGTATCTCACGCTCCGCAAGACATTTGGCGACGCGCCTGGATTCTATATGGATTGTGCGGACTTCTTCGCGACAGAATTGAAGGATAAAGTGACCGCCGTCACCGTCCTTTCCAATCTCGCGGAACTCGAACTCGAAAACCGCCAAATCCTCCGCATTCTCGGCTACAAGCTCCGCTTCTTTGGCGAACTCGAATCCGCCGAACAGATTTTCCGTAAGGTTCTTACGATGGCGAAGGAAGAGCCGCAGTCCTATCGTGATCTTGCCCTCGTTCTAGACGAACTCGGCAAGTTCCAGGAAGCCATTGACTTGCTACTTGTCGTCGTCAACAACAAGTTCAACAGCCGTTTCCCGGAAATCGAAAATATCGCGTTGAATGAAATCAACCGCATTGCCGAACGCGCCAAACGGCAGAACATCGACGTCAAAGGCATACCGGCCGAATTCCGCCATCTGATTGATGTCGATATCCGCGTCATCATCAATTGGGACACGGACATGACGGACATGGATTTGTGGGTCACCGATCCGTTCAAAGAAAAGTGCATGTACAGCCACCGCTTCACCGCCACAGGCGGACGCAACTCGCCGGACTTCACGCAAGGTTATGGCCCCGAAGAGTTTATGATTCGTAACGCCAAGAAAGGCGACTACGTCATCGAAACCGACTATTATGGTTCGCATTCCCAGAAAGTCATCGGCCCCGTCACGCTCTATGCCGAAGTCTTCACGAACTACGGACGTCCCGACGAAACGCATCAGACGCTTTCCTTCCGCCTCGGCGAACGCAAGCAAGTCGTGAAGGTCGGCGTCGTCAGCCATACGGGTGAAAACCGCCCCTATCCGCACGACAAGCCTTTCCAATACCAAATTAAGAAAGGCGATACACTCCTAACAATCGCCGAACGCGAATTGGGCGACCGCAAACGCGTCAATGAAATTCTGGATTTGAATCCGGACATTGATCCCGAACGCCTTCGCATCGGCTCCATCATCAACCTCCCAGCAACCAAATAAACCATGCCATTCTCTGATCCGGAAAAATACGGCAAGCATCGCTTTTCGCCGCGCATCATCATCTATCCGCTTGTTCTTCTGGCCGCCGTTTGGTTCATGAACAAGCAACAGAAAATCATTCAGGCGGCGAAACAGCAGCAGGACAATGGACAACCGCCATTGCAGAAAATGGCGGTTGTTCCGACGACCGATTCCGGCGAGCTGAAGCCCGCCGGTCTTGGCAATCCCGCCGCGGTGGAGGCGAAGCCGTTCCTCCTGCTCGTCCATAAAGGCGAATTGGACAACCAACCATGGTTGGAAGAGCTCCGCAATGAACGCAAGGGGAAATGCAACATCGTGCTAATGAACGTGAAAGAGGATATGGGGGCGTTGGAGTTCTTCAAATTGGAAACAACTCCCGCCGCCATCCTCCGCCTCGGCTCCTATGAAATCGGACGACTGACCGGCACGTTCGACATAGCCGAAATCAACGTCTTTCTTGACGATAAATTAAAGAAAGACGAATAAGTCACGCTCCGCGTGACTGCTAATGGCTTAAGGCTTATGGTGTAATACGTTAAGCGGCCTAGCCCCATGCAAAGGGGCTAGGCCGCAAAAAGGGAGGGTCGCACTCCTGTGCGACCGGACGCGCAGGAGCGCGTCCCTCCCACATAAGCCATTAGCGCCGCTGAAAGCGGCTTACTTCGCGGGGGCTTCGCCCAGCTTGAAGTTCTTGCTGTAGATAGTCTTGCCGCGATTGCCGAAAGCGTCCAACGGCGTGATGGCGAAATGCAGATTGATCTTCTTCGGCAGTTCAGCCTGCGTGAAGACGCATTTCACGGTCTTCTCCTGCATGTCCCACGCGCGGTAGTAGTTGTCCGCGAAGACACGCATCGTGCCGAACACACGCGTCACGTCGTAGTAATTCAGTTCCGCCTGAACTTCGTAGTCGAACGTCTGGCCACCGCTCAGCGCCGCTGGGAACGTCACCGTGACCTGCGGGATGTCCGCGCCGCGACGGTTCTTGCCGACGGCTTCCGTGACGGCGATCTGCGCCGCCGCGTCCGCCGCGAACGCAGGCAGATTCTTCGCGTATTCAAGCTTGCGTTTCGGATGGTAGTACGGCTTCTCCTTGCAGAGCGGCAACGGCAACACCCAGTCTTCGCCCAGCGTCTTGTCGCAGGAGAAGTCGCGCTTGCCGATGGTGATCTGATCGTCATAGATGGAGAACAGCATGCCCTGACGGCTGTTGCCGCCGCCGATGGCGCGCATCTGCAGATCAGGGTCCGTCGGGCGGCAGACCTCGTCGCTGTTTTCACGACCATAACGTGTTCCAACATAACGCAATGACGCAGTTCCAATGGAGGTGAACGTGTCCTGCCAAATGCCGGATTCGTCCGTCAGCGGATAGTGGGAATGGCCCGTCAACACGATGGAATTCGGGAACTTGGAGAAGGTGTTCGTGGAGAAGCCGTTGTCATGGCCCCACGCCCACGGCCCATAGACCGTGTCTTTCGGATGCGGATGCTGCGTGTAGAAGAATGGCAGATTCGGATCAATTTCCGACTTATGCGCCTCCATGTATTCGCCAATTCCCCTGTCCCAGCTCCAATGGCCGCCGAT
Source organism: Victivallales bacterium (assembly GCA_017548425.1). Taxonomy (GTDB): domain Bacteria; phylum Verrucomicrobiota; class Lentisphaeria; order Oligosphaerales; family Oligosphaeraceae; genus UBA1407. The sequence continues at coordinate 32,893 of JAFZAB010000017.1, forward strand.
GAACGTATAGCCTTTCACGACTTTCGTGTAAATGCCCTGAAATTCCTCATGGAAGCAGAGATCCCACGCGGCCTTCGGATCTTTCTTGATGGATTTCGCGAAGCGGTCGTCACGGTCTTGCTGTGTACGCGTACCGTACGTCCATCCGTCGATATCATGGTTGCCGAAGACGAAAATCTTCTCAACATGGCGACCGTCCAACGTGCTTTTGTCGTTCGGAAATACCTTGTACCACGCGTTGGAGAAGTTCTGCAACTGCTGGACCTGCCCCCAATCCGCAATGTCACCCGCCACGAGAACGGCATCGACCTTCTGTTCATCATACCATTTCAGCGTCTTCTCCCACGTTTCCGTGCTCTTCGGATCCATATAGATATGGACATCGCTCACGGCGCCGAAGCGCATCAGCGGCTTTTTGCCTTCCGGAACCGCCGCATGTAGATTCATTCCGCCAACTGCCGCCATCGCCGCCGACGCGGCCATGCCTTTCAGAAAATCACGCCGATCCAATGAAAACATCGTTGTCTCCTGTGTTTTTATGTTTCTACAAGATATGGTGAAAATCTTCCTCTATTACCATACTATACATGGATTTGTCCTTTTGTCCTCTCCGCACATTAAAATATCGCCCACACAGAGATAAATATTTTCATAAATCAAATCATTGAAAGGATGCACCATGTCATCTATATTATTATCAGGAGATTTGGACATGAAGAACCTAACCAGCAGCGTCTATAGTTTTGAGAAACTCCGCAACGAGGGCTATCTCTACGTTGACAAGACGGAATATATCTGGCAGATGATCAATCCTGCCGGTGAATCCTATTTTCTGTCACGCCCGAGACGTTTTGGAAAATCATTGGCCATATCGACGCTAAAAGCCGTTTTCGAAGGGAAAAAAGACCTGTTCAAAGGGCTCGCGATTTATGACAAGCCTTACCAATGGAAGCCGTATCCCATCATCCATCTGGATTTGAACGGCTGGAATTTTGACGGACGGGAGGAATTGAAAAAGAGCCTGCGCGGTCTTGTCCGCGAATGCGCTGAAGACCACCACGTCGTCTTGTCCGCAGACGAGCCAGAGGAAATGTTCCGCCAACTGATCCGCGCATTGTCGTCAACAGAGCCAATTGTCATTCTTCTGGATGAATACGACAAACCGATTTTGAACAATATCGGCAAGCCAGAGACCAACCAGATCCTGAATGATCTAAAAAGCTTCTATTCGGTCATCAAAGCCTTTGAACGCAAATTGCAGTTCGCTTTCATTACCGGTGTCAGCAAATTCAGCCATGTCTCACTTTTCTCCGATTTGAACAACTTGACCGACATCACCATGGACGCACGGTATGCCACGATGTTCGGCTATACGCAGGAAGAGTTTGAAAGCAATTTTGCCGACCATATCCAAGCCATTTCCGTTCAACAGGAAATGCAGTCGCTGAAAGCAAAAATCAAGAAATGGTATGACGGCTTTCGCTTTCATCGACAAGGTGGTACGGTTTACAATCCGGTCTCTTTGGCGAAATTCTTCGAATCAGGCGGAGAATTCAACAACTACTGGTTTGCGACAGGAACACCGTCATTTCTCTTGGAGTTGATCAAAAACGAATGCTTTGATTTGGAGAAAACACTCAAATCTCCCGTTTCCATGTTCGCATTCGACGCATACGACATCGACCATCTGAATCCACTGACGCTCTTGGTCCAGACAGGATACCTCACAATCGCGAAAACAATGGAACAATATGATACGACGCTGTATCAACTGGATTTCCCGAATCTGGAAGTGAAGGATTCCTTTGAAACGTATCTCACTGGCAGCTACAGTAGCCTCCATGCCGATCAAGTGAAAGAATCCGTGTTCCGTCTGGCCGACGCGGTTGGCGTCGGCGATGTCGATGGCTTCATGGAAACCATGAAGGTATTTTTCGCCAAAGTGCCATACGATGTGCACATGAAAAATGAAAACAACTTCCAACTTCTCTTTTTCTCCATTTTCATGTTGTTGGGAATCAATATCACAGCGGAATCACGGACAAACAACGGGCGGATAGACGCCGTCGCCGAAAATAAAGACCATGTGTTTGTTTTTGAATTCAAACTCAACCAAAACGAAAAAGCCGCTTTGGATCAAATCAAGGAACGGGATTATTACCGCCGCTATGTCAATTCAGGCAAGCAGATCACATTAATAGGCGTGAACTTCGATCAAAACAAAGCGCAAATCAGCGGATGGGACAGCGAAGACGCCACGTGCTATACATCCTAACAGAGAAGGTATTACCTTATTTTCTTTGTTCTCCTTGCAATTGCCTCTTCACCTATTAAAGTATGATGTCATTTTATTAGCTCGTCCCCAAAGTTTTCGTAACATATTCCACCGATAAGGAGTTTTATCTAATCTAAAGATAAAGATTATTTCATGACATAGCCAGTGTCATAACACTGGTATCTGTGCTTTGTGATACACTGAAATTAGGACCTTCAATCATCACGCAAAAGCACACGATGGCACGCTCATGCCTTGAGCGTCTCTTTTCGTGCTTTTGCGTAGGTCGTCCTAAACCTCAGTGTATCGCGAACAGGAGGCGCTCTTTTCGTGTTCCTAAGCTGAGCATCCGTTAGGGAAGAAAACGATTGGCGTTTCTTGTACAAACCATGAATGCTTTCTTACCGCATCTGTATTCTAATTGCAGTAGCATTCTCATACGGAATTCTTAAACCAGTAAAAAAGGAACAAGGAAAAACAATGAAAAAGAGCATCATCAGTGCCACACTTGCCTTCACCCTCGGAATCACAGGTTGCCGAACTGTCACAGTCAACAGCGTCCCTGGCGGAGCGAATATCCGTAGCGAAGGGCAGTCTTTGGGAACAGCTCCCGCCATGGTGAAAGTCAATCTCTTCAAACCACAAAAAGTGGCTGTTGAGAAAAATGGGTATGCTAACAAAATCATCAATGTGACTTTTGACTCTCCTGCAAGCATCAATGTAGCTCTTGACAGGGAATTCAATGTCAAATCCAATCCGACTGGGGCCGAAATTTTCGTGGACGGCGACATGGTCGGCAAGACGCCTTCAGAAGGTGTCGCCATTAATGATTCAGGAGCCAGCGTTTTGGAAGTCAGAAAAAAAGGGTGGCTTCCTGCCAAGATGTCCATCAAAAAAGATACGCCGACTGATATTACCCTGACCATGGATCAAGATGGCTCTGGCCGTCGTCTTCTTGATTTGGTTCCAACTTCCGAAGGCGTTATCGTCAAATCCGAGCCCATCTATTCTGATACGGATATCGGCGAACACTCTCCTAATGTCTCATCCTGCAAAAAACTCACCAATCAGTCACAGACTGAATACATCCTCAGCTTCAGCCTTCTGCCTGATGGCAAAACCCTTGTTACATCCATTCTGGAAGAATTGACCATCAAGAACAAACTCGAATACCGTGCGAATATCTGGCAACTCAATACCAGTATCGCTGGTGCCCCCCGCAAAGCCGTTACCCAAGGCGACTACTTCGACATTCATCCCAATCCGTCTGTTGATGGTGCCACACTCTATTTCTCCACGACACGCAATGGTCGTCTGGGAATCTGGAATCTCAAACTTGACGGTAAAGGTGGTCTGCGCACTGTGACAATGGGGAACACCGCCGATTACTCTCCTGCCTTGAAACCTGCAACAGAACATATTTATTACGCTGCCGTTCTGCCTGGCAGTACGGCTCCTGCCTATATCTGGAACAAACCCTCCAATGGCGGCATGCCGGAACAACTCACCGAAGGTTATGACCCGCAATGGAATCCCAGTGGCACCAAACTCCTTTTCATCAAAGGCGATATACGCAAGAATAAGGCACGTATTTGGGTTTGCGATCCCGATGGCGGCAACCAAACGCAGCTTTCTGTTGGTAGCGGAGAGTTCAATGATATCGATGCCCGTTGGTCCACTGATGGCAAAAAAATCATCTTCTCCAGCAATCGTTCTCTGCTGAAAGGCAAAAACAATTATGACATCTATATCATGGATGTCGATGGCGGTAATCTGACCCAGTTGACCACCAATGGCTCCCATGACGACAAGCCGGTTTTTGCCCCAGACGGCGAAACGGTCTTCTTCCGCTCCAACCGTGGTCTTGTCTGGGATATCTGGACGATGAAAATCAATACTAACAACTAATCACACTATTTTCTCTCCTCCTGTGAATATAGCAGGAGGAGAGAAATGGCAATAACCTCCCAATAGTAAATATCCACCTCCAGAAGGGGTGGCTTTATTTGAGCCCCCATAGGGGGCATGGGCGAGTGACAAAGCCAACCATCTTGCTCGCTCAAAATTTGTACGAACGCCCCAACATGTTTTTGTGTAATGCTCCCATGCATTCCCACGCGTACGTGAAGGCGTAGCCGATTGTCTCTGACCACGGCCATAGGCCGGGGTTTTCTAAATTATAATAAAATCAAAAAAACTGCTTATACCTTCCATAACACATTACCAAGAGATAAAATCATGAAGGGCTGTCTTACCTTATTAATATCGTGCATGCTAATGCTATTGTGTTCTGGATGTGGATTAAGCATTTATAACGACTGGAAAAGTAGCGAAGGACAAGCGATTGTCGGCGGCGGAGCAATCGCAGGTAAAGATTATGTAAATGGCTTGCTTCCAAGTGAAAATTCTCGTAAATATTTTGCAAGAATCCCAGTGGACAACAAGTCTTTGGAGACTATCCGCCGTACTGATGAATCAGAAAGCAAAAGCGGTGTCAAATTCGTCAAAAACGGCGGCATTTTGATTCCCCCTGGAGTGACTATCTCCTTTACCAATAAAGGATATTGCATGGATCCACATCTTCCTGCCCCCAAGACAGGAGATGAATTTCAACTTGTCCCGGTAACACGACTTATCCCTGATGAATTGCAAGGGACGTATAAGAAACTAATAAACAAGGCTTCAGCCGGAGATGTCTCAGTACAAAAAAACATGCAGCATCTGATATGGGCATTGAGGACGGCTGGAACAAATGCCGCATACGCCAACAACCTGACAACGGAACAAAAACGGATTCTGGATAAATGTTCCGATTACCAAGGCCAATTCGAAGACTTCAACACAAGAGCAAAATCCCGCAGCCAGATGATGAAGGAACTGATTGGCATGGCAGACCAACTTTTGAACATTCAAATCGGTGGTGTTAGCTACAAGGCCAGCGATTTGCTTGATCCAGATATCGGTAGCAAGAAAATTAATGAACATCTTAATCAGCTGATTCAAATCGGTAATTCACTGCCCGTTGAAAGAAGTGGTTTTAACTACGGAGCAATTCAGTCTGGCATTTACACAGATGTCAGAGGCACTGGGAGTCTGCAATATCATGCAAAAATCGCTAATTCAACTAGCGAACCTTTTATTTTTTATCCAACAGATTATGTCGGTCAAGTTGGCAGTGGAACAAAAAGCCAAAACATGACTTTTATGGCTACTGCTGATACATCACAAAGGCAAAGAGTTACGACTGAAGAACAAGATGAAGTTGATGTTGAAGATGAAAGATAGGTTGAAGAAGATGAAGATGAATATGAATATGTTTGCGCAATGGGATGCACAGATGGTTGTAGAGCAGCGGCAGCTGCATTAGCTGCAGCTATAAGAAGCGAATATCGTTATCGACAAAATATATATTATTGGGAAGATGTGTTGGGAGGGCTCTTGACAGGATTTAATCTGGGTGGAAAATATGTAATGAGCAAAACTGTTAAAAAACTATTTAAAACAGGTAGGGAGAGATTACAA
>JAFZAB010000018.1 GCA_017548425.1 Victivallales bacterium
ACTTGCTCAGGCAAACCGTGAATCCAGTTCGATGTATCGACGGCACGGCTCCCAAACGGCCATCCGCACAATAGAAAACCACTGTCGCGACCACATGTGAAACGGATTCCCGTCACGCTTCCATCTTCCACTCGCGCCGTCATTTGCAACGGAGACGAATCGAATACCATCAACACAGGGCAGTGCTCGCCTGAACGGTGCAACAACACCCACGGGCGTTTCAAATCATTGTCACGATTGACGTCAAGTGTATAGAAATCAGACTTCTCCGCCAATTTTACTTGTTGTATTTCATCTCCAGTCTGGAAAACGGCGTATTCCGCCACATTCTCCAACGTCAAATCCATCGTCTGCGGCATCATGTCATAACGTACAAATGGCGACAGCAACGATACTTCCTGATAATACGAATAACCGTTGTTTGACACTTTCATCCGCTTGCCCGTCCAACTGATGCTCTCCATCTCCAATGTGGCGGGCCCCGCGTCTGCCTTCACCATCGGCAACGGCACATCGACACGAAAGGCCTGTGCGCCATTTTCTATTCCCAAATCCTTCCGTAGTGAACAACACAGCAATCCTTCTGAAACGCTATAACCAAAACGCCCGAAGTTATTGTGGGACATGCCTATACGCCATTTCCCCGAAAGACTTTCCGGCGTTGCGAATTTCGTCTGCTCCACATATTTTTCAACCTGTAGCCGCTCGTGTTCTTCCAATGCCGTCTTCGTCTCATCCAGCTGGGCAAAACTTTTTTCGCGCCCTGCCAGATACAGAATCGCTTTCAGCAGAAAGCGGTCATAGTAGAATGAATCTGGCAAAATCTGCGCACCAAGTCCCGTCGCGGCGTAGATGACGCCTTTTCGTTCCACGATGCAAGGCCGTCCGTCTTCAAAATCCAGAACTCGTTTAGCCCCAGACTTTAATTTCATATCATAATAGACACCAAACGCCGCTTCATTGAGCTTTTCTTTTTCAAAAATCGGATGCTTTCTGGCAAGCTTCACATGTTTTCGAACTGCATAGTCATGAGTTTCTAGATAGGTCAGTTCGACAGGTAATGCGGCCTTCACGTCATCGTCCGCCACAGGCCCAAATACAATCATCTTCTTACCGGGCAGAACATGTTTCACGTCATCGTCAGCCTTCGCACGAGAATAGACAATGACATCCGCATCATCCGCTTTTTCAACAAGTTCCATCAAATGACTTTCGTTTGGCAATAGGACATCAAATCCCGCCGTGCCCTGTCCACGATAACGGTTGTCCGTTCCACGCAACAGCAACCCACGGAAGCCATTGTCCATATTCGCCTCATGATAGACATCCTTCGTGTTTCTCGGTGGAATGAATGCCTCCATATCTTCATTGTCCAAATCAAAATAGACCGCAACAGGCCGTTCACGCAATTCCGTAGATGATGTATAAATAGGATGCTGCATCGCGATTTTCAGCCGCTGATTCATCTTGATGACATAGTCAACTCCTTCCGGTCCAAGCTCTTCCGCGCCGACGAAACGAATGTCCTTCACTTCAATTTCCGAATAGCCGTGTGGATTCTTGTCACCGTTCAGATGGAATTTCACCTGCACGACTTTCCACATCGCATCCGCCAGATGAAAGTCGCTGTCCAGCCCCATTACAACCGTCCGCCAGTCTTGTGAATCGCCAGAAAATTCGTCTGCACGATGCGTTATCCACTTGTTGCCAGCCCCCGGATCCGTCAGAATATGGACGCCAATTCGTGTGTTCCGATTGAGTTTTCCACCACGAATCTTAAACGCAAGTTTATATTGCGCAGGAACTTGGACATCTGGCGTGTTACCGATAGCAATCGTGTAATTTCGCGTTCCCGCTGTCTTTCTCATGGACAGTTTGAACCAGTTGCCATCCTGTTCGATCTCGCCTTTCGGCAGTTCAGGCGATTGCCATACGATGAATTGATATCCTTGCGCCATATTCATCATCATCCAAAAACATGTCAGACAACAAGATGTCAATATTTTCATTATACTTTTTTCTTTCATCTTCTTGTTTTTATGATGGTTTATTACCGCCATCTAAAACTGTGATTTTATGAACCAATGAATCGTCAAAGACTGCTTTTTACCCATTGGCCGCGCAGGAACGCAGCCTTCCCGTTTAACCATAAGCCATCGACCATAAGCCATAAGCGCCGCCGCAGGCGGCATATAACCACTACCCACTACCCACTAAATCATGCCTTGCCAAATGGAATGACAACCTCGCGGCCGTTTTTCTGACTGATTCTCTCCAACCATTCCGGCTTCGGTGGTTCTTTCGGCATCGGATAATAGTAATCGACGATGGTCGATACCAATCTCGCACGCAAACTGTTCTGTGTCAACACAACATAACCGATGTCGCCCCATTGGCCCGAAGACGGCATGGATATATAGTTTAGGCCTTTTTCCGTCCGTTTTTCAATCCAACTGTGCAGATGACCATGGAAATAGCCCGAGACACATGGAGTCTTCTCCAGAAGTGTTTGTAAACGCGTGTCATATATCGAATGGTGGGCGCAGATGAATGTGCTTTTTTTGCGTCCCAGCAAAAATGATTTCAACCATGAACGCTGCTTTTCATCAAGCGTTCCGCTAATCTTGCCTTCTTTTAGCGAATCCAGCAGCACGAAATCCGAACGTGGCGTCTTGACAACTGTTACCAGCCGATCAGCCACTAAGCCGCTTTTCCGTTCGGGAAACACAGAGAAAAATGCTTCACGGTCGTCATGGTTGCCCATCATCGGATACCATGGAATACCTGCTTTGTCCAATGGCTCCATCATCGCTTTAAATAGTTCATAATCCGCCACATCGCCATGCGAATACGCCAAGTCGCCCAAAATCAACACACAGCCCGGTAGCGGATCCATCAGCAATATCGTTGCAATTCGCGCCGCCAGGCCGTCCCGTTGCCATTGGCCGGAACTTATGCCGACATGCGCGTCTGACAAGATCACGACCTTATTGCGGTCCCGTTTTCGCCCTTCCTCGGCAGCTGCGTCCTGTGCGAACGACACCCACGGAAACAGCGAACTCCCCATCAATATTTTCAAAAAATCACGTCTTTCCATATTTTATCTCTTCAGGCGACTGGTCAAATGACATTCAACCAATATAATTATTATTGGTCATGAAATCCAGTCCGAAACGACATTATCCATAGGAGTCTTCCATGAAACAGGCAACATTGCTTTTCATCTGTCTCTTCGCCATATCCGCCGCCCTGCATGCCGTCACGTTTAAAGAGGACACGAAAATCTGCGGCGTCTGCGGGCAGCCTGTCCATGTCACCATCGCCCAAAACCTTCTGACAGGCGGCGGTAGTATGGATCTTGATCTGCGTCCAGCTCCCGAAAAACGCGACACGTTGAAATATCAAATCCAACTGTGCCGAAAATGCGGCTATTGCTGGCCGGACATCGCCAAAGAACGCAAACACGAAAAAATCGCCAAAGTCCTTAATGCCCCGCTTGCTTTCGACGATACCGCTGCCCTTTTTGCCCGCGCCGCCGAAATCGAAATCGCGGACAACGCCCCATCTTTCGCGTCGTACATGCTTTACATGAAAGCGGCATGGGTCATGGATGATCTGAAAAACAAGAAAAAATCAGACGAATATCGAAAGCTCGCCATCAAGCAAATGGAGCTTTACATGGAACGCGACGCCATCGCGCGAACGACTGGCGACAACTATCTTGCGCTTATCGATGTCCTCCGCCGCATCGGCGACTTTGAAAAGGCCAAACGTATTCTCAGCATTGCCGAACTCTATGCGACGGAAAGCGTTCTGCCCCAAATTCTTGCCTTCCAGAAGAAACTCATTGAAAACAAAGATTCTGAGCGATACACGACAGCGGATGCCCTCAAATCCGCCAAATAACTCTCATATCGCAACCGCCTTTTCATTGCTTTGTAAGTTTTTGATTATTAAGCATGGAAGTATTTAAATGTGGGGCAAGGGAATAGAAATGAAACTGGTAGTTCCTATATTCTTAGTTGTTGTTTCTACGGTACTTGCGCAAGGGATTCTGGAGGAAGCCTGTGATTTTAGGAAGCTTGTGGATGTGCCGACGCCTGCGCATGAGGACAAAGGATATGGTATCTGGGAGGTGTCAGGCGGTAAGATGCCGTCTAAGTGGAGCTTGAATGTGTATCTTGTGGGCAGGTTGGAGATGATGGAGGAGGATGGGATGCCGTATGTTCGCGTCACCGAAAACGGTGTCGGACAGGGAGAAGCGAGCCTGATGCTCGGCAATGCCATCATCCCTGGTCCAGGCGCTCGATATCGGATAAGCGGAAAAATACGCGGAAGTAGCGGATACATAGGTGCTTACATTTACCTGAAGACAGGCGGATATATTGTGAGGCGGTTGCTCAATGTAACCAGACAGTCGGAATGGATGACATTCAACACAATTCTTGATACCGATATCAAAAATGTATCCCACATAGTTTTATGCCTAGTTGCCGCTCGGCTATCAAAAATCGAGGTAGGAGACATGAAAATCGAAAAAGACAAATATCAGGAGCAGTTGGCAGAGTCCTACGTCATTGCAAATGAAAGCATGCGATTGGTTTTTCATGGTTCGGGAACGGCTACAGAACTCATAGATATCCGCAATGGCAACGATTTGCTTGGCGTGACGACCACTATGTTCAAGGTCGTCTCGAAGTCTATGGGGGATTTGCTGCCCGACTATGTCACCTTCGACGGCGAGTACATCCATGTTTCCTTCGATGAAGAGCGGCGGTTCATGGACCTATTTGTCAAGGTATATCCCAAATACTTTACAATAAGCTTGATACGTGAGAATCTCGGCGATGTTTCAGAGGTGACTTTTTTCAATATTTGTTTAGATCTCACCGAACGTCACGGCGGCCTCATGAACATTGCCCACAAGGGGGATTTCTGCGCGTTTCTGTTCTCTTGCAATGACGACACACATGCGACATCGGCGACGGGTAGCGGCATCGATACCTATTTTCAGACCAAGAAAGAAAACGGTGGCGGTATGTTCTTCCAAGCCAGAGCCTATCGCGAGTTCAAACTGCTCGGTGCGAAGGTGGCTTTTGCCGCATTGCCGTCCGCCGAGGCGGAGGATTGCGCGGAGAACATCGAAATCGAGCAGGGGCTTCCGCATCTTACGAGAGATGGTATCTGGCTACGGAAACATCCAGGCAGGACCGCCTCCTACATGATGGCTGGACGGGTGACCGAGGAGAACGTCGAAGAGGTCATTGATTTCGCAAAAGGCGGATTCGGATGCATCGAAATGACCGACGGATGGTACGACAGTTCACCAACTTACGAGCCTCACAAGAACACATATCCAAACGGTATGAAGAGTCTCAAGGCCGTGGCGGACAAGATTCATGCGGCAGGGCTCCTCTTCGGCCTGCATTCCATGCAGGGCATGATCGGATGGGGTGGACGACTCGGCATGCGTGACAAACATATCACGCCTGTTGCGGACAGCCGTATTCTCCAGAAACAATTCGCAATCCTTACAAAGGATCTTGACGACCAAGCGACCACCATAGAGGTCGAAGGGCCGCTGAAAGATTGGCCAGAGACGGATGGCGACCTTTATGTCAATGGCGAGATTATCCGCTACAAATCCCATACCGACAATGCTTTCCATGACTGTGAACGAGGCTTTAGAGGAACCAACCGCCAGACCTGCAAAGCGGGCCAGAAGATAGGCCTCATCGTGAACTGCTGGCCAATCTGGGGGGGCTGCATCTACGCTCCGGACATCGAAAGTACGCTTTTTGATGAAATAGTCGAGCGGCAGGCCTGTGTTCTCAACGAAACTTCCGCCGACATGGTCTATTTCGATGCGGGTGAGGAGTGGATTCCACAGCCGCCAAAATGGCGTAATACGGGGCGCTTTGTCAATGCGTTGCAAGCTCGTCTCCACAAGCCTGTCTTCGCGGGCGGCAATAACTTATATACGCACAATTCATGGCATTCGATTGTGCGTGGCGCACCTGCGTTCGATCCAATGTACTATGGACGCGACATCTACACCATGCGTTTCAAAGGCTATATTCCCGTTCTGCATTCCTACAACATGTTCACGGGCGACGTTGGTTGGTATAGGGCGCATGTCTGGTCGCCGAGCACGAATGCGGCGACGCCTGACGAATTGGAACTCCTCTGCCTCAAGGCGGCGGCCACCAGCAGTCCGATTTCAGTGCAGGTGGATTACGGGCAGTACTACGCCAACAAACGCATGAACGAAATGCTTCGTTATATAAGACTCTGCGACAAAATCAAACAGGAACGTCTGCTACCGCAAAATGTCTGCGAAGAGCTCTACGACAGGAAGATGCGCCATGCGCTGCTGCCTGATGGCGATTTGTGGAAAATCGTGCGTCAGAGCTATTCCGGGCCGTTTGTGCTCCATGCGGATGGTACGTTTATTGCACCGCTTGGGCAAACGTTCGAAAATCCATACGAAGGACAGTCGCCGATTTTGCGCATTCGCGCGCTCCCGTCAGTTGCCAAGCATGCTGCTACCGAGAATCTTGTGATTGCCGATTGTACGGAAAGCATTCCCTTCAAGAAGCTTTCGACGGAAGGCGCGATTGCCGTTTCTTCTGAAGAGACGCCTGAAGGCGCTGCTGTAATGGATCTTTCGTTTGACAATAAATCCAATGCGCGCTCTCAAAGCTGCCGTTTCAGCTATGAGTTCGCCAAGCCGATCTCGCTATTGGATAAGCGGCCTCTTTGCGTGTGGGTGAAGGCAGACGGGCAGGGCGGTGTTCTCAATGTGCAGCTCAACAGCACGACGGCTAGAGGCAGTGTTCGTGAAAACTACATCGTTCTAGATTTCACAAGCTGGAAATGCTTCATTCTCGACAGGCCGGAAGACGAACGTTATTTTGATTACAAATGGCCGTACCAGGCGCATGCTCCGCTCTATCGTCCATATCCTTATGGTGAGGTCACAGGAGTCAGCCTGTTGCTGAACGACATGCCGCCGAAGCGGGACAGTCATGTGCTCGTCGGTCCGATTGAGGCATTGAAAGAATATAATGTATTGTTGAAGAATCCTGTCATCAGCGTGAACGGAGCGGAAACGACACTGCCTATCCTATTGGAGCCAAACGACTACGCTGAATGGCATGCGGACGGGACGATTAACGTCTTCGAACGCAATGGCGGCCTTATCATGAGTCGCAAGGGACCCGTTCCACCGCAATTCATGAAAGGCGCGAACCGCGTGGAGCTGAAAGCGGACGGCGGTAAAGGCGATGCGCGTTGCGAGTTGACATGTATCTTCAGAGGTGAAACAATCTTCACATTTAAATACAAAGAGCCCGCCGAACCGGAACCGACTGACTACAGGATGCTTCGCGGCGACAGAGGCGCACTCCGCACGATGATTGGCAATATGGAACTGATGCCTGTGTTGCCGCCATCGTTTGTTTCCGTCGGCGATGTTGCTTTTGAAAAGAACTTTGACTTTGCAAGATACGGCGCGGATGAATCCGCGCCTGCGGCAATCGTGCTGACGCATGTTGTCGGCGACACGCCTGTGATGATTGGAGAAGATGTCGGTGAATCCATCATGGATTTCGCCGATCCCGCCGCTTTTGCGGAAGGCGCGGAAAATATATACAGTAAATTTGTCAGTGGAAGCGGGCTTGTTCGAGATGCATCAGGCACTCACGCCAACGGTGCTCTCGCTTCCATCGAGGCGGCGCCCAAAGGACGCAGCATCAATGGAAAAGGCGTACTTTTCAAATCACTGAATTCTGCAGGCGGTGACTGGACATCAAAGGGAATCACATTCGCAAATTGTCTTGATCTCTCCTCCTATGACAAAATATTGCTAAGCTTGAATGGCGATGGCGGTGGCGAAAAGTTGCGGATTCAGTTCTGGGACGAAAACGGCAAATACATCGACTGGATTCAAACGATTGATTTTACAGGATGGCGGAAACTCTGCCTGCCGCTCTCCGATGCCAAGGCTGGTTTCGACTTCAAAAAAGTCAAATGCTTCATCGTTCTCTACAACGGACTGCCGATATACAATGAATGCTCTGTCGCGCTGGCGGACATGCGTGGGTTGCATAAAGGTGACACCATCCCGCAAATCGTTGGCGGAGAGAAACAAGACATTAAGCTCGAACGTGTGAAGGTTGAGTTCAACGGAAGCCTTATTGAACTTCCCGTCAGTCTTCGCGACAAGGAGCATGCGCTGATTAGCCCCGACGGCAAATGTTGCGTCTATGACGGTGCAGGGAAACAAGTTGCATCATTTGAAGTCAAGACAAAACTTCGCATCAAAGGCAAAGGGAATCACATAAAAGTCGAAGGCGTCGGTTCTGCGGCGAGCTCCATGCAAGTCAAAGTTTATTCCGGCAGATAATGACAAATCATGCATAGTGGGGATACAAACAACGCACGAAAGCATTTATGCCCAATACGCTAACAACTTGGGCAGTAAATTCTTACAGATATTCAGAAGAAACGCTAGAAACCACTAGCATGGCAGATTTACAACAGTCTGTCGTAGATGAGTTTGTCTTCTTCCAGGAAGCAGCAGACGATAGCCTTTTTCGGATAGTCGCCTTGATAGTTTCGTAGGACTTTCAGGCAGATTTCTGCTGCCGCCTCATGCGGATAACCATAAACTCCTGTGGAAATACAGGGGAACGCAATGGAGACACATTGTTTTTCAGCGGCCCGTTTGAGACTGTTGACATAGCATGATTCCAACAGTTGCGGTTCGTTATGGTTGCCGCCATGCCAGACGGGGCCGGGCGTATGGATGACATATTTGCATGGAAGTCGCCCCGCGCCAGTTAGATACGCCTCGCCTGTCCTGCCGCCGCCGATTTTGATGCATTCGGCGAGCAAGGCAGGGCCGGCGGCGCGATGAATCGCGCCATCTACTCCACCGCCGCCGAGCAAAGTGCAGTTGGCGGCGTTGACGATTGCGTCCGTGTCGAGCTTGGTGATGTCGCCGAGAATGATTTCGATTTCCATGATGTCTCCCTATGGTTTCAGCCGTGATGATGACAGCAGCCCGGGCAGCAATGATGTCCTTCCTGAACGTGCGGGCAAGCATCCGCCGCCGCACATGACGATGAGGCGGAAGCCGTTGCGGCGCTGAAGGTTGAGAACAGCTTCTTCACGTTGGCGGAGCCGCATTTCGGACAGTTCGGCGCCGCTTCTCCAAGACGCTTGTGAAGATGGCTGAATTTATGGTCGCATTCTTTGCAGGAATATTCGTAGATTGGCATATTGTTCTTCTGGATATTCTGGAAGTTCTGGAAGTTCTGGAAGTTCTGGAAGTTCTGGATATTCTATAAGTAAAAAATTACAATGATTTGAATTTGCTTTAGGCTTTAAGCTTTAAGCTTTAAGCTCTGCCGAAGGCAGGTTTTGGCTTCTTCTCTGAAACTGTCAGGCAGAAGGCGTCCAACGCCAGCCGTTCATCGACGTTTGCCTTGATGCAGGATGTCAGTTCCTCCGCAAGACGGATGTCTTCCTCCGCTTCTTCTGGCTTAGGCGGAGCTTTGAAGATATCTTCTTCGGCCTCAAACATTTCCGTATGCGGCAAAAGCTCTTTTCTAACGCCTTGGCAGATAAGGAAACGTTGCAGAAACCACGCCGTCAGCGCACTGAGCATGGATTCGCGCAAGCGAACGTATTCCGCCTCGATTTTCGCGATATATTCTTCCTCCAATTGCTTCTTGATGTGCGCATCCTCCGTATCGTCCCAACGATGGTCTTTCGTTTCCTCCGCCAACGCTTCGGCATCCTTATGCAATTCCGTGAACATGGCCGTGATTCGCGCACTGGTCTTTAAACCAATTCCTGCTCCCGCGCCGCGTTTCAGTTTTGACAGAACGGTGAAAAGTCCTTTTTGAGCAGCCAATTCGTAATTTTGGCGGTTTCGCAATAGCGAAATTGTCTGGCAGCGCGAGCGGATGGTTGGTAGCAGTTTTCGTGAATTCACCGTCAAAAGCAACAGTAACGTATTCGGCGGCGGTTCCTCAAGTGTCTTCAGGAAAGCGTTTTGCGCTTCTTCGCCAAGACATTCCGCCTCCACGATGATGCCGATTTTCAGCAGACCGGGCGTCGCCGCGAGATTGATATCGTATTCAAACTGCCGCATCGCCTCGACGGTGATCTGCCGCGATTTTGACTGCGGCCGCAAAAAGAGGCATTCCGGATAGCAGTTCCGCTGGAAAAGATCGCAGGGATGGCAATGGCCGCATGATTCGCCTGTTGGCGTATCTCCCGTGCACGCAGCCGTTTGCGCCCATGCCATGGCGAATTTTTCCAGAAACACGGCGTCGTCGCCAAGAAACAGATACGCCTGGCCTGTACGGCCATTTCGTTTCGCCTGTTCCAAGCGGCTGCACAGCAATGGAAAAGACTCTTTGAAATCAGACAATGGCATGATAGACCTCCCACCAAAGGTCCGCCGCGATGATTTCCGGAAGTCGATTCGCGTCAATGACTTTTACGCGGCCCGGATTTTTCTTGGCGATATCCAGAAAGCCTTCTCGCACAGCGGTATGGAACGCACGGCTTTCCGCCTCGATGCGGTCGTTGACGGGTGCGGAATTCTGGTAGCGTTTGTTCATCCGTTGATAGCTTGTATCGACGTCGATGTCCAGAACAAACGTCAGATCCGGCCAGCGGCCGAGTAGTGAGAATGTATGTAGATTCTGGATGAAACCGAAGTCCAGTTTTCGCGCATAGCCTTGATAGGCCGTCGTCGAATCGACGAAACGATCGCATAGCACGATGCCGCCGCGCTTCAGGCAGGGCAGGATTTTCCGACGCATGTGTTGTGCGCGGGCGGCGCCGAACAACAGCAGCTCCGCTTCATCGGCGATATCCTCTTCGTGAAACTCTATCAACAGTTTACGAATTTCTTCGCCGAGAATCGTGCCGCCGGGCTCGCGCGTTGTGACAACTTCGTATTCCTGTTCCGTCAGCCGTTCAGCCAGCATCTTGATCTGCGTCGTCTTTCCAGAGCCTTCCGGCCCTTCAAACGTCACGAACAGTCCATTCTCAATCGTCTTCTTCGCCATAGTCGTTTCTTCATGTGTTTTCATAGTAATCGATTCTCCTTCCTCTAATATACTTGAGTTTTTCTTCAACTCAACGCCATCAGTACTACTATCGTTCAGTTTCTTGTTTTTTGACAAAGATTTTGCCATGCGCTTTCTGTCGTGCGAAGCGCTTTCACAACCGCCGCAGCCGCCGGAGCCAAACTGCTTTCGCAGAGCTAAAAGCTAAAAGCTGAAAGCTTAAAGCAAATACAGATGCTTTGGCAGGCAGGGTGACGGCGGCGAGGCTTTCAGTGTATTCAGTGGACTACAAAAAAATTCGTGTGAATTCGTGTCCATTCGTGGTTGAAAATCAACGGTTTGGTTGCTGCTTGACCGCTCCAAGACAATTCCATGCCCTTTCCGCTCTTGAACTCATCTTTTCCTAATGTAAAGTATAGGATTGTCTTGATTTGAAACCATAAAACCATCTCATTTATAAGGAACGAACATGTTGAATCAACGATTGGTCGGCGCGTTGGATGATACAGGGCACGGTTGTGTCATCTCCCAGCCCATGCCGGAATTGAAGAAAGGCTACGTTCTTGTCAAAGTCTATGCGTCGCTCATCAGCCCTGGAACGGAATTGAGCGGTGCGAAAAAAGTCCGTGGCAACAAAACGCTGAAGCCCACGAAAGTGATGCCGTTCGGCTACCAGAACGCGGGTGAAGTCATCGCAATCGGCGAAGGCGTCACGGATTTCAAAATTGGTGATCGCGTCTCCTGCATGGGCGCAGGTTTCGCGCAACACGCCAATTACGCCGTCGTCCCGCAGAAGCTCTGCTGCCTCATGCCGGACAACGTGTCATGGGAGGAGGGCGCCTATGTCCATCTTGTTGTGACTTCGCTAAATGCGATTCGGCGGTTGCAACCGGAAATAGGCGAATATCTGCTCGTCGTCGGCATGGGAATTGTCGGCCAATTCGCTGCACGGATTGGGCAGTTGGCGGGCGCCTATGCCATGGGATGCGACGTCCATGATTTCCGTCTGGGCATAGCCACCAAGTGGGGCATCGACGGCACCATCTGCGCGAAGGACGCGGCGGGTTGCGAAAAAATATGCGCGGATTTCACGCGGGGGCGTGGCTTCGATATGGCCGTCATGGCTTTCGGCGAGGAAGGCACGGAGGTAATCAAAAATGTCGCGAAACTCATGAAAGTCACGCCGGACACGCATCACATGGGACGGATTGGTCTCGTCGGAGGTCTTTCCGCCACAAGCACTTGGGGCGCAGGACTCGGTAATCTCGACCTCCGTAGCTGCGCACGGACAGGCCCGGGCTACCATGACGCCGCATGGGAAATCGGCGAATCATCCTATCCGGATGTTTTCGTCCGCTGGACAACGCGTTCCAACATGGAACTCGCCCTCCGCTTCATCTCCGAAGGAAAGATCGATGTCACGAAACTGACGACGCATCGCGTCCCGTTGCGCGACATTGATGACGTTGTCGCCGCCCATATCGACAATCCGAACGCGACGCTTGGTACCGTCCTCCTGATGGATCACTGACGCGTTATAATGCTCTTTGCAATGATTTGCTAAATGGCTTCTTCCGATCTATGCAAGCTATGGACGACACCGTTGCCGCTGCGTGGCGGCGGCTCGTTGCCGAGCCGTATCCTGCCCGGTCCCATGGACGGCGTGACGGAAGGTTCGTTTCTGTCGGCCATGACGAGCCGTGGATATGTTCGCTGCTGGCATGCGCCGTTCATCCGCATCTCCACAGGAGTGCCACGGCTCGCCCGCATCAGCGACCATCTGGAACCGTATCTGAATCAACGACTTCCCGTCATCGCCCAGATGATGGGGACGAACACGGATTTTCTTGCGGGAACGGCGAAACGCATGTTGGCGGCTGGCGCTGTCTGCGCGGATTTGAACTGTGCATGTCCAAGCCCGACGGTTATCGGAAACCACAGCGGCGGCGCACGATTGCGCGATCCGGAATGGATTGCGCGGACGTTGGACGCCATCCGCAACGCTGTCGGTGAACGGCCATTCAGCGTGAAGCTACGGATTGGCTTCGACAGTTCAGATGAATTCCCGCAAATCGCCGCCGCTGTCCGTCCCGCCAAGCCGGATATCGTCTTCGTCCATTTCCGAACCGTCCGTGAAATGTACAACCCTGTGAAAGATGGTTGGAAACGCTTTCTCGTTGCGCGGGAATGTCTTCCAGATTCGATTCTTATCGCCTGCGGCGACATTCAGTCACCGGAAGACGCCTTCAGGCTTGCGGAAATTTGTCCTGTTGACGGCATCGCCATCGCACGCGGGTTGCTCGCACAACCGTCGCTCCTACGCGACATCGAAGCCACCATTCTCGGACAGCCTCCCGTCCCCACGGAAGACAAACTGCGTTTCCTTTTGGACATCGCCACGCAGTCGGGCCGTCTCCCGAAGGCGAACAACGGCTTCATCCTGCGTCTCGCCCGCTCCATGTTCGGGGAGGAAAGCATTGTCTTCAAACAGCTTGCAGCATGTAAAAACATAAAGACTTCCACCGAATGGCTACAGAAAGCTTGTTCTAGATAAACTGGATGTTCTGGATTTACTGGATTATATATGGACTAATTGTTTTTCCAGAATATCCAGAGCCTCCAGAATATCCAGAATAACCAAAATAACCAGAACTTCCAGAATATCCAGAATTTCCACTCTTATCACGGAGATATTACCATGCTACTTACCAAAGTTCCTGTCACATGCGCGACGCGCATGCTCAAAGCGAATAAAGTCCCGTATGTCGAACACCTTTACGACTACGTCGATAAGGGCGGCACCTCCCATCTCGCAGAGGTCATGGGGATAGACGAACATCTTACGGTCAAGACACTTATATTTGAAACCGACGCCAAGAAGCCATTCGTCATTCTGATGCATGGCGACTGGAGCGTCTCCACGAAAAATCTCGCCCGCCATCTTGGCGTCAAATCAGTCGCGCCATGCGAACCCGCCCAGGCGGAACACAATTCCGGCTACCATTGCGGCGGCACATCGCCGTTCGGAACTCGCCGCCAGATGCCGATTTACGTTGAAAAAAGCATTTTGGAGCTGCCGAAAATCTACATCAACGGCGGTCATCGTGGGTTCTGCGTGGAAATGTCGCCAGCGGATTTAGTTCGTGTCCTCCATCCGGAGCCGGTGGAAGTCGGATTGAAGGATTAATGGAGGTGCCATCGGCGTCCCACCGTTGGCCACTTGATAAAAAAACTTTTGCGTAAACTTGAAAAATTCCAAAGGCGCTATACATTAATTAATGTTCTTTTTTGAGAACGATACTCCGACATAGCTCAGTGGTAGAGCGGGTGGCTGTTAACCACTAGGTCGCAGGTTCAAGCCCTGCTGTCGGAGCCAATTTAGATTTACCATTCCGACATAGCTCAGTGGTAGAGCGGGTGGCTGTTAACCACTAGGTCGCAGGTTCAAGCCCTGCTGTCGGAGCCAATTTGAGCCCCGTCAAATGCAGAAGTTTGGCGGGGCTTTTTTCGTAAGCCCTTACAAACAGGCATTCAACATGAAAATCCTCTTCATCGGCGCAGGCAAAATGGCCACCGCTCTAGCGGCTGGTATCGTCAAACACAACATTCATTCCGCTTCGGAGCTTCTGGCGGTCGATGTCTTCGCACCCGCCCGGGAGGCGTTTACGAAAATGACTGGGATTCAATGTGTTGAAAATGCGGCGGACTATGTCCAAAAGGCTGAAACGATTCTGTTGGCCGTCAAGCCGCAGGTGGCTCCAGAAGCTGTCGCCGCCCTGCCGCCGTTGCGGGAAGGGACGCTTGTCATCTCCATTTGCGCGGGCATCCCGCTTGCCAAACTCTCTGGATGGTTCCATACGGAGAAAATCATCCGCGTCATGCCGAACACGCCGTTGATGGTCGGCAAGGGCGCCAGTTGCTTCGCCCTTGGGGCGCAGGCAGATGCGGCATGCGCGAAAATCGCCGAAACGATTCTCGGCTCGCTCGGCATTGCGCGGCAAGTGACGGAAGACCAATTGGACGCCGTCACGGCGCTCAGCGGTTCCGGACCCGCCTATTTCTTTGAAATGGTGAAGGCGTTGGCGGACGCGGGCGTCCATGCAGGACTGTCTCCCGAACTGTCGCTGGAACTTACCGTCCAGACACTTGCGGGTTCCGCTGAAATGCTTTGCCGCAAGCTCGGCACACCAGATGAACTGCGTGACGCCGTCACCTCCAAGAAAGGCACGACAGCCGCCGGATTGGATGTCATGGCCGCCGCCAATTTCCGCAAGCTCATGGACGATGTCGTCGATGCCGCGAGACGCCGCTCCATTGAACTCGGACAGGGGAAATAATTGTCATGGCAATGGACGTGGGCAAAAAGCTTGAACTATTGGCTCCTGCGGGTGGTCCAGACGAACTCGCCGCCGCGCTCGAGGCGGGAGCGGATGCCGTCTATTTCGGTCTCAAGAAGTTGAATGCCCGGACGGGCGCGAAAAACTTCCCGCCGGAGGCGTTGCAGGATGTCGTGAAAACCATCCATGATGCTCATGCCAAGGCATATCTGACGTTGAACATCGATTTGTCCCAACGCGAACTCGGTCTCGCCGCACGGACGTTGGCATTGGCGGAACAGGCCCATGTCGATGCCGTTCTTGTGCGCGATCCGGCCATTTTGTCGTTCATTCCGTTGTTTCCGAAACTGGCCTTCCATTTCAGCACACAGGCGGCCGTCACGACATCCGCCGGCGTTGAAGCCGCCAAATCCTTCGGCATTACGCGAGTCGTCTTGGCGCGCGAACTGTCAGAGGAAGAAATGAAGGCGACGATTGGACATGGTGTTGAAATCGAAGTATTTGTGCAAGGGGCGCTTTGCTTCAGCTGTTCAGGGCGTTGCCTTCTGTCCAGCTGGGTTGGCGGCCGTAGCGGCAATCGTGGCGCATGCGCGAGTCCATGCCGTGTCCGCTGGACCAATCAAAAAGGCATCACTTCTACACCGCTTTCCATGCATGACATGTGTCTCGCGGGCGATTTGGCTAGACTGGCCGAAATAGGCGTCGATTCATTGAAAATCGAAGGGCGGCTGAAGTCCGCCCCATGGGTTTCCAAGACGGTAAGTCTTTATCGGGAAGCGCTTAACGGAAGTCTTTCCCATGACGAACTGTCGCAATCGACCGCCAAGCTTGGCGCGTATGCAGGCCGCCAGATGTCCAATGCGTATTTTCATGGAATCCGCACGGATGTCACGGGAGAATCGGCCCGTCCTGCTGGTGAACGGACAGACGATTTTCGTTCCGACTGCCAGACGGATGCCGCTGCCGCTACAGGAAACAGTGTCCGCGTCTCTTGCGATGAAGCAAACGGAACCATTTGGAATATAAGGTATAACAATCATGAGACGACGCTTCGCACGCCGCCGCAGCGCGTCGCCAATCCAAAACGCGCCATTGATGTGGCGGAAGTCGCCATCGAGCTTGCCAAATTGCTCGAACAAGATGGACAATTGGCGGACATCGAATACAAACCGGAAAGCGTGCAAGACCGCTTGCTTCCGCGTAACGCGGGTAATCGCGTCGTGGAGGAAACGACCGCGTTCATCCGCCGCAGCCAAAAGGAAACAGACGGTGTCGTTCGCGACATCGAGTTGCCGAAGGCCGTTCGGGAAATTCTGGAAGCCCCTCATTCCAAATGTGTTGAGAATAAACTGAAGCTTGGCGACCGCGCGACGCTCCTGCGTGTCACACCGTCACAGGCGGAGGAATGTTTCGCCAATCGCAACTCCATGCTTGGCTCCTGCAAACTGATCGTCGATTCGCAAGTCTGCGCGGATACGGATATCAAAGCCCTTGCCATTCAACTGATTGAGCATTATGAAGATATCTTCGCCATCGCGCTTCCCGCCGTCATCTACGAGGCGGACATACCGGCCATTCGCGACTTCCTGTCGCTAGTGGCTCCTGTCATGACCATTGAAGTCAATTCATGGGACACATGGCAGTTGGCCCGCGAAGCGCAAGCGAACATGATTGCAGGCGACGGCATGGCTGTGCTCAACGCATTGGCCGCCAAACAGTTGGCTAGTCTCGACTGCCAATCCGCAACCATCTCCTGCGAAATCGACTCCGAACAGCTGGAAGCCCTCTGCGACCATGCGGAGACGCCGCTCATTCTGACGATTTTCAGCTATCCCGCGTTGATGCGCACACGCGCCGTCCTGCCGGACGGCTTTGGTTGTGGCAATACGTTGTCGGACGGCCGAAAAGTCACGTTGCGTCCTGTGAAAGAAGGCTCCGTTACGGCACTCCGCTCCACCATTCCTCTGGATTGGCGAAAGCTCCACAATCCGAAAGTCCATGTGTCCCAGTTGGTTATCGATCTCACAGGGGCTGAAAATCTACAGGACGCCCCTTCCGCCACCTCCCTTTTCAATTACGACAGACGACTCCGCTAACGATTTCGCCGCCATGCTAACATTCTCCATCCATACGTTGGGATGCCGTCTCAACCAAGCCGATTCGGCCACCGTCGCGGGCGATTTGACCGCCCACGGCTACCAGTCCGTGCCGTGGGGCGAGCCATCGGACATCGTCATCATCAACAGTTGCGCCGTCACGGGCATCGCTTCCCAGAAATCACGGCAGGCCGTCCGAGCCGCAAGAAAACGGTTGCCAAACGCATTTGTCGTGTTGATGGGCTGCGAAGCGACGGTCGCCGACGTCGAAAAGTATCCGGAAGTCAATTTGATTGTGCCGAATCCAAAGCCTGCTCCGCTTAGCAAGTTGCTTGGCGACAAGATCATGCGTCAAAGCAAGCCGCTTTTTCCCGCACCCGGTGACGCATGTGAAGACTTCTTCAGCCCGGGCGTTTCGCTCTACGATGAACGGACGCGTGCGAACCTTAAGATTCAGGAAGGTTGCGACTTTTTCTGCACGTATTGCATTGTTCCGCACACACGTGGTCCCGCCCGTTCCAGAAACTTGCAGGATCTTTTGCGCGAAGCCTCCGAACTCATTGATCGCGGCCATCGGGAAATCGTCCTTACAGGCGTCAATATCACGACTTATGATAACAGCGGTTGCAATCTTGCGGATGTCATCGAACGGATTCTTATGCTTGGCGACGGCTTCCGCATCCGCCTTGGCTCCGCCGAACCAGGGCCTGTCGTGAAGCAAGTCATCGATCTAATGGCACACGAACCGCAGCTCTGCCGTTTCCTTCATCTGCCTGTCCAATATGGAGAGGATTCCATTCTCAAGCAAATGGGACGGCACTACAACGCCGCTGAATTCGAACGCATCGCCATGCTTGCGGCAGAAAAGGTTCCTGGCGTTTGCCTAGGCACGGACGTCATTGTCGGTTTTCCAGGCGAAACAGTCGAAACGTTTGCGGCATGCAAATCTTTCCTTTCGCGACTGCCATTCGGTCTCATGCATATCTTCACGTATTCGCCGCGGCCCGGAACGCCGGCTGCGACCATGTCTGGACGGCCGCCGAAACACGTCGCGGAAGAGCGTTCGGGCGAATTGCTGGAATTGGCTATTGAAAAGGCGGAAGCCTTTGCCAAATCGCAGGTTGGAAAAACGTTGGATGTTTTGGTTGAAGAGGAGAATCCACCTTCCGGCTGGTCGGACAACTACCTCCATGTGACGCTGGAATCACGTGAGCCTGTGGCGCATAATACGATTCAGACGGCGATCATTCAAGCGGCTACTGGCAAGCGGGAACTCATCGGCCGCCTGTGATGCGCCGTGCCCATAGAGAGGATTCGGGAGAATGCGATTCAAGGAATTATTTGGCCAGAGAGCGAAATACGGACGGCTGTTGAAGTTGTCCGCTCCGCTGGTGATGTCGTCGTCCGGATATGTTTTGATGCAGTTCACGGACGCGATGTTCCTGTCGTGGTATTCGCCTGTAGCGATTGCGGCGTCCGGAACGGCGGGCATGCTATCGTGGTTGACGACGAGTCTGATTATCGGAACAGTCAGTTATACAGGCACGATCACGGCGAATCAAGTTGGTGCGGGGCAGGATGATAAGATAGGTTCTGTCAACTGGCAGGGGCTGTATCTGGCGTTGTTCTGCGGTGTTATCACGGCGTTTCTTGGGCTTGGGACGGACTGGTTTTTCAAAATCGTCGGCCATGCGGAGGAACTGCGGATTCTGGAAGCCGAATATTTGAAAATCTTGCTGTTCGGCGGTGCGTTGAGTTTCATGCAATGCTCGCTGTCTGGATTCTTCAGCGGACGGGCCGATAATACACGGCTGATGATCGCGCAATTGACAGGTCAGATTGCGAACGTCATCATGGACTACGCGATGATTTTTGGCAAATGGGGCTGCCCGGAAATGGGTGTCGGTGGCGCGGCATGGGCGACCGTCCTGTCGAATCTGTTCCCGCTAGTGATGATGTTTTGGTGGTTTTTCGGCCGGCAAAACGCTGAACGCTATAAGAGCCGTAGTGACTGGCGGTTCCGTTGGTCTGTCGCGAAGCAATTGCTGCGGTTCGGACTGCCAAGCGGCTTCCAGATGTGCATGGACGCGTTTTTGTGGACGCTGTTTTTGTTGGTCATCGGCCGCATGGGCACGGTCGAACTGGCGGCGACGACAATCGCGTTCCGTCTGAACCAGCTTGCGTTCGTACCGATTTTCGGCGTTGCCCGCTCCATCAGCACGTTGGCGGGACAGAGCCACGGCGAACGGAACCACAAGGATACATTGGCCTACATGGGCCATGGGCTCGTCCTCTGCCAGATTTGGATGACATTCATCGCGTTCACATTCGCCGTGTTTTCCAGACAGTATTTCATGCTGTTCCAAAGCGACAGCGATCTGGGCGGCGTCCATTATTCGGAAGTGCTGGCGGTTGGCTCGAAGCTGATGAAACTGATGGCGACTTATACGATTGCGGATTCCATCAACATAGCGTTGATGTCCGGCCTCAGTGCCGTCGGTGACACGAAGTGGGTGTTCAAAGTGATGTCGATCGCGACTGGCCTGACAGTCATCGCGATCATCTTGGTCGATGTGTTCCACTGGGGCCTGATGACGATTTGGACATTTGCGACAATCTTTATCGTCAGCCTGCCGCCATTGTGGTACCATCGTTTGCGCGGTGGACAATGGAAAAAAATCCGCGTAACGGCTTAGCCGTTACGCGGAGCTGAAAGCTAAAAGCTGAAAGCTAAAAGCAAATACAGTCACGCCGCCTTTTTCTCTGGAGCGGCTTCTTTCTTGGGCTGCTCAGGCTCCTTTTTGGGCATTTCAGCCTCTTTCTTGACGGGTTCGGCCTCCTTCTTGAGAAGAAGCGTCGTGAACGACGGATGGCGTAGCGTGCGGGCCATGTCCATCAGTTCCTGATAATAGACGGCTGGAATGATTTCGGGATCCATATCCGCCTTGTAGTGCATGTCATAGCCTTTCTTATCGACTTTGACCGTCCGTGAAATCCAGCCGTGTTTCGTCGGTGTCTTCCACTGGAGGTTTTGCGGGATCATCATGACGTCGTGATACTTGGACGGGAGGTCGATGCGGATATGGTTGTCCAAAATACGATGCGAGCTCCAATAGATTGGCGAGATACGTGTGTCGGCGCGTGGATTGACATAGCTGGAGAGCGGATTACCACTCTTGATGTACATGTAATTTCCGGCCTTCGTGCTGTAGTATTGGACATGGACCGTGTAGCTCAGCTTGCCGGGATATGACGTGAAGTCCGTCACCAATTCGCCGACGGCGTTGGCCGACGTCGAGAAATTCGAGACGAGTTCCTGATGGTAGCGGCGTCTGGCTTCAGGCGTCTGCTCCGTGAAGAAACGCTTCTTGGAGGCGTTGTCCATACCATAATAATAATAGGTATCGGTGACGTCGGCGGAGCCGTCGTCGTTCAATGTGACATGGCCGTCAAACGTCGTGCGTGATTTGAATTCCTTCGGCACATTGATGGTTGAGAACTTGCCGTTTTCAAGCAGGATGGAGCAGTTGTCGTAACCCGTGCAGGGCAGTTCCGCGTATTCGCCAGCGTCGTTGAGCCAGTAGTCCTGCCCTTTGAGGCGGACATGGACGAGAACGCGGTTCCATGCGTTGTAGCGGAAGCTTTCGCGGTCGTAATCGACGGCTTTGTCGAAGGCGGTTGGATTTGCGAGCACGAATTCAGGCTTGAAGCCAAGATAGGAAAGGATGGCGAACATGAGAATGCCGCGATCCGCGGGATTGCCGTAGCCGTCGCGCAAGGTGGCTTCCGCATCGCTGATGTTAGCATAGGAGAGATAGTTGAAATACGGGCCCGCGATGCGAATGCTCTTCATCACTTTGTTGCGGACGGCGCGGAGAGTCGCGATATCGTCTTTTTCACGAAGATCTTCGGCGAGTTCGCGGATGCTTTCGCCCGGCAGCGTATGGCGTTTCAGTTGCGAGAACACTTCAGCGGCATGCTGTTTCCAGTCGCCGAAACCGATGACGATGCTAGGCGTGAACATCGTGAACGACGGCAGGTCGTTTTCACGTGCAAGTGCCGGAATATCATTGGCTTCCCACGTCAACGTCTTGATGCCGTCCTTCGTTTCGGAAGTAGATTTGACAAGATTTTCAAAACCTTTCGTCTTCAACAGCCAGCCGCCGGAATGGTATTTCGCATAGAGCGGAAGGTTTTCCGGAACGTTCACGACAAGCTTGCGATGGGCGACATGCGCATAGTCCTGCAGGATATGCGAACTTTGGCATGGCCACGTGCCTGCGCAATCCATTTCGTATTCATATTCGATGATACTGCCGATTTCGACGCCGGGCAGACTGCAGACAAGAATCTTCGTGGGATCGTATTTGGGGGCGCCGCCGACCCATGAAGCGTCCATGATGTTCTTTTCTTGTTCGCTGATATTCTGGACTTTATCACCATTGATGACGCGTGCGTAGTTGAGCTTGACGGATTCGCGAACGGGTGCGTAGTTCAGCTTCAGTTCGGAGAAGTCCTTCTTTCCTTTATAAGTGAGGATCTTGCGGCGGACTGTCGTTTTGACATGCCAATGGCACGGGTCGGTAAATGTATAGATGTCTTCTCTGTTAAGCAGTTCGAAATCCGATTCCGGTTGGTCGGAAGCTTTTTTCGTCGTGGGTTCCATTTTGATGATGGGCTTCTGCCGCGGGATGGAGCGGTCGAAGATCGGCATTTTGCCGATGCCGCCGAAACGACGGCGATTTTTCTTCAATTCCAGATACTGCTCCGGCGAGAATTCGACGGTCTTGATGGCGTATGTGCTTTCCTGCGTGAGCGTGTCGTTTTTGAACGAGACTTTGCAGGTCTTCAGCATCGTGTCGCAATCGACTTTCGGATAGGAGGGAAGATAGGCAAGGCCGCCCCAGACGGGATCGAACGTGGCGTTGATGACTTCATGAATACCGCAGGCGACTCTGACCATCATGGGGTACTTGCGCTTTTCCAAAGACGTGTTGCCGAGCATGTTGTTCGCCATACCGACAGACGAGAAGAAGCTTGGAATCTTGAGCATGGCGACTTTGCCGTTGTCGATCATAATGGAATCGGCGGCGAAGGTGAGTCGGAGCGAGAGCGGGACGCTCGTGTCGCTAACGTTGGTGGGCTTGAGCTCCATGTCGATCAGTCTTGTACCTGGAGCGATGTTTTTGACGATGCTTTCAAAGAATTCACGCTGCTTCTCCGGCGTGCGGCGGGCCATGGTGGAGCGATAGCCGTTGTCGTTGTAGCCGTTGAACTTGAAGAAGCTTTCGCCTGTGAGGTCGCCTTTGTCGTCGATATACAGATTGGTGGTGATTTCCATCATGTTCTTTTCGGCGGGCGTGATGGGCGTTGTGCGGAGATCTTCGCCTTCAGGCGTGCCGATGATGATACTGCGGTGGTTGAGATACGCAGGGAAGAGCTCTTTCGTGGTTTCGTTGGTGGAATCCATGAAGATATATTCGCCGCTCTTGCGTTTCACGGCGGTTACGGCGTGGTTGAAGTAGGGGATCGGGATTTCCGCGTCTTTCAATGGCCCGGTGTCGATGAGCACGGGATATGCATCAACGTCGGCCATACGGAGCATGGCGACGAGCAGGCCGGCCTTGTCGCGGCAGACGCCGTGGCGGTTGTTGAACGTGAGCGTGATATCATGCGGTTCATAACCGGGGGCGTCCTTTTCAAGCGTGATGCCCATGTAGCGGATTTCCTGTGAGACGAATTTGAAGATGGCTTGGATTTTCTGGTCTTCGTTCTTCGCGTCTTTGCAGAGCTCTTTGACTTTTTCAATGATTTCGGGAGCGTCGATGAAATGCTGAGCGTTGATTTTCCAGAACCACTGCGAGACTTCCTTCCAGCTGGCGGCGGTACTGACGCCAAGGCGCTGCACGACGCGTGAGAGCGACGGCATGTTCGGTTCGGAGAACATGCGCGGAACATCCTTCACCGTCCACTTGTAGAGGATGCGGCCATTTTCTTCTTTCTTTTCATGCGTGACCGTTCCGGGAATTTCGGCCTTGAGGGCGATGCTGCGCAATGGATGATCCGCCGGCCCGTCGATTTTGACGGTGTAGTTCATCATGGGGCTGGTGTATTCGAACAGTTCCGTATGGCAGAAGAGGCCGGGCATGCGGGAGTTATAGACTCTCGTGTGTTTGATGTAATGAAGGATGTCGCCGACTTCGAGACCGGGCACGCCGACGCGGAGCGACTTGCTGTTTGGATTATAGATGTTGGAATCCATCTGGCCGGAGCTGACCTGTTCCTTGGCGTTCTTTTCAATGTCGATGGGAATGATCCGTCCGTCCGGCTTGATGATTTCAATGGTCGTGAATTCCGTCTTGGCGTAGCTGATGTTATAGCCTGCGCCAAGGGTTCTGTTGTCGCGTACGCCCTTGTCCGTGAGGATTTTAACGCATGTGTCATCCCACGTTTCTGACGTGCCGTCCTTCTGGTAGGTGATGGAGATGATGTCGTCGATCATGACGTCTTCGGCGTCAGGGAATTTTTCGCGCGTCGCGCCTTTTGCGATTTCCTGGACTTTGTTCAGATCAAGCATGGCATGTTCGTCCGCCGCAAGGCAGGCGAAGGAGAAGATGAGAATCAGAAGGGTGGCTAGACGTCGTTTCATGGTGTTGGATGGTCCTTTATTTATTATTGTTAGAATGATTGACGTTTTTATAATATAGAGCGGAAGTCGCAAAAGTCATCATGTCTTTTGTGATTTTAACGCCGCAGCCGACAGCCCCGCCAGAACAATGGCGATGCCGACGAGATTCCATGTCGTAAGCGGTTCATGCAAAATGAAATAGGAACCGATGAGCGTGAAGACGGGCGTGAGGTTCTGGGTGAGATTCAATTTCCACAAGGGTAGGAGCGCCATGGCCTCCCCCCATGCCACGAAGGCGATGGAGGTCGGGAAGATGGCCATGGACAGGATGGCGGCCCATGCGGCGGGCGTGGACGGGAAAATGATCTGATGGCGCATGAGGAGCACCACGGGAATGTCGAAAATGGCGCAGAACAGGATGGACCATGCGGTTCCGATGATGCGGTCTCCTTCCCGCATGAGATCCTTGCCGCAATAGCCGCCGATGACCCAGCTGACGGCGGAGAGGAAGACGAACAGGATGCCTAATGGATTGCCGGAGAGATGGATCCCGTTTGGGGATATGATGTTAAGAACAAGCATGCTGCCAAGGAGGCCGAGCGCGCAGGCGGCGCATTCCACTTTCGTCGTCTTCTGCCGAGAGATGATTTTCCATGCGATGAGAATGATGGCGGGTCCTGATTCGACGAAAAGAGAGGCGGTCATGGCTGTGACAGTTCGCTGCCCGATGAAGGAGAGCAATGCCATGAGCCAGTACAGGAAGAAACCCGTCTTCATCATGTCGATGAGCTGTCGCCGTGATTTTGGCTTGAGCGGGAGGCGTTTGTATTTGGCGTATGCGAACAAGATGGCCGCCGAAAGCAAAAAGCGCAGGAAGACCAGAAGATAGGGGTCGATTTTGGCAGGTGTTCGAAGAAGATAGCGCGCGAAAATGAATAAACTGCCCCACAGGAGGCACGACAGGATGGCAAGAAAAATTCCTTTTGTGGTGGATGATTCAGACATGAGAAGACGACAGGGATGGATAGAAATTGCCGCAGATGGCAACAGTGACATGACATAATATAATAAGCCATAGCGAATATCCATAAGAGGCTAAGTCACTTGACAGAAGATTTTTGCCATTTTTGAGCGAAAATTTTCCGTGGGCTTGGGCAGAAGCTCTCCAATTCACGCAAATCCATTCTACTAGGGTTGGACATTTATGTCTCTTGCACTATAATATAAGAAACACACAGTTCGGAAACGGCGGTTGCAAAACATGGAGTCGTGCTGATGAGATTTTTTGACAGGGACAACGAAATAGCGTATTTAAGGCGTGAAAGAAGCCTTGCCTCGAAGGCGGCGCGATTGACTGTCGTGACAGGTCGGCGACGTGTTGGGAAGACGCAACTTATCCAAAAAGCCTTGACAGATGAACCATGCATCTATCTGCTTGTGACTCGTCGGTCGGAGACGGATCAATGTGTTGATTTTCTGGAGAAAATCAAAGCCGTCCTGCCGCTTTCCGTTTATGGGAAAGGGATGCGTTTTGGAATGCTTTTCAAAGCACTGATGGAAGAATCCTGTAAACGCCCGTTTACGCTTGTCATCGACGAATTGCAGGAGTTTTGGAAAATTGACGAAGGCATTTTTGGAGAAATTCAGGAACATTGGGACAGATTTCACAAGGAATCCCAAATCAATTTTGTGACCTGCGGCAGTGTGAATACTCTGATGAACAAGATTTTCTTCAATGAGGGGCAGCCGCTTTACGGCCGAGCTACGTCAAGGATGACAATTGAGCCGTTCAAAGTGTCTGTATTAAAGGAAATTCTGTCTTCGTACAATCCAAAATTCAAGCCAGATGACCTATTGGCTCTTTGGACATTCACGGGCGGCGTAGCACGATATGTCGAAGAGCTGATGGATCGTGGTTTCGTGACGAAGGAAACCATGATTGATGGCATTCTGGACGAACACTCTTTCTTCTTTGATGAAGGCAAATCCGTTCTGGTTCAGGAGTTTGGGAAAGAATATGGAACCTATTTCTCCATTCTCTCCGCCATTGCACGTGGAATAACAACCAGAAATGAAATTGAACAGCTTGTCGGAACTTCCATTGGTGGTTATTTAATTCGCTTGGAAAACGATTATGGACTCATAGCCCGCATCCAGCCAATCTTTGAGAAAACCGCCAATAAATCCAGCCGTTATCGTATAACCGACAATTTCTTCACGTTCTGGTTCCGATTTATTTTCAGAAATGCCGATCTCATTGAACTGAAACGATTTGATGTGCTGAAAGCAATTCTGCAACGTGACTACGATGTTTTTTCCGGCTTTGCACTGGAAAGTTTTTTTAAGCAAAAATTCATTGAAGAGCGACGATATACGCGTATTGGCAACTGGTGGGACAGGCGAGGCGAAAACGAAATCGATCTTATCTGTGAAGACGCTTTTGGGGGCTCGCTGGATTTCTTTGAGATCAAACGAGACAAGACGCGAATTAGCATGAATGCCCTCATGGACAAGGCGACTGCTTTTTTTGCCAAGAATCCACAGTTGAAATCGCATAAAATATCGTTTAAAGGCTTGTCTTTGGATGATATGTGATCTATTGTTATGGACAGTGTTGAGCCCCAAAAGAAAGGATGATTTATGATAAGACTGCCGTTGTTGCTGTGTTTTCTTTATGCTTGTACATGGGCTTTGGAGTCCGATCCGGCCATTGTGTCGTTGCCGGACAAGAAGACTGAGATTTGGAAAGTCTATGGTGTCCGTCGGGCGGAGGCGTTGGATTCGAAGCGCATCCGACTGACGATTGGCCATGCTTCGAATCAGGGCGTTCTGGAGGGAAAGTCATCGTATCGCATTGTTAGTGAAGATGATCCATATTATGCATACAAGAATTTTGTGATGCCGCTTAAGGCCGTGCAGCTGAACAAGAAAAAGGAAAAGGAACTGTCTGTTCCAGAAAATGTGAAAGGCGGCATACGGGTCTTCAATCGCTATCTAGTTGAACTTCAACTACCAAAGAAAATGGAAGAGGGGAAGACCTATTCGGTCGTTTGCATTGGCGGTAAAGAGCTGATGGTGTCATCGGCCTGCACGGCGGCGACGTTGACATACCATGAGGGCGAATTCGTCAAGCCGCTGGATGTGAAGACGGATCTTAAGGCGTTGACGGTGATGGGGTTGCGCGGTGCGAGCCATGTCGGTAACGGCATCATCTGTCTTGAGTTCGGAGGAACCTATGCTGTTGATGAAGGGAATTATCTGAAAAATTACGAAATAACATTGAATGGCGAGCCTGTGAAGATCTTGAACATGGGGCGACGAAGCAAAATTGATGCCTATCTTCCCACAGGATGGCCATTTCCGGCGATTCTCATGCATGATGTTTTCCTTCAACTGGAACGACCGGTGAAGGAAGGCGAGAAAGTGGGAATCCGTGTGTCGCCAAAAGTTTGCTCAGGCGCCAATGAAACGGCTTTCACATTTAGTTCGTATCGTTCCTATACCGATTCCATCAAGGTGAATCAAGTCGGTTATCTGGCGGATGTTCCGTTGAAACGCGCCTATCTCGGCCGCTGGCTTGGTTCATTTCCAGACAAAAACGCCTCAGGCGATAATAAGAAAGAAAACAAAGGCGTTGATACGACTGCGGAGGATTTCTTCAATGCGGCGATGGGCAAACGTGTTGCGGACAATGAGAATTTGCTATCAAAATCATCGTTGGCGCCTTATGCACTATCGTTTGGCACGCCGCCGTCATTTAGTCTGATTGATGTGAAAACGGGCAAGGCGGTTTATCGCGGCCAAGCGGTTTTGGGTCATAATGGTCTGGAGTCGGACGGAAGGGTAAACCATTCCGCGGAGAATGTTTATTATCTGGATTTCAATGACTTCAACAAACCAGGCCGATACTATATATCGGTCAATGAAGTGGGAAGAAGTCTTGAATTCAATATCGATGATGATGTTTACCAGTCGGCGTTCCAAATGGCGTCGTATGGTGTCTTCCTGCAGCGTTGCGGAATTGAATTGGGGCCTCCCTATACGCCGTGGCGACGTATAGCCTGCCATTCCAAAGGCGTTATTGAAACGACGCAGGATCGGATCAATTCCGGTGAATTCATCGATTCCAAAAATCAAGTGATGATCAAGAATCCGAAAGAGCCTGATCCGAATCGCGCTAAGATGTTGCAGGATCCTTCTTTATTGGTTTATTGCCCATTTGAGGGAAATTGTGTCAATGCCATTAATGGCGGCATGGAGTTGAAGGCGTTGGGCGATGCAAAATATGCTGTTGATGGTGATGTGACGGGCAATGAAACGGACAAAGTCTATATGACGTCGAATAACGAGAACGGTTTTACAGGACGTCTTTTCTATAAGGAAGATAATGGACTGACGTTCAGTTTCTGGTATAAGAAGGACGACAGTGCAACTGGAAACAAAATTTACGGGACAATACTGTCGCTTCTCACGCAAAACAAAAAAGGACTTGAACTGAAATGCATTTGGGGAATTCCATATTTGTTCATGAACAACAATAGAATTGTCTATGAACGGATAGGGGATAAAATTTGGCGGCATTGGGGAATCGTTGTGAAGCCGATGGGGCCGAAGGATGAACATGGCTTACGTGATTGGGAGATATCGTTGTACATCAATGGAGAATTGTTGGAAACCACAAAAGACAAGTGGGTTCTGGGAAATGAATTTCTGTTTGCGGCATTGGAGGACGAAGGTGCCCCCAACGGCTTTTTCGATGAACTTCGCATCTACAACCGTGCGATGGGCAAGAAAGATATGGCGCTTTTGGCGGGGCGTCATCAGGCGCGTATTCCGAAACGCATCATGGCGTCCGGTGGTCACCACGATGCTGGCGATTACAATCCGCGTTCGCATATTGATGTCGCGCAGAATCTTATGGATGCTTACGAAATTGCTCCGAAGAAATTTTGGGACGGGCAATTGAACATTCCGGAAAAGGGAAACGGCATTCCCGACATCGTGGACGAAGCCCTGTGGGCGCTCAAATTATGGATTGGCTTGCAGGATAAGGATGGTGGTGTGTTCAATGGAACGGAATCGGATGGCGACCCGAATTTTGTTCAGACCGTCGAACTGGATCCGAAGGGCGATTTTGCATGGGCGAAAGATTGCAAAGGATCGTTCCTCTTCGCAGGAGCGATGGCGCAGGCGTCCCGCATTTTAAGCAGTCTTGGCCATGATGAGATGGCGAAAGACTATCTTGCACGGGCGGAACGAGCCTATGAATGGGGGAAGCAGCACAAACCAACCACGAAGAATATGAACGCTTTCGGTGAATACACCATTTCGCTTCGTGCATATGCGGCGGCGCAGCTGTACCATACGACATACAACAACGATTATCATGAAGATTTTATCGAGTTCACGCCTTGGGCAAAAGAACCGAAGGCAAAAATGATCACGGATAATCACAGCTATGATTTGTCGCTGGCGGCATATGCCTATGCGATGATTCCAGATAAGAAGGCGATTTTCAAATTGAAAGAATCCGTCATCCGTGCCATTGAAGAAGAAGCGAATATGTACATAAACGGTTCAGCTAGCATGGCCTATAAGTTTGTTCGACATCCCTTTGCCCCGATTACATGGGGCACGGGGGCATATGAGCATTTTCTGGTTCCTGTCTGGCATGCATGGGCAGTGACATGGAATCTGAGGAAGCGAGAGGAGTATTTTGAATGGATGGTTCGGACGGCCGACAACACGCTTGGGGCGAATCCGATGAACATCAGCTGGATTGTCGGACTTGGGGAACGGACGGTTCGTGCACCGCTTCATAACAGCCGTTATAATCCCAGTGGAATGTGCACATCTGGGCAGCAAGTCCAAGGCCCAAGCAGCAGAGGACAGGGCTATAATTATACTTCAAGCGTCTATCCGCCCCATGATGAGGGCTTTGCCGTGATGCATGCGTTTGTGGACTGCCATTGGGCGATCGCCATGGATGAAGGTACGGTAAGCGCGCAGGCCGAGACGATGGCCGCCTTCGGTCTGTTGCTAAAAGACCGATGACTCGCTTCGGCATTGCCGAAGCGAGGCTTATGGCTTATGGCCGATGGCTTATGGATGAATGCATAATGCTTAATGCTTAATTAAGTTCGGAAACACAGATTAGTACAATAAACCGCCGATGTTTGGTGCGAAAATGCCATTCATCGGCGGTTTTGATTTAGGCATGCATTTCATGATAAAAACAATGAATATCATGATTATATAGATGATTATCATGATTCTTTTGTTGTATTTTGTCTTTAAGGCAGAAGGTAGTGGCGCGCTCCGCGCGCTATGTGAGAGAGACATCCCCCCGCAGGCTGCGCGCCGCTTCGGGCGCTGGCCAGCGGTTACGATTGTTTCGCACTCCGTGCAATGTCGCTCCGCGACGTTGGGGTGAAAACGTCATTCATCGGCGGTTTTGTTTTTATACATATATTCATGAATAAAAACTATGAATATCATGTTTTAACAATGATAATCATGTAATTTTTGCTATAAATTTTGTATAAGTATTAATGATTAATCATTAATCATTGAATAGTACCATTCAATGAATGCGTCGGCTTGGCGGGTAAGGCTGAAGAGAGAGCCTCGCGTGGCGGCGGCGGACTTCATGGCGGAATAGGCTTCTGACGGAAGTTTCAATATCTTAAGAGCCGATTGCGCAAGGGCTTCTGAATCGCCCGACGGGAAAAGAAAACCTGTTTGGCCGTCGATGATTTGCTCGACGAGACCGCCTGTCGCGGAGGCGACGACAGGCGTCCCGCAGGCCATGGCTTCCGTGACGGTTTTGCCGAAGGCTTCCGCTTTCGCCATGTGCAGGAAAACATTCGCACTGCGGTACAGTTGCGCCATTTTCCGTGCATCGCTGACGTAGGGGATGCCCATGGCGCGGATGCCGTCCGTTTCGGAGGTCAATTCCATGCCGACGCAGAGGAAGAAGAGATTCGGATCGAGCGCGGCGAGTCGTTTCACGCCTGCCCAAAGCGTGTCTGGATCTTTGAAATAGCTTGATTTGGCGGCGGCGGCGAACATGACGATTTTGGCATCCAACGGCAAGCCGAGATCCTGTCGTGCAGCGGCGGAATCGCCTGGCGTGAAGACGGTTGTGTCGATGCCGTTTGGAATGAGCTTGTATTCGACGGCGTCCAGCATGGATTCTTTTGCGCGGTCGAGCAGCCATTGGGACGGAGCTGTGACATGTAGTTTCGACGCCTTGAAGATTTTGGCTTTCTGTTGCCAGTTCCAATTTGTATTATCCTTTCTGACAGCTGGATAGACGTTTAGACGCGGGCAGTTCCCGCAACCGTTTTTCCAATGGTCGCAGTCGATGAAATACGCGCAATGGCCCGTGAGGGCCCATGTGTCGCGGAGATTAAGGACGATTGGCGCGATTTTGGCAAGTTCAGGCAGAATGCGCAGATCAAAATACCATCCATGGAGATTGTGACAATGGATGATATCCGTCTTGGGGGCAATGAGTTGTGGAAGTTGTGCGCAACCGGGGAATGTCCATTCGTCGCGACCGTTCCACCAGTCGATGAGGCGTGATGGATTGGCGAGGCGGTCGAAGCATCTGGCGAGTTTTCGCATGCCGGGCAGGGAGCCTTCATGGGAGCGTGCGCCATCCGCAAACCATTGCCATGGAAGGCCTGTCCAATGCGCTTTGCGTGGAATTTCCACGACATCCGCATCTTTGGAATACTTGCGGCCGACGATGAGCTTGGAATCGTGTCCAAGACTGCGGAATCGGCTGAAGAGATTCCAGGCGGAGCCTTCGGCGCCGCCGCCGCGGTCTGCGGTGTTGATTTGAAGTATTTTTAGTTTATCATGCATAATGCATAATTTACTGGATTTTCTGGACTTACTGGATTTTCTGGATAAATGAAACCATAAATGTTACATTGCGGGGCTTATGGCCCATGGTATTATCTGGTAGATTGGATAAGAGATTTAAGGGCGGAGAATACATCGTCTGGTGATTGTTTCATGCAGGGGTGGTTGGGTTTGGGGCAGATGACGGCGCCACAGTTGGCGCATGGCAAATCGTTGATGCGCAGAATCGTATGGCCTTTGCCATATGGATCCCACATGCCAGCGGGATCACGGGAAGAGAACAGCGCGACGCATGGTTTGCCAAGCGATGCCGCCAGATGCATGACGCCTGTGTCGTGGCCGAAATAACCGTCGCATCGCGCCATGACGGCGGCGGCGACGGAAAGTGGTCGGCCAGTGACAAGTGTGCCGCAAATGCCGTCGGCCATGAGACTTGTCGCGATTTTTTCATCGGATGCTCCTCCGAAGAAAAACGGCCAGATGTTTGTCTCCGCACAGAGATGTTTGAGAACGGCGGTGAATTGTTCTGGCGGCCATTGCTTGGCGGGCATGTTTGTACCAAGGGCGACGGCAAGACGGAACACACCTTCGGGAGCGGATGACATGATGGCGTCCGCTTCTTTTTGCGCATTTTCGTCGTTTTGACGTGGCGGCAATGTGTATGGCGCATGATTGGGAGGCGGTAATGGAAGATTCAGGGGGGCAAGGACTTGCAATGTCGCATCCACGACATTAAGTCGCTTTTGGCTGAAATTGAAAATTTCATCTGGAGCGATGATTCTCTTGACGCCGAAAAGCTTCAAATATAGTTTGAAGCGATTGACAAGCGCCATGGTCAACGGCGGATAGGGCGGCATGAGGACAATGCCGAGATCGAAATGGCGTTTGCGGAGTCTGAAGATGAGTCGCAGACGTGAAAATAATCGCGACAGTTTGCCACCCGTCATCGGAATTGCTTCAAATTCATCGACAAGGCCACGGCCGCCGAGAATTTGGTCGGCGGAAACGGCACCGTGGGCGTCCCTTTCACTAAGCAGGCAGATGGAGGCTTGCGGAAAGGAAGCCTTCAGCAACTGCAAAGCAGGCATCATGACGAGACTGTCGCCGAAGCGGCAGTTTGAGATGATGAGAATTTTTTTTAGCTCTTTTAGGAGAAAAAGGGACATAAGGGACGAAAGGGACTAAAGGGACGAGGGGTGATGGTGCTGTTTCAGAAACCATGTTGCGGCTTCGTCGAGCGTTTCGGCGACGAAATCCGCGTCAGGCAGCGGTGCTTTTTTACCGCTGGTGACTTGGATGGCGGTGATGCCGAAGTTTTTGGCGAGTTGGACATCAACTTTGCTGTCGCCGAACATGGCGGTGGTTTTCAAATCAATGTCGAAATCTTTGCAGGCGGCTTCGAGCATGCCTGTTTTCGGTTTGCGGCAGTTGCAGTTGGCGTCGGGGGCGTGGGGGCAGTAGTAAATAGCAGCTAGGCTAAGGCCTTCGGCAGCAAGGAGTTCCTTGAGGCGATCATGGACGGCGGCAAGATCATCTTCCGTGAAATAGCCGCGGCCGATACCGGACTGGTTCGTGATGAGAATGATGCCATAGCCTGCGTCGCGAAGGCGTTTCAAGCCTGCGATGGCGCCTTTGGGAAATTCGACTCCGGCGGGATCGGAGAGGTATTCCTTATCGACGATGAGGGTATCATCGCGATCAATGAAGATGTAATTTTTCAATTCACAATTCATAATTTATAATGCATAATTTACTGGACTGTCTGGATTTACTGGATTCACTGGATTATTTAGTTTGCAAAATGCTATTGTAAAGGGCGATGTGTTGTTCAAGATTGGCGGAGACGGGAAAACGCTTTTCGGGGATGATTTGGAAATCGTCCTGCAAGGCGCGTTCCATGGCGTATGCCAAGGCATCGACATGGTTGGGCGGCACGGTAAGAACCTTTCCGGAAACAACTTCCGGAAGCGATGCGTTGTCGGTGACGATCACAGGGCGGCGCATGGCGCAGGCTTCGGCGGCGGCGAAGCCGAAGCCTTCGGACAACGATGGGACGACAACCGTGTCCGCGCAGTAAACATAATCTGGAAGTTCTTCTGGGGGAACGGGTTCATGTAGAATGACGGCATCTTGCAGATGCAATGTTTCAACCAGTTTCTCTACTTCCTGAAATCCTTTGCGGACGGCTTTTGCACGACTGACGAGAGCCAGCAGGCGGACATTTGGATGCGTCTTGTGGATTTCCGCAAACGCCCGCAACAGCACGGGAAGGCCTTTCGAGCAGCCAGGCCGTCCAGAGAAGAAAAATGTGAAATGGTCTTGCAAGCTGAGGCTTGCGCGGCGCGCATTGCGGTCGTGGCCTTTTGGCGACCAGAAATCGTAGTCGAGTCCATTGTAGATGACATGGACTTTGGATTGGGGGATGCCGAGCTTTAATAACGCACGGGCCGTGGAGTTTGAGACGGCGATATAGTTCTGGTAATCAAGCCAATAGACAAATCGTTCGATTTTGTCGTTGATGAAATTTGAGAGACTTCCTGCGTCGGAAACCTGCTTCCATAGGCCGACCCATACTTCGTGGACGGTCAGGACAAGCGGTATTTTTGTGATCTTGGCGACAAACCACGCGGGAAGCGTGGAGGCGAATGTCGTGGCGTGGATGATGTCCGCTGATTCCGCCAGCCGCAGGAGTTTTGAAATGGCGCGAAGGGAGAAGATGTAACGGCTTCCAAAAGAGGAAATTCGGTTGATTTCCACGCCGTTGCGAACTTCATATTCAAGCGTGCCGGGGACTTTCTGTGTGAGGATTCGCACATGGAAGCCTGCACGGACGAGGCCTTCGGCCAAGGCCGTGAAGAGGACTTCCGCCCCGCCGAGATGGGGGTAGTAGTAGTCCAGACAGAAAAGGATGTTTTTCGTATCACTATTCATTTTCTGGATGACTGGATAATCTGGACGGTCTGGATAATCTGAACGGTCTGGATAATCTAGATAGTCTGGTATCCTAGGTGATTGTGTGAATCCAGAATATCCAGTAAATCCAGAACATCCAGAATAAAAAGACGTTAGGCCATAAGCCATG
Organism: Victivallales bacterium; assembly: GCA_017548425.1. Lineage (GTDB taxonomy): Bacteria > Verrucomicrobiota > Lentisphaeria > Oligosphaerales > Oligosphaeraceae > UBA1407. The sequence goes on from JAFZAB010000018.1 coordinate 35,106, forward strand.
ATAGCCGCTTGCGGCTATCATGAACGAATGGCTTGCATATCCTCCTTTGTGAGGAATGGTTCGAAATCCTGCTTGTTCGTGGCTTTCATGAAGGCTTCGGAGGCCGTGATGATGCCATCTTTGTAGAGGCGCATCAGGTCGGAGTCCATCGTCTTCATGCCGCGGCCAACCGACTGCTCGATGATAGAACGGATGTTGGCGATGGTGCCTTCGCGGATGGTGGCGGGAAGTGCTTCGTGCTTCAAGAGGATTTCGTGCGCGGCGACGCGGCCTTTGCCGTCCTTTGTGCGGCAGAGCAGTTGAGAGATAACGGCCGTGAGGGATTGCGCGAGCATGGCGCGAATCTGCGGCTGCTGTTCGGCGGGGAAAGTGTCGATGATACGGTCCACGGTTTTCGGAGCGTTGTTTGTATGGAGCGTCGCGAAGACGAGCATACCCATGGTGGCGCAGGTCAAGGCGAGATTCATCGTTTCCAGATCGCGCATTTCGCCGACGAGAATGATATCAGGATCCGCGCGGATGGCGCCGCGCAGGGCGATGCCGAAGGCCTCCGTATCGGCTCCGACTTCGCGTTGGACGATGACGGATTTCTTATTCGGATGGACGAATTCGATAGGGTCTTCGATCGTGATGATATGCTTGCTCTGCGTATCGTTGATATAGTCCATCATGGCGGCGAGCGTGGTGGATTTACCGGATCCGGTCGGGCCTGTGACGAGCACGAGGCCGGCGGGATAGTCGCAAACTTCACGAAGGATTCCGGGCAGCTTCATTTCGTCGATGGTCATGATACGCGTCGGAATGACACGGAGGACGGCACCCGGACCGAAATGGTTGTACATGTAGTTGACACGGAAACGCGCAAGTCCTTCGATTTCATAGGCGAAGTCTTGGTCTTTGTTTTTGACGAACCAGTCCCATTTTTTCACGGGAGCCGCGATTTCATAGAGGATATCCTTCATTTCGGCGGGGGAGATTTCTGGAACGTCCAGCGGTTGCAACTGGCCGTGGACACGGATCTTGGGCTTCATGCAGGAGCAGAGGTGCAAGTCCGAGCCGCCCTTTTCAATCATGGTTCTGAGGAATGCGTCAATTTTTGGCATATTGGTAAATCCTTTGTTATGAGGCGGTAGGCTTGATGATTAGAACCAGTTGCGTTTTTTGGCTTGATCCTGTTGCGGCGGTTGCGGCGACGGTGCGGCGCCCTGAGGCGGCATGGGCATGCCGCCGTTGAGCTTCTGGGCTTCGCGCATTTGCATCTGTCGTTTCAGATCTGGCGTGTGGATGAACGGAAGCGTCTGGTCGTAAGAGCGGAAACCGTCCATGTAGAGGTCGAAATGGCTTTGTTCCATGGTGACCATGCCGATGTTCTTGCTGGTCTGGATGGTGGATTCAATCTGGAAGGTCTTGCCTTCGCGGATGAGATTGGAGACGGCGAGCGTACCAAGCATGATTTCATAGGCGAGCACGACGCCATCGCCGTTTTTGTTCGGAAGGAGCTGCTGGCAGATGACGCCTTTGAGAGATTCGGCGACCATGGCGCGGATCTGGGCTTGCTGGCCGTGGGGAAAGACGTCAAGCAGGCGGTTCATCGTTTCGGCGGCGGAGGATGTGTGGAGGGTGCCGATGACGAGATGGCCTGTTTCGGAGGAGTGAATGGCCATTTCAATCGTCTCCAAGTCACGCATTTCACCGATGATAATGACGTCCGGGTCTTCACGCAGGGCGGCGCGCAGGGCGTTCTGGAAGGAACGCGTGTGGTTGTTCAGTTCACGTTGCGTGATATTGCAGCCTTTGGGCTGATAAACGACTTCGATCGGGTCTTCGACGGTGATGATATGGTCGTGACGATGTTCGTTGATGAATTCTGCCAAAGCGGACATCGTTGTGGACTTACCAGAGCCAGCAGGGCCTGTGACGAGAATCAAGCCTTGACCGTAAGTGGTCAGTTTTTCAATGACTTCCGGCTGTTTGAATCCAAGCTGGTTAATCGGCGTGATCGTGTTTTTGATGATACGGTAGGAAGCTTCCATACCGAGTCGGTGGAGGAGGAGGTTCGTACGGTAGCGGTCGTCTTCTTTGATGTTGTAACTATAGTCGAGATCGTGATGTTCATCGAATAACGCGCGTTGTTCATCCGTGAGCGGGGCGTAATTGAGATTTTCAGCGGCTTTTTTGGAGAGAACTTCCTGATCGGGCACGAGATAGATCTCTTTGTAGCGACGGACGAACGGATAGGCGCCAGCGGAGATATGCACGTCACTGCATTTGTTTTCGCGGGCCTTGTGGAGGAAGTCGTCCAACAATTTTCTAGCGGAATCACAATCCATATCCGCGGCTTTATTGAGGACAGGCCATCCTTTCAGCCAAGCGATTTTCTGCTCTGGCGTTTGTTTGATTTCAGGCTGTCTGGCAGGTTGAGCCGACGGAGCGGCGGCAGCGGCGGCCGCCATGGAAATTGCCGCGGCGGCCGTGGCCGTGCGCGGCTTCAACGGCGCGACATCCGCGGGAGCAGGCGATGGCGGCGTAGCAGGCTGGGCCATGGGGGGATTCGGATTCAGTACGCTATGTGGCGGCCGGCCGTTGGCGGCTTCCGCCGTGGACATGGAACTGAGTACATCCAGCTTGGCGGCGTCTTGGCAGAGCTTGTTCTGCAGGATAACCAATTTCAGCAGTCTGAGCGAAACGGCCTGCTTCGACTTCTCGATGGCTTCGATGGCCGTGATGCACTGCTCTTTTGTAAGCAGCTTCTCGGTCGCCAGATGATAGCAGAACCAATCGACGTCTTTGGGTATGGCTTGGTAATTCATGGCGTGAAAATGATGAAAAAGATTGGGAAGGAAAACTGATGGATGATATATTAACAAATCATTCGCAGATTGGAGCGACTCCAACTTGCAAATATGAAATGCTTAGGCGAATTGGAACAATTCGCCTTTTGTAGAGTCATAAAATTTAGCGTAAAGAGTCCAAAACGGCAAATATGGAAGGCTGATTTTCGAGACAGTCGTGGATCAGTTATCAAAAAACAGAGCCGTCGTGGCGGAAAACATGATATCGGACTAGACAAACATGCCATCGTACAATGAATTATGGTATGCGGCGCGGACGACGAAAATCGTCTATATGCCGCGAAAACTGCTGGAGACGTTCGGCGAGACGCGCGTCACCTACAACGTCGTGTCGAGCATGGAGGACGACGACAGCCATGTACGGTTGCGCACAGGGCTTGTGAAGTCCGCGCGTCCGCTGGTGCTGACGCCGCATTATTTCCGCCAGCAGATGTTGGAGAATTTCGGCGACGCGGCGCAGGAGTTTCTGGACTTTGTGATGAGCCGTCAGGACAGCATGCGCATCATCCAGTATGGACTTTGCTTCATGAAGCAGGAGTACAGCGAAGAGGTGGTCGGAGGATCCGTGGCGGATGTCGCTGATCAATTAGCCCGTGCGGCGCAAGACGATATGAACGATGTGCGCGGTGTGCTGATCGGGCCGGACCGCTATTGGGAAGTGTCGTTGATGACGTTCATCAACGCGCTCGTCAAGCAGTCGGCTCCCGGCAACGCGCGGGACATGGCCCGTGACGGAATGTTCGGGCTGGACCGCGGCGTGCCTGCAGGCGTCCGCATGGAGATCGATATTGATTTTGATCGATGCGACACGCTGTCGAAGGCGGATGATTTGGGACGTAAGTTGCGTGACTACGGTCTTTTCGAACAGTATGAAGACCGTTTCTACGCGCTTTACACACAATTAAGAAAAAGCTAAAAGCGTAAAGCTCAAAGCCTAAAGCAAAAGACGGAAGGCTATGCGCTTCACGTTTTTTAGCAAGAACATAAACGAAAGGAAAATGATTAAAAGTGGAGATTGGGTAATGACAGAAGACAAGGGAAGAACTGAATCAGACGAATCGAAAGAAGAGAAAGAGACGAAAGAGCAACAATCTGGTGGCGGTAATCCATTGGGCGCTAATTTCTTAAGCCAATTGGAGGATGCCATCAAAGGGCTCGGCGGGCAGTTCGTGAGAATGGATGTACCGCGTGGGAACATGGGGGCGCAGGCGGACGGCAAAAAGCAGCCGCCGAAGAAGGATACGCATGAGGAGACGTTGAAGAAAATCCGTGATTTCTCCTTCAAACCAAAGGAGATAAAGGATTATCTGGATCGTTTCGTCATCAGTCAGGATGAAGCGAAAAAAGTGCTTTCCGTGGCGATTTGCGACCATTACAACCATGTCCGCCGCTGTTTGGAGAAGCCTGAATTGGCGGAGCATGATTTTGCGAAACATAACATTATGATGCTTGGGCCGACTGGCGTCGGCAAGACGTATTTGATGCGCTGCATTGCCAAATTAATCGGTGTTCCGTTTGTAAAGGCCGATGCGACAAAGTTTTCCGAAACAGGCTATGTCGGTTACGACGTGGAGGATATTGTGCGCGATTTGGTGAAAGTCGCCGACGGCAACACGGAGTTGGCCGAATACGGTATCGTCTATATTGATGAAATCGACAAGATTGCGGGGAAGGGCGACAGCACGATGCAGCGCGATGTGTCCGGCCGCGGCGTGCAGGTCAATCTGCTGAAACTGATGGAAGACACTGAAGTTAAGACAGTCGGACAGAACGACATGCTGGGGCAGATGCAGGCAATGATGTCGTTGCAGAGCAGTGGCTCCGTACCGAAAATGTCCGTTCGGACGAAACATATTTTGTTTATCGTTAGCGGCGCGTTCGCGAAACTGCCCGAACAAATCGGCCGTCGTTTGGGCAGTGCGCAGATTGGTTTTGGACATGGTGGCGACCGTCCGGACATGCTGAAACCGACGGAACTGTTGGCGCAAGTGACGACGAAGGATTTGGTCGATTTCGGCTTCGAACCGGAGTTTGTGGGGCGTCTTCCCGTGCGTGTCACGCTAGATGATTTGAGCGTGGCGGATTTGGAGCAGATTCTGACGCGAGCCGAAAACGGCGTTTTGACGCAATATCACGAAGATTTTGCGGGTTACGGCATTAATCTGGACGTCGATATGTCCGGCCTGCATGAAATTGCCGCGAAGGCGTATGAAGAGAAGACGGGAGCGCGTGGTCTGATGACGGTGCTGGAGCGTCTTTTCCGTGAATTCAAATACGAACTGCCGTCGATGGGCGTGACAGAACTTTCTGTGGATGAATCATTTGTGAATGATCCGCAGGCCGCGTTGGCGAAACTCATGAAAGACAGCCGCCATCTGGCGTTGAAGCAGCATTTGACGGAGGTTTCCGAATTCGCGGAGCGTTTCCAGAAGATGTACGGAATGTCCATTCGTTTTACGGATGAAGCAAGTGAGCGGATATGCGAACTGAGCGACGCGGCGGGAAAGACTGTCCGCAGTTTTTGTGAAGAACGCTTTAAAGATTTACAGTTTGCGTTGATGCCGATCAGCCAGAAGACTGGGCAGACCGAATTTGTCTTGGACATTGATGCCGTGGATGATACGCAAGCTGTTTTGACGAAGATGATTACAGAAAGCCTTAATAATGCTTAATGCTTAATGATTAATGATTAATGATACGGATGAGACATCTGTGATGAATAGAACAAAAGAAAGTTAGTGGAACAGGAGAATGTGGAGATGAAAAAGTACAAGGATTGTTATGCATCGTGGACAGAAAATTCGATCGTGATTGGTAACCAGTTCATTGAACGGCGTTTCCAATGGTGTGCCCAAGGGCTGGTCTGCACGGCGACAGTCGATAAGGCTTCTGCAAAGGAATGGCGTAGCGAAGCATCGGTGGCAGTCACGCCGGATGTGACGTTTGATTGTGTTGTTTCGGACAACGACGGCCTTTCCGCGAAACATCTGTTGCTGACGGCGACGGAACGGCAGGGCGGTGGCGTCATCGAGACGAAGCTTGGCGTGTATCCTGAACTGCCGTTTGTGGTGCTTGAACGTCGTTGCAAAGGTCTGCATCCATCTTCGTCGCAACGAGTTGCGGAAAAAGGTGGCACGGGTAATGAAAACGCTGTGGCGAAAGATGTCGTCGAAGTCGCCACATTGGATCGTATCGACAATGTCCCGCTGAATGTGCGCCATTTGAAATTAAAAGCTATTAAGCTCTTCGACCGCACGGATTTGAATGATTGCCTGGCTACGGAAGAGAATATCCACCTGTATCCAGGAGCCAGTTTTTCGTTGCGTGGCAACATCTTTATTTTCAATGATTATATGAACGACAAAGGTCTGCTGGTCGTGAAGGATTCGCCGACACATCTGTATCAGCTTGTTCAAGATGATGACAGTTTGCGCATCAAGGGGACGCGCAATGCGGATATTGTCGGAGCGGGGCTTCACGGCGACATTGACGCGGACGAATGGTGTCAGCTCTACGGCACGACGGTTGGCGTTGGAGGAAATACTGAAAATCTGCTGGCGGAATATCGAAAACTCTATGCCGCCCAATATCTTGCGCCTGAATTTAAAGAGCCGTTCATCATGTCCAACACATGGGGCGACCGCAGTCAGGATTCGCGCGTCTGCGAAGCGTTCATGCTGAAGGAAATCGAAGCGGGAGCCAAGCTGGGCGTCGATATCATCCAGATTGATGATGGCTGGCAGAAAGGCGTGACCATCAATTCCAAAGTCCGCAAAAGTGACATTTGGGAGGGCTATTATGCGGCGGATCCGAACTTCTGGACGGTCCATCCGGAGCGTTTTCCGCATGGATTGAAGCCGCTTGTCAAAAAGGCCGCCGCGCATGGCATCCGTTTCGGATTGTGGTTCGCTCCAGATTCCTCCCATGAGTTTGCGAATTGGCGGCGCGATGTCGATACCGTTTTGAATCTGCATCGCACGTATGGCATTTCCAGCTTTAAATTGGACAGCGTCAATCTGTTAAGCAAAAAAGCGGAGACAAATTATCTGAATTTCCTAATCGCGGTTGAACGCGAATCCCATAACCGCATTGCGTTGAATCTCGACTGCACGGCGCAGAATCGCCAAGGCTATGTGATGTGGAAGCAATTCGGTACGCTCTTCGTGGAAAACCGCTATACAGATTGGTGCAACTACTTCCCGCACAACACGTTGAAGAACCTCTGGACGCTCAGCCAGTTCATCCCGCCGCGCAAATTTCAGTTCGAATTGCTGAACAACAGCCGCAACGACGATAAATACGGCGATGATCCACTACGGCCCGCCGCATACGACATCACCTATGAATTCGCCTCCGTCATGATCGCCAATCCATTGGTGTGGATGGAGATGTCCAATCTGACGGATAAGCAAATTACGTCATTGCAGAAACTTATATCGGTCTATCGTAGCATTCGGAAAGATTTCTTCAATGCGGAGATTTATCCGATTGGTGAGCAGCCGGACGGTTGTTCCTACACGGGATTCCAAATTGTCACGGGCGATAAGAGTGGTTATCTGCTTCTTTTCAAGGAAAAGGATGCCATCGGGCAATTTGTTTACAGACTCCATGCTCCGTTGTCGAAAAAGACCAAAATCACGCTGTTAGCCACGAATGCGCCTGCAAAGTCCGCTCCTAAACTTTCACTTGTAGATGATGTTATGGTGGGGCTGGCATTGTGGGAATGCAAGCGTGATCGCACGTTTGCGCTCTATCATTATGAAGGATGAGTCGGTTGCGATAGGAACATAGGAGAAAACGGCATGGCGACAGTACGGGACGCTTTTTGGATTTGGGGGCATGACGCAGGTTGCCATCACAATCCAAGATTCCATTGGAACATCCCAGGCGAGAACAAGTTAGGGCCATGGGAAGGCGCGTGCGCCTTGGGCAATATTCCGAACTGTTGTCGTGTCGTTTTCGCTGGGAAGCCTGAACCGCCATTTGACGAAGAGACTGAGAAACTGAAAGGCTTCTCGCAAGTCGTTTGGTCGATTGTCGGCGATTCCGCTTCGACACGCAACAATGATGGCGGCGACGATTTGGCTGAAGTCCTGCGCATCGCCGCCAAATATCCAAATGTGACAGGCGGCATCGTCGATGATTTTTTCCGTCCGAATACGCGGGATGCCCGCATGTCGCCTGACGATTTTCGTCAAGCTGCAGAACGGTTGCATCATGCTCCGCGTCCGCTGAAGTTATGGTTGGTTTATTATGCGGCGTTGTTCGATATTAATTATTCCGCTTGGTTGGACAGCGCGGATGTCGTTACATTTTGGAATTGGAACAGCCGCGAACTGGCTCATGCGGAGGAAAATCTTGAGCGTGTCATCGCGTTGACGCCTGGAAAAGAACATCTTGCAGGATGCTATCTGTACAACTACGGTGACAGCCGCCCGTTGACGCGTGCTGAGATGGAATTCCAATTGGAAATCTATTATCGCTTCTTGAAGGAAGGCCGCATACAAGGTGTCATCGCCTGCGCGAACACGGTCGCGGATGTTGATTTAGAGGCGGTTGACTACTTCAAAAATTGGTTGCGGCAGCATGGCGATGAGCCGCTGTGAGTTAGACGGTTTAACGTAACTGATAGATTTCCACACAAAGATGCAAAGGCCGAGAGGTGTGAAGATTTTTTGTAGAGAAAAGTTCCGCTCTATGCAATAGAAACATGATAATCATAATAGAAATAATATGATTATATTAAAGTGGTTGATCTCGAGAAATAGCAGTTTCCTTATTCATCATCTTGATTTTGCGCAGTTTATACATGGATATTCCAATTAAGGAACAAACATATTCATCCTTGATATTATTCTTCTTCATATTGATATATATTTGAAGAATAGTTTCGTCTCGGCCTGACAAAAACAGTTTCATCAATACCATGACATATCGGGAAAACATCAACATTCTTATTAAACGGTTGCGACGAATCCAATTGGTTTCGTTATTGCTGATGTTTATAGGTGTTGTTCTTACGGTTATGGTATGGAATGTTTATGAAAGTGACCAATGGTATAGTAAAGTAATCATACTCATAGGTATCATAGGTGAATTCTATTGTTGGGCGAAGGTCAGGCAGATCAAATGTCCCCAATGCGGAAAAAACCTTGGATATTTGCTTCTTGATCCATCGTATTCAAAGACAAATGGTGCGATTCTTCTGCCAAAGGAACTTCCACCCGACAGGCATTGCTGCGCCTATTGCAAGACAAGTTTCGATGTTGAAACGGATGCTTAAGCTTCTGTTGTTGATGAATGGCCTTGAAAGGAAGCCTCAAAATAACTCATTATATAAAATTTTGTTTATGTAGATGATGAACTTGGGCGCACTCTGCAGGATTTGGGACTGAGAGTGCGCGCCCGAGCTTCCAAACGAAAAAGCATATAAAGGTTGCGAATACGCCGTTATTTCTGCGTGATCTTGTTCGCAACTCGGCGGCGCATCTCACGCAGTTGGAGAGGATTGTGAGAAAAATCCGTCAGACTCTTAATCAACTGGCCGCATTCGTCGCGGGACGATGTGCCGCATAACGTCAGATAGTCGTAGTCTTCACTGCCATCGCGGATATTCGCAAGACGGATGGACGGAAGTGGTTCTTTCGCACCAGGATAGAGAAGCTGTCCGTCGCCTGGCATTGATTTGACACTCGCGACGGTAAAATCCGGCTGATAGCAGGTTGATTCGTCGAAACGTCTGGCGTTCTGCCACCAGTTCACATGCCAGTAGAGGAAGCCGTCGGCCCTGTAGAGATAGCCCATCCACGCCAGCAGGCGGCCTTCGATGAAGGGGAATTCCGTCGTTGCGATGTTCGCGAACGGTTGCTTCGGACTGCAACAGGTGTACCACCAGACTTGATGGCCTTTTTCACGTAGCTTGTCGGAAAGCTCCAAATCGTATGCCCTTGTCTGCGGGCAGTACCAGTCGTTGGCGTAGCAATCCGTCCGTTTTGGATTGTGTTTCAAGGAGTTGTACATCTGGGATGTCGTGAAGAACGCGACATCGGGATAACGCTCTTTGAACATCTTGTGGATGCGCGCCATGATGGGATAGTAGTCGCTTCCGCGTTCGTCGAAGCCATAGCAGTAGGCGTATTTCGTCAGGCCATGCTTGCGCAGTTCCGCGACATACGGATCCAGACGACGCTGGAACTCTTCGTACAGTTTGTCCGTGTAATCGTTTTTCGAAGCAAAGCAGACCCATAACCGTTTGGGATCAGAGGGTTGCGGCACGAGATTGATGATGTTGAAACGGTTCATGCCGCGTTTCTGCGCATACAGGAGATCTTCGATGCGAGGCGGTGTCGTGCGGGAGATATCGTCTGGATTCAAGCGATGGTCCAGCATGATGTCCCATGCTTTGCGGCGTGTTTCGTTGTGGTCGCCGTCGCCGTATGTCCGGAAGAGATATCCGTCCATTAAACTGAAGGCCGTCGGATAACTGAACGTCTGTGGTAGAGCGAAATCGAAAATCGTTACGCGGATGGGAACGATGACCTTCTCTGTTCCAATCACGATGGTTGCGTCGCCAGAATAATCACCCGCCGCCGCTTCACGATCCGCATGGACGGTCAACCAGACGCCTTGTGTTCCGTTTGCAGGAACCATGAATTCCCGTGCGGGCAGGAGCGGATCCGGAATCCAGTATTCAGTATTGCCATAACCGGTTGACGGGCTGAATTCATGTGGCTTGATGCGTGGAATATAGCCGACGCGCTCCCACTTCAATTTGCCTTTTAACGGTTCGCCCGCCGCGTTCTTCAGTATGGGCAATTCCACGTTGACGGACGGAAGCACCTGCGCTCCAGCCGTTACCAGAATCTGCGCGCTTTCGCGTTCTGCCTTTGCGAGTTCCAGTGAAACGGCTTTTGGCGAATCCGCCGCTGGATATGTCAACGCCGAAATGTTCGTCATGGAATCCGCCGTCCAGACGCGATAACCGTCCTTCACGGGATTCTGCGGTAACTCTCTCTGCCAGAAGTCCTTGAGGTCTCTTTCAATCGTGCCGCGGACAATCTTGCCTTCGTCATCTGTGCGGCTGGCATCGATGATGAGTTTCGCGGCGTTTTTGGGCATATCAACCATCCAATCGAATCGTGGCCCCTTGCCATTTGTTTCCTTTAGCATCTTGCCGTCCGCGTCAACAAGCCGCGCCGTGTAGGCGACTCGCGAATGGAAGAAACTGGATTGGATTTTCACGATATCGGAACGGATTGGCGCAAGTGACTGCAGCTCAATGGCGCGCATGCGGACGCCTGGATCGTCCCGCGACAGTTCGAGATTGTCAAACCACACCTTGCTGTCCGTCGTATTGCGCATGAGGACGAAATAACGGATTTCCTTGATGTTTTTCTTCGGCCAGTAGCAGTTGACAGTGTATTCCCAGTCATGGGTGCCCGTCGTCCACCAAGCGCTTACGCCCCAAGCACTTGTGCCGTCTTCGAAATAAATGTCCAGATAGACGCAGTAGTCATGGGACGACATGACGTTTTCGCATTTGCTCCAACCGCCGTAGATGACGGGATCCATGCTCGGTTTGTCGTATTTGAAGACCTGCCGGATGCCGAAGGAGCGTTTTCCGCCTGTATTTTCACCATAAACGGCGGTTTTTCCTTCTTGCACAACATCTTGCACGATTCTCAGGGGATTGTCCGTATTGAACGACTCCCAGCCTGGAAGCTTTCCATCCGCATCCATCTCCAGGCCTGGATTGATCAATGCATTACCGCAAAACGCGATGTGCGCCAACGCCAAAATGGCCAGCATGATTCGATATGACATGGTGTTCCTTTGGTTTGATTCTGATATGGTTACTTTTTTTAGTTTACATTCGGTTTTTAACCCATGCGGCGAGTTGTTCGAAGCGGTCGATGGTGTGGTCGTAGAAAGATATCCAGTCTTGGCAGAGTGCGCTTTTGTGGTCGGTGGCGAAGCGGCGGTGTTTGGGGCAGTCCGCCATGCAGAGGTTCAAGTAACGGCAGGTGAGGCAGTTCGGATTGTCTGGGCGTTTCTTCTGGCCAAAGGAGAGGAATTTTGGCGACGCAAAAAGGTCGGGGAGATTGTCCTGTGAAACATTGCCGAGTTTCCATTCGGGCAGGACGTGAAAATCGCATGGATAGACGTCGCCATTGTGTTCGATGACCAGATAGTTGCAGCAGTTGCCGCCCATCGGGCAGACGGTGGGGCGGCCTGTCACAAGACGCGAGACGATGGAATCGAAAAGACGGATGGAAACCGTCGTGACATCGTTTGGATACCATGTATCGAACAATTGGCAGAGGAAGTCGCCCCACTGGCCAGGCTTTAGGGAAAAGGGTAGAGGGTAATTGTCATCGTCGCATTCGACGCATTCGATATATTGATGGTATTTAAAGCCTAAATCCTTGATATAACGATAGATTTGGGCGGCGTTTCGGTAATTTGCTTCGGAGACAAGCGTCAGAATATTCGTTTCCACATGGTGTTTTTTCAGTCGTTTCAGAGCGTTCACGACATCTGCTTGACTGCCGCGTCCATCGACGGTTCGGCGATAACGGTCATGGAGGGCGGCTGGGCCGTCCAGACTGACGCCAACAAGAAAATGGTTATCATGCAGGAACTTGGCCCATTCATCCGTCAGCAGGACGCCATTCGTCTGAAGGACGTTGCTGACGACGGACGACAGCGGCTTCAGTTCGTTTTGGATTTGAACGGCCGTCTTGTAGAAATCAAGCCCCATCAACGTCGGTTCACCACCCTGCCAGGCGAACGTGTATGACGTTTGCGGATGGCTGAAATAACTTGCAACCATCTGGCGGAGAGTCGTCTCCGTCATGCGGCGGTGTCCGTCCGGATAGAGGAGGCATTTGCAGGCGTAGAAACAATACTCGCAATGGAGGTTGCAGTCTCCGCTTGCGGGTTTGACGAGCAATGTGAAGTCTGGAAGGTTTTCGGGCATCAGTTGAAAAGCGTTTCCAGAACGCTCTGTGAATGCTGTTTGACGTCTGCGTGGCGACTGTTGCCGTTGGCGTCCATCGTGACGACGGCCGGGAAGTCCTTCACTTCGAACTGCCAGATGGCTTCGGGGGCGCCGAATTGGTCATAATAATAGACGTTTGGAATATTGACGACGGTGGCGGCAAGAATCTGTGCGGCACCGCCGACGGCATGCAGATAGACACAACCGAATTTTTTGCAGGCTTCGGCGGTTTTCGGACCCATGCCGCCTTTGCCGATGATGGCCTTCAAGCCAAAACGTTCGATGAGCGTGGCTTCGTAAGGCTCTTCACGCGAGGAGGTTGTGGGGCCAGCCGCCGTCACGCGCCATTTGCCGTCGCTATTGCGAACGATGACAGGGCCGCAATGATAGATGACGGCGTTCGTCAAATCGGGGGAGGGCTGTTCGGGCACGGGATGAGAGACAAGATACTGGTGGGCGGCGTCGCGTGCGGTAAAAATCGTGCCGGTGATTTCGACGGCGTCGCCAAGCTTCAGTGAACGGACATCCTCTTCTGTAAATGGCAGGGTGAATTTCATGGGTTATTCAATATTCATGATTTGTTCGCGGATGCGGTTCAGTTCGGTCTTGAGGCTGAGGGCATAGCCTGCGATATCCATGTCCGCCGTCTTGGCGGAAAGGGTGTTGGCTTCGCGATTCATCTCTTGCCCGAGGAAATCCAGATTACGGCCCGGATCATCGTCGCTGTCCAGAAGTTGCGCATATTGAACGAGATGTGACTGAAGACGGACGGTTTCCTCCGTGATATCCGCCTTTTCGACATAGAAGGCGAGCTCTTTGGCGAGACGTTCATCGTCGGTATGCAGTTCGATGCCGAGCGTGGCAATCCGCTCCTGCAGTTTCTTTTTCTGGAGGATGACGGCGTCATCCGCGCGGGCGGCGATTTTATCGACAAGATCTTTCAGATTTTGGCCGCGTTGGAGGAGATCCGCCTTGAGGCGCTGTCCTTCGGCGACGCGTGTGCGGTCCAAATCATCGAGAGCATCCTCCAACGCCTTGGCGGCGAGCTTCTTAAGATTTTCATATGAATCAGAGGATGAATCGACGATGACGCCGGGCACAAGCATGATTTCGCGAATGGTCGGCGGTTCGATGCAGTTTTCATTGGCGAGCGCGGACAATTCCGTGAAGACGGCGGCGAACTTTTCGTGGTCGATGGACTGCGCGGCGGCTTTCGCTTCTGGATCAAGTTTATAGGAGACAACGACTTGCAACGTGCCTCGGGAGAGTTTCTCCAGAATGATTTTACGGAGAGACGGCTCGATCATGCCGAGTTCGCGTGGAATCGTGAAACGCATATCCACTTGCTTACGCGAATTGACGGCGGAGACTTCAACGGTGACGTGGTTGCCGCCTTCATCGGCGGTGGCGCGTCCATAACCAGTCATGCTTTTCATAGTATTTTCTAGGAGGCTAGGAGGCTAGAATTCTAGTAGGTTAGAACAATTCCGGCTGGAAGGGCTGGCCTTCCGCGGGATGATTGGGGCGATGGCGTTCCGTGGGGGTGATTCCGAAGCGTTTGTGCGCCTTGTCCGTGGCAAGACGGCCGTTCGGTGTGCGGATGAGATAACCTTCTTGTATAAGGTATGGCTCATAGACGTCTTCAATCGTGCTTTCCTCTTCGCCGACGGCGACGGCGAGATTCTTCAAACCGACGGGATGGCCTTTGAAACGGACGATGATCGCTTCAAGGATGCGATTGTCCATTTCATCCAAGCCGTCCGGATCGATGTCGAGCATCGTAAGTGCTTGATCCGCAATGTCCGCTGAAATAACGGACTGTTTTTTGACCTGTGCGAAATCGCGGACCCATTTGATGAGATTGTTGGCGATACGCGGTGTGCCACGGGAGCGTTTTGCAATGACCTCCAAGCCGCCTGGTTCTGCTTCAAAACCAAGCACTTGCGCAGTCCGTTTCAAGATTCGCGACAATTCCTCCGCGTTGTAGTAGTCGAGGCGGCAGGTCATCGTGAAACGCGAACGGAGCGGGGCGGAGAGTTTGCCCTGCCGTGTCGTGGCGCCGATGAGCGTGAATTTCGGCAGGTTGAGGCGGACGGAGCGCGCTCCGACGCCTTGCTCCAGCATGATGTCGATGACAAAATCCTCCATGGCGGAGTAGAGGTACTCTTCGATCTGCATGGGCAGACGGTGGATTTCGTCAATGAAAAGGACATCGCCTTCTTTTAGGCCTGTGAGAAGACCAGCAAGGTCGCCGGGCTTTTCGATGACAGGGCCGGAAGTCGCTTTAATATCGGCACCTACGTTATTCGCGATAATATTCGCGAGCGTCGTTTTACCAAGTCCGGGCGGGCCGCAGAGGAGAATGTGGGCCAATGGTTCGTTGCGGGATTTGGCGGCCTCCGTCATGATCTGGAGGCGTTCCTTGACGCGATCCTGCCCGGGGAAGTCTTCAAAGCGTTGCGGCCGCAACGGTGTCTCGAAAGACTCTTCGCGGGCGTTCAGTTCGGATGTGATGAAGCGTTCGGATGGCATGTGTGGTGATTAGGAGTTGAGGGCGGAGAGCGCCTTTCTGATGAGAGATTCCGCGGATGGGACGTTCGGCGCGGCCTCTTCGACGAGTTTGAGAACGACTTTGGAAGCCGCATCTTTCTTGAAACCAAGGGTTTCGAGAGCGGAAATGGCGTCCTGCGCCTCCTGCGGAACGTCTTTGGAAGCCATTGGCGTGACGGCGGACGCGCTGACAGCGGTGATATGCGTCACCTTGTCCTTCAGTTCGACGACCATTCGTTCTGCCGTGCGTTTTCCGACGCCGGAGATTTTCGAAAGGAGTTTGATGTCCGCCGATACGATGGCGGATGCGAAGTCCGAGACAGGCATGGAGCTCAACACGCTGAGGGCGACTTTCGGGCCGACACCGCTGACTTCCGCCGTCAACATCTTGAAAAGCGCTTTCTCCGCATCTGTATAGAACGCAAATAGTTGGATATCATCCTGACGGACGGCCATGACGGTCTTCAACGTGACTTTCTGGCCTTGCGGCGGAAGTTTGTCAAACGTGGAGAGCGGAATCGAGAGGTCGTATCCGACGCCATTGACGTCCAGAATGACACTGGTGAAATTCGCTTCGACGACGATGCCTGTGAGTTGCGCTATCATAACGGCTTATGGCTTATGGCCTATGGCTTGTGGCTAACGGCTTAAGGCTTATGGCCTATGGCCTATGGCTTGTGGTTAATGGCCTATGGCTTATGGCTTATGGCCTATAGCTTATGGCTTATGGCCTATAGCTTATGGATGATTGGTTGGATTGATGGACAATGCTAAAAAATAGCACGTCTTTGCATCAAACCAAATAACGCGATTGAAAATCCCTTAATATGTTCTCTGGAGGGCGACGACGACGCCTTGGATGGAGAGCTTGTCCAGCGGATAGAAACGGGACTTGAAGTCTTTGTTGGCGGGGCGGAGCTCCCACTGTCCGTCTGTGATATAGAGGGATTTGACGGTTGTTTCGCCGCCATCGACGAGCGCGATGACGATGTCTCCGATGGAGGCTTCATTGGTTTGTTTGGCGATGACGATGTCACCATCCAGAATGCCAAGATCCCGCATGGATTCACCATGAACCATGAGTCCGAAGAGTTTATGACCGCCGACGCCTTTCGGAAGACTGGTTGGATCCATCGTGACTTTGCGTTCGATGTTCTCCTCCGCAAGAAGCGGGACTCCGGCGGAGATACGGCCAAGAATCGGAATGCTGAGCGAGAGGGAAAGATGCTTGGGGCGTTCCGTGTTGAGAAGCGTGAGGCTGCGGGCTTTGGAGGAGCGGTTGACGTAGCCTTTCCGCTGCAGGGAACGGACATGCGCGAAGGCGGTCGCGGATTTGATGTCAAAATGCGAACTGATTTCGTAGATGGTGGGCGCCATGCCTTCCTGCCGTGTGAAATCAGAGATGAAATCAAGGATTTCCTGCTGTTTGTCTGTCAGTCCTTTCATGTTTTTTCTCCTGTCTGAGAAGAGTTTATGTGTTATGGAATCGTGAAATAGACAATCAATCATCATTATGATAGCCTAATTTTCAAGGATTGCAAATTTATTCTTAAAAAAATTAGTGATAATTTTGCAGTGTTTTTTGATGAAAAGTGCCCTTTGTCCATGAAAAAGAAGAATTTTGCCAAATACCATATATATTTATATTGATTTAATGTTGGTTTATGAAATGACGCCTCTTCGAGGCCGATTATGGTGTTTTATGAAGTGTTTTTTGTCCATTTTATGTCTGTTTGCGCTGATTGGCGCGTCCATGGCGGATGAAAAGACGCCGTTGGGCGACGAAATCCGCATCGGACAGCTGGTGAATGGCGGCGGTTTGTTCCGCAGCTACTATCCGAATGCGTTGCCGTCGTTGTTGCGCCATATCCGCAAGACGACGACGGCGAATGTGTCGGACGATGTCGTGATGCTGACGAGTTTTGCAGACGAGCGGCTGTTTTCGTTGCCGTTCGTCTATGTGAATTTCGCAGATCGTGAAGATTGGACATTCACACCGGAGGAGACGGAAAATCTGCGCGGCTATCTGGAGCGCGGCGGCTTTTTGTATGTCGATGCAGGCATTACGGCGGCGTTTCTGCGCGAACGGCCTGAGCTTGGGCAGCACCACAGCTATGCGGAATGGGAAGCCACGCCAGAGTTGAAGGATGCGTTCAAGCCTGTATTTCCAAACTCTGAATTCCAGACGCTAAGACGTTCGGATCCACTGTATAGGGTGTTCTACGCGGGGCTGCCGGACACGTCGTTGCTGCCCGATACCGTAAAATCCTACACGGAAAAAGAAAAATGGCCGGATGGGACATATGCGGCGGCGGTGCTTCGTGTGAAAGGGCGCGTGGCGGTTTTGGCGACGCCGATTGTGTCGATGGGCTGGGGGAAAAACAGCCTGGACCAATGGGATTCGACGATTCGCTTTCGCGTTTTGGAAGATACAAAAGGGCTGTCGTCATATCTGGAGAATGCGTCGTACGGCGGAGAGCGATTCGAAGTGGCGCGGGAAGATGGCGGAAA
Organism: Victivallales bacterium; assembly: GCA_017548425.1. Classification (GTDB taxonomy): domain Bacteria; phylum Verrucomicrobiota; class Lentisphaeria; order Oligosphaerales; family Oligosphaeraceae; genus UBA1407. The sequence continues at coordinate 53,019 of JAFZAB010000018.1, forward strand.
GGACATCATCTACTGCCAGGAGCAGGCGTTGCCGGCATGGGCGAACGAGCCTGGCGGTAAATGGCGCGTCTTCCGTTATTATGGCAGCCGTGAAATAAGTGACTTCGCCCATACGTTTTATACACAACTCGGGACGAATATCATCGTCTATGCGCTGACGCATTGATGGCGAGAATCGTCCGAAGTTGTTGATAACAAGGAAGAAAATGAAAATCATCTTGGCACCGGATTCATTTAAGGACAGCTTGAGCAGCATCGACGTATGTTCGATTCTGTCGGAAGCCGCGCGCCGCGAATTGGGCGATGTCGAAATCCAAAGTTTCCCGATGGGCGACGGTGGCGAAGGTACGCTGGATGCGGTACTTGCGGCGACCAATGGTCGCCGTGAGACGCTGTTGGTCCGCGATCCGCTGGGCCGTCCTGTTGAGGCGGCCTATGCGTTGCTGCCCAACGGCGAGGCGTTTGTGGAAATGGCGCAGGCCAGCGGCTTGGAGCGGTTGTCACGAGATGAACGAAATCCTTTGCTGACATCGACTTATGGCACAGGCCAGTTGATTTTGGCGGCGTTGGATGCAGGTTGTCGAAAGATTACGGTCGGCATCGGCGGCAGTGCGACGACGGACGGCGGCGCGGGCATGGCCGTCGCGTTGGGGGCGCGTCTTGTGACGGCGGATGGCCGTGAACTGGACGGTCGCGGCGGTGATTTGCGGAAAATCGTTCGCGTGGAATTGGATGGGCTGGATAAACGTTTGAAAGACTGTGTCTTCTGTGTCGCAAGTGACGTAACCAACCCGCTTTGCGGCGAACGCGGGGCGGCGGCGGTCTTCGGCCCGCAGAAGGGCGCGACGCCAAAAATGGTGGCGGAATTGGACGCAGGGCTGTCGCATTGGGCGGAACTATTGGCCGGCGGCGAAGCGAACGCCCGCGAAAGAGGCGACGGCGCGGCTGGTGGCCTCGGTTTCGGATTGCGCATGCTGTGCGGCGCGACGATGCTGTCAGGCGCGGCACTGATTGCAGAGCTGACAGGGCTTCCCGCCGCCATGGACGGCGCGGATGTTGTCGTGACAGGCGAAGGGCGGACGGATGAGCAGACGCTTTGCGGCAAACTGCCCGCCGTCGTGGCGTCATATGCTCATGCGCATGGCGTTCGTTGCGTGTTGATATCAGGGGCTTTAGAGGGGGATGTGAAGACGTTGCGCAGCGTGTTTGATGGTTGCTTTGGCTGCGTGTCCAAAGTCTGTTCGCTGGAAGAGGCGTTGAAGAACGCACGGCAGTCGCTGTCATCCGTCGCAGGATCTGTATTTTCTTTATTGAGAAAGGGTTGAATCGTGAGAGCGTCTATCAATCATACAAAACGCAGCAAGGAAATATTGCAAAAGTCGCTGAAGCTTATCGCCGAACGCGGCTATGGCGATGTGACCTATCAACAGATTGCGGACGCGACGGGTCTGGGCAGGACGACACTGTATAAATATTTCAAAAACAAGCGGGAGATTTTCGACAAAGCGTTGAAAATGCTTGTGGAGGAGCTCGGCGTTGATTTCGAAGAAGGTGTGAAGCAGCATCCGGATTTGAACACGGTGGAGAAAATCCGTTTGATCATGATGCGGCTGATCGACATGATGTTCACGTCGCCAAAACTCTTGCAGACGGTAGTCGAATATCTGATTGGGCTGCGGCGGAGCGACGAACCGACGAGCAAGCGTGTCCGTCTGCATACGATTGGTTTCTATCGCGTTTTGGTACGTCTTGTGCGCGAAGGAATCAACAACGGCGAACTGCGGCAGATGGACTGCCTGATGGCGACGGAGGAATTGTATGCGCTTTTGGAGACGGCGACGTTGCGGATTACGCTGATGGAAAGCGTTGAACGCCAGCAACTCATCGATATGTGTGATTTCGCGTTGGACGGTATGAAGGCCGTGCCGCAAGAGGGGCGTGGATGACGAACGATGAATCCTACATGAAAGGGGCGCTGAAGGAGGCGCGGAAGGGATGGGGGCTGACGAACCCGAATCCGATGGTCGGCGCCGTCGTCGTGCGCGACGGCGCCATCGTGGGGCGTGGCTACCACCATGGCGCGGGGCTGCCGCACGCCGAACCGAACGCGTTGGCGGATGCAGGTGAAAAATCCGCCGGCGCAACACTTTATGTGACGTTGGAGCCGTGCTGCACGTTCGGACGGACGCCGCCTTGCACGGAGGCGATTAAACGCGCGAAAATACGACGCGTTGTCGTCGGTTGCACGGACTGCAATCCGAAGCATGCCGGGCGTGGCCTCGCCATCTTGCGCGAAGCCGGAATCGACGTTGTTTCAGGCATTTGTGAAAAGGAATGTCTGGAATTGAACGCAGCGTTCTTCTGGTGGATTTCGACGGGACGGCCGTATGTCCGCCTGAAAATGGCCATGACGCTGGACGGGAAGATCGCGACGGCGGGCGGTGATTCAAAATGGATAACCGGCACGTCCGCAAGGCGATACGTCCAGAAGTTGCGGCGCGGCAGCGACGCGATCATGGTCGGTGGCGAGACGGTTCGGAAAGACGATCCGGAGCTAATCGTACGCGAGCCAAAAGGCTGGAAGCGGCAGCCCGCGCGGATTGTATGGACGTCGAAACCATCGTTGCCGGATGGTTGTAAGTTGCTGAACGGCAACGGCGGACCAGTGGAATTGGCGAAGCCGATGGCACGTCATGAATGGCTGTCGTTTTTAAAAAAACTTGGCGGCCGCGGAATGATGTCGCTGTTGATGGAAGGTGGTGGCGAATTGGCGGGATGCGCGCTGAAGGCGGGAATCGTCAATGAAATCGATTTTTTCATCGCGCCGAAGATTCTGGGAGGCCGCGGGAGCCGTCCTGTCGTGGGATGGGAGAATCCGTCGTCGTTGGCGGAAAGCCTTGCGGTGGTGGATTTGCGAACACGGAAGTTCGGTGACGATTTGCTCGTCATGGGGCGGTTGGATTGTTCTGAAAATTAATGTAACAAAGGTATTCATAGATGTTTACGGGATTGGTTGAAACAACGGGAACGTTGGCGAGCATGACGCGGACAGGCAAGTCCGCCGAACTGCTTGTGCGTTGCGGTCTGCCCGTGGCGGAGTTGGAGCGCGGAGAAAGCATCGCGGTGAACGGCGTCTGTTTGACGCTGACAGACTGCACGAAGGGAGGGCTGTCGTTCCATGCCTTGAGCGAGACGCTGAACAAAAGCAATCTGGGGGCGAGCGTCGGTCGTAAAGTCAACTTGGAGAGGGCGTTGCGGCTTGGAGACCGTTTGGGCGGCCATCTTGTGAGTGGCCATATTGATTGTCGGGCGGAAGTACTTGATATCGGGCGAGTTGAAGATGATTATGAACTGCGTGTGGCGTTGCCGGCTGACGTGGCGGGACAAGTCGTCATGAAAGGAAGCGTCGCGGTGAACGGCGTGTCGCTGACGGTTGCGTCGCTATCGCGGTCGGATTTCACGGTGCGGATCATCCCACATACGTGGGCGGAGACGAATCTGTCCGATCTTCAACCGGGCGATGTGGTGAATTTGGAAACGGACATGCTGGGCAAGTTCGTGCTGCGTCAGTTGGAGCTGAAAGGCGATGGCGGCGGTGGCGGCGTGACGATGGAGACGCTTTTCAAGGCGGGATTCTAGTCGTGCAAGCCGTGGAAAATTGCTTTTAAGCAGTCTTGGATTATGTTTTAAAATGACGGATTATTGGACGGGAGAGGACGGGACGGACAAGGAGCGTCAACCAGATGGCAGGTTTGAAATTCAATAAAAAACAATTTAAAGTCAAAATCGTCGGACGGAATCTGGACGATCTGCGGCCGCTTCTGCGGATGTTTCCGGTGGAACTCGTTGAAAGCGAGCCAGATCTGGTAATTTCGTATGGCGGCGACGGTTCCCTTCTGGGTGCCGAACGCGATTATCCGGGCGTGCCGAAATGCCCGATCCGCGACATGCGGCAGAATCCGAAATGCCCGCGCCATTCGGACATGACGACGCTAGAAAAGCTGTTCGCCGGCGAACTGTCGGAAACGCAGTTGGTGAAAATGGTCGCGACGACGAACGACGGAAACACACTGAAGGGAATCAACGACATCGTCCTTTCCAGAAAACTGATCGCGAGCGCGATACGGTATCGGATTTGGGCGAATGGCGAACTCCTTCGTAGCCAAGTGGTTGCGGATAGTCTCGTCGTTTCGACGCCGTTCGGTAGCACAGGCTATTTCCAAAGCATCACGCATGGCAATTTTCAAGTCGGTTTAGGCGTGGCGTTCAACAACGCGATGGACTTGTACAGCCATGTGATTATTCCGGACAATTCGCAATTGACGGTGGAGCTGTTGCGCGGCCCCGCCGTGCTGGTTGCGGACAACGATCCGCAATCCTTCGAATTGGGCACGGGAAGCCGCCTGAAGATAGGCATCAGCGACGAGCGGACATCTGTCTATGGCCTGGATGTGTTCCGTTGCATGGACTGCTATGATTTGAGGAAGAAAGGCATCAACTGACCACCGCCGACGGCGTTTCTTCCAAAGAAACGTTTTCGGCGATCGTTGCATAACAGAGGGAACAAGATGGAAACAATCATCAGCGGACTGAGCGTCCTCTTCTGGTCGTATCTCATCGGAAGCATACCGAACGGGTATATGATCGGAAAATTCAACGGGTTGGACATCCGCCGCCACGGCAGCAAGAACATCGGGGCGACGAATGTCCGCCGCATATTGGGCCGTCCGTGGGGCATTGCCTGCTTCATATTGGATTTTCTGAAAGGGCTGGTTCCCGTGATGTTCATCGGCCATGTGATTGGCGGCGGCTGGGCCATCGGCGCGGGATACGGTGGTTTGATCGCGGCTATCGGCGCCGTGCTCGGCCATGTGTTTCCGATATGGCTGATGTTCCGCGGCGGCAAAGGCGTGGCGACGAGCCTCGGCGTCGTATGCGGCTTGGCGCCGCTGTCGTTTGTCGTCGGCATATTGTTCTGGTTGTTAAGCTATTACGTCATCTATCGCGGTGTCGTGTCGTTTGCGAGCATGGTGGCTGTTTTGATGATGGCGGTTTCCGCGATGGTGTTCAAGCTGACGGTTTTCGACGATATTTCATGGGTGACGATTTTCCTGCTGTTCTTCCTGGCGATTATCGTGATCATCCGCCATCGTGAAAATATCAAGCGAATTCTGGAAGGAACGGAAAATTCGTTTGTGAAAATCAATAAAAAATAGTGGTCGGGAGGGAGCGATGGTGAAGACGGTTCGGCTTGCATGGCTTGTATTTGGCTTTTGCGTCATGTGTCTTGCGCAACCGTCGGGAAAGCTTCCCGCAGGTGTGAAGCGGCTTGACGACGGCAATTTGCAGGTCGGAGACATCATCGTCCGCGTGGCGAAAGGCGAACTGGCGTTTCCCGCACGTTTCGAATTGCAGGAAGGCGCGCTGGAGGTTATCATCGCGAAACCGAACGGACGCCTGCACGAGACGCTTCTCGTGACACCGTGCAGCGCGCTGCAGATCCAGACGCTCCTGTATCTGCTGCATGCGGACAACGGCGCGCGGCAACCCGCCAAATTCGGACGGCGTGGCGACATCGTTGATATCGACATCGAATGGACGAACGACGACGGAAAGAAGCTCCGCGAGCCAATCGAATCATGGATTATCGACAACCGGACGAAGAAGCCGATGGAGCGGATTGGCTGGGTGTTCGTCGGCTCGGACGTCCGCAACGGCGTTTTTCAGGCGGATTCGGAGGGCAATGTCGTCGTCAACTGGTCCTGCGGAGCGACGGTTCTGGACAGCGCGGATTCGGATAGTGAAAACGACATGTTGCATTCCATCAATACGCAAAAGCCTCAGCCCAAGAAACATCCGACGGTGACGGTGGTCTTCAGGCCGCGGAGCAAATTTGCTGCAAAATGATTTTGGTTTTTAGAAATTCCAAAACCACATATCGTTTTTTGTAAAGGCATTCCGTGCGCCTCGATTGTCCATGAAACGGCTCCGCTCTAAAGGCGTCACGGCGCGTCGTGCGTTGTTTTTTTTCCATTTGTCAAGAGCACCTTCTTCTCGAAGGCGAGACGTTGCTGGCGGATGATTTGTTTGAATGAATCTGCTGATGGTAGCACAGTCTTGTATTGCCTTGCGAATATTCGGTTGTGTTCACACTCCGGGAGCGTCATCTTGACGGTCGCGTCGTTGACTTCCTCGCTGCTGAGCAGAATGCCGATGGTAGGGTTTTCGTCGGGGAGCTTCACCACTCTGTCGTAGTAATGGACATACATCTGCATCTGCCCGAGGTCCTGATGCGTGATTTTGGCGAGCTTCAGGTCGAAGACGAAGAAAGAGCGGGTCAGGCGGTTGTAGAAAACCAGATCCACCTTGTAGTGTTCTTCCTCGAATGTGAAGCGAACCTGCCGTCCGACAAAGGTGAATCCCTTGCCAAGCTCGAGCATGAACTCGGCGAGGTGGTCGATGATGGCCTGCTCCAGTTGCGTTTCCGAGTAGTCAGTCCTTTCCGGCAGTCCAAGGAACTCCAGCGTGTACGGATCCTTCAGAGGCTCCTCGGCCACTTCCGGTCTTGGGGCCTTTCTCATCAGCTCCGTCACACCGACCTCGCCCTTGTGTTTCAGCGAACGCTCATAGAGCTGCGATCCGATTTGCCGGGACATTTGCCGAAGCGACCATTGTCCCTCTGCGGCCTCTTTTTCGTAGAAGCCACGCGCCGCAGGGTCGGATATCCGCATCAGCACAAGGTAATGCGACCAGGAGAGGGTGAAATCGCCCACGGTGTGGATGGTTTCATTCGCAGGAAGCGGAGTGGCTTGTCCGTTGGGTGTCCCAATTGGATAAACAGTGTTTAGCGAATTCGAATACGTAATGAAAAACTGTCGCATCAGCTTCAAATTCGCTATGCTCCAACCTTTGCCAAACTTAGCAGTCAGCTTTTCTGAGAGTTCGGCAAGCGTCTTGTCACCATAGGCGGCTCTTTCCTTGCCGCCTTGCTCGTCCTCGACAATCATCCTGCCGATTTCGTAGTAGGTATAGACCTAGGCGACCTTGGCGACCGAAGCGACCTTGCGCCGAGCTTCCTCAATCAGCGCAATGACACGTTCGGGCAATGATTGTGAATTTTTCGACGGCTTCACTTGAGTTCCTCCAAAGAATCGTTTGTGGTTCATCGTTTGTCCTTCAAACTAATATAGCACAAATGGAGGTTTTTTTATGGCGATATGCTGAAATAGACAGATTTTGGCAATGTAATAATATCGTATCCGAGCAAATCAAGGCGTTTGCAAATGTGAAAACACAACATATTATATTTCTATTGTATTTTGTGGTGGATTTCAAAAATGATCATACATGAGCAGGGTGGGGCCCAAGGATGAAACCAATGGTTCTCGAACAAGACAATACTCAAAATATGAAAACCCATCCGACACGAAATTGTTATTCATGGACAGGCAAGATATTGCGAGCAATGCCTGCCATCCTCTTCTACCTGTGCACATCGTTGTTTTCGGCATCTGTGCCAACCGTGAAGATTCCGCAGATCACACCAAAGAAGGCGGAGGCCTTGGCGACAGCGAAGAGTTTCGACGTTGAAGCGTGGAAGGGGGCTGCGGTGATTCGTGCTTTCCAGAATCCCTCGTCGGCATTGGGGCAGATACCGGAAGACACGGCCTTCTATCTCTTTCATGATGGCGTGCAGCTTCTTGCGGCGGCACATTGTAAAGAGAAGGATTTTGCGAATGCTCGCGCTTTTCCGCGTGGTGTCGATAGCAATTTGACGTTGGATGAATCCGTCCAGATTGTTCTGGGGCTGGAAGGGAAGGTCAGCGGCACAGTGGCAGTCGGCGGCTATGAAGGCGCCTACCATGAGCAGGGCAGATGCGACCACATCTATGAAATGACCACCAGTCTGGCGGGAGTCTCCAACCGCTGTTATGACGAGACCGTCCTGCCCTATGCCCGCTTCACCAGCGTGGTAGTCCGTTCAGATGACAGTTGGACGGTATTTTTCCGCATTCCGTTTGCCAGCGTGGGGTATGATTGGAAAAGGCCCTCTACCCTCTATTTCAATGCCTTCCGTTTCTACCGCAGCGAACGCTACGGCTGGCATCTGCCCGCCTTTGGCGGTTATCACCAACTTCCCATGGGCAAGGCGCAACTTCTGGCGCAAGGGCATGAAAACGAAGCGACGGTGGAAGCGGTTCCTCCTCCCAAGGCTGATTCCAAGAAAGAGCAGTCTGTTGTTCTCGGTCGTCTGGATTTGGAGTATTATGCGGCGGCCGGCGAAGTCGGGGCGGAAATCCCTTCCGGTCGCGAAGGTGCCTTGATTACCTTGACGGTTGATGGCGAAAGTGTTTCTGGCATTGGCTCCCGCCATTGGCCGACCCGCCTGAATCTCCCGGTGAACGCAAAGGGCGGAGCAACGATTACGGCCGTTCTTTCCTGCAATGACCAAGTGTTACAGAAGAAGGAGTTCACGGTGAGTGAGCGCCCAAAGTGGCGCACGGGCGTCGCAAAGGAGTATCTGGATGAGCGTGTGGTCTATCCATGGAGTTCGCCGACGTTCATGGATGGTGTGATGACTCTGACACATGGCAGCATGAAATTCGATGACGGCATGCTACCTGTATCCATCATGAGTTGCCGAGGCAAGGAAATTCTGGATGGTCCCATCACACTGGAAGCCGAGGCTAACGGCAAACAACTGCTCGTCAACCGCAGGAAGAGTTTCTGCCAGACCGTCACCGCTGTGGAGATGGTCTCCACGACCCATTCAGGGCTGGAGCTCAAGACTCGTACGGAATACGATGGTTTCATGACCGTCCGCGCACGCCTCACGGGAATGGACACGACTATTCCGGACACGCTGCGTCTTCGCATTCCTCTTGCCAAAGGCTTGGCGCAATACATGATCAAGGGAAACTCTCAGGCGATGGTGAAGCTTGGTGGCTATGGCTATCATGGCAACATGGGGGACAGCCTGTGGGTGGGTGACCGTGATGGCGGCATCATCTTCACGTTCGGACATTATCTCTTCTTCTCGAACACGGATGGACGGCAGATAGAGTTGAACGGCGACGAGCTCGTCATCACCATGGTCTCCCAAGATGGCCTGAAGCCGCCAAAGGACAATGTCTTCGAGTTCCATCTGCAGTTTACGCCCTTTCGCAACGATTCCATCAAGCCTCTGAATGCCGATTTGTGGTTCGAAGTGTGGTCCCGCTATCAATCCTATCCGGATCTCACCAAGATTCCGGAGATGACACAGCGTGCGCTTCAGGCACAGAAACAGGGCAAGGACCTCTATGTTTATTTTGGACAAGTCATGGCAGAGAACGCTCCGGAGTTCGCTGCCTATCCGAAGGACTTTACCGCTTATCCGCGTCGTCCGTGGTATCAGCGTGCCTATGAGCCCGGCAAGGGTGTTCCTTGCTCCGTCGTCTGCTTCCGCAGGGAGGCTGGCGAATTCATGCTTGACAAAATCGACACATTGGTTGCACAGACGGGCCTGCGCGGCGTCTATCTGGATGGTCCGACCGTCCCCTTCTGGTGCCTCAATCTCAACCATCCTTGTTCGCCGTTCTTGCCAGCGGAATGGGACGGTAGTTGGCATGAAGGCTGCATCGCGGGGCAGCGCTCCTACATCAAGCGTCTGCGTGGTATCTTTGAATCTCGTGGTATTCAGAACCCTATCTGGCATCACACTGGCGGTGGATTTAATCTGGCGACCTTTTCACATTGCGACTACTACTCCGACGGCGAACACTTGAGCCGTTACCGCCGAGGCTATCTCGTGCCGCCAGACCTTTTCTCCGTCATTTACTCAGGCTATCCTTTTGGTTATCAGGGCATCCTCTGGCCATCCTTCTTCATGGACGCAGTCATGACTCATCCCTTCCGACATGCCCACGCGTGGTGCGCCCCGCATGGCATTGTAGCCGCCTTCAATACCACTTCATATGTCGAGGAGTTCATGAAAATCACCAAGCGGGCTCCGGAGACGATCTTCTATTCTTATACAGGGAAACAGCCACACATCCATTACCTCAATGACAATACGCTCTGTACTTCCTATTATCTGGCGGCGGCAGAGGCTGTCTTGATCTCCAGCAATCTCGTCTATCATGGCACGCAGAAAAACATTGTGGATGTCTCCGGAATGTTTCCTAGAAAAGCGTTGCAGGTGCATTGCCTGAATCGCGAGGAGACACCGCAATTTGCCGATGGAAAATTGCAATTCAGTGTGGCGGAGGGAGACATGCGAGTTTATCACATCTGTCCTGCCTCCATTGACATCAAAGAGTTCGACTTGCCGAATCCGAAGCGGAAGCTGGCGGAGGTGCCTCCTGCCATGCCACTGCACGAGCAGAAAGGCTTCCAGGCTGAAAAATGGCAGATTGAATCCGGCATCTTCGCGCCCATTGCCGAAAGCGGTCTGCCCTATGGCCTCAAAGCCGATGAGCAACGGGCGGTGCTACGCTACAAAGAGAGTCTGCCGGACAATGTGAACTTGAAGCTGAAATTTCGCCATTCTCAAAAGTTCAAGTTCTCCATTGATGGCGTGGATATCTCCTTTGATTACACCCATACGACAGGTGGTATCTACCATGCAGGCGGATGGGTCATCGAAAACGTGGATCGATATGACTATCTGGATCGTTGTGATGTCTCAACCAAAAATGGCGGACGATGCTATGCCATTTTCGATCGCCCCGTGGATGTGGACATCTACATCATTGACAACCGTGTCTCTTTCTTCTATGACGGCGTACGTGTCCTCCAATATGGACTTCCGGCTGTGAACCACGAGGCGGGTCATACCATCTCCGTCGAGACCAAGGACAAGAGTTGGCTCGCTTTCGATCTCCTCTACCTCGGCCCGGCCACTGAAAAGGAGATGCCGAGCTGGCCGCATCCAGTGCGTTAGACTGGAATATCCGCGATGGATAGGTTGCCTGTTTAGCGAACGCCACACCCGTCCGGCGGCGGGACGCCGCGCGCCACACCTTGTCCAGTGCCGAGGGCGGAAGCCGTCGGGCGCGGGCATTGCCCGCGCAATCTTCCGCGACGGCGGGACGCTAATACTCCTAACTTTAGTTCCCGCCACCGCTATGCCCGTGGGTTGAAAACCACGGTTAGGATCCTGCCACCGCTACGCGGTTCTGTTATGATTATCGTTCTTTCCGTGGGTTACGCTTCGCTCACCCACGGCTG
>JAFZAB010000164.1 GCA_017548425.1 Victivallales bacterium
CTCACGCCAGCCGACGTGTCGAGGGACCTCGGCGACGGGGTGTGGAAAGGCTTGGGGAATGGAGTGAAGCTGCGGCTTCTCGCCAGCCTCGTGAAGGAGGCCGTCGTCCATGCGGACAGGATCGAGATAACGCTCAACACGGCGGGCTTCGCCCCGCTGATGCAGGAGGTGTGGAATGAATCAGCAAAGGATTGAGACATTGCCGGACGGCAACATAAAAATCACGATACCATTCGTCATCACCAGGCGGGGCAGCGGAAGGCGCATCATCACTCCCGACGGGGACGAGCCGGTCGGCGACACCCAGCGCGAGGCAATGCTGCTTGCCTTCGCCAGGGCGCGTCGCTGGCAAAGACTCATCGACGAGGGAAAGGTGGCAAGCGCGAAGGCGTTGGCGCGGCAGATCGGACGGGACCAGAGCCACGTCGCCAACATCATCGGGCTCTGCCAGCTTTCGCCGAAGATAATCCACGCCGTCATAACGGGGGATTATCCAAGCACCTTGACGCTGAACAGCCTCAAGAAGAAGCTCCCCGACCTGTGGAGCGAACAGGAGGCGATGCTGCTCGGAGAGAATTAGCGCATCATTGGAAAGAACACAAGGTCGCCTGGCAGCAATGCCGGGCGGCCTTTTTCGCGTCTGGAATGAAGTGCGTTTTCTCGAACATAGGAACAGGGTTCATAGCAATTCCACCAAGGTATAATTGGCTTTGACAAATAAACGGCGTTTTGCTCGCCCTATATCCAAGTGCCTTATCTACGGCATATTAAGTGCTGAAAGAGAAGATATTCGGGGCTTCGCGGAACTGCGGCAGTAGGAACAGTGTTTCGTAATTCGGGAGACCACGAATCGGTTTTCCATAACTGTTCTTCCGAGAAACGGCTATTTCTCGCTTTTCGCCTCCTTAAAGGGGTTGGAGTTCTGGTGTAGGGCTTGCCCTACATTCAGAGAATGTGGCGGGCTTCGGGCGAAAGATTCTCTCGAATATAGCCGAATTTGGCTTCTCTTGGGGGCGTGAAAACCGAAACAGAGAATCGCGCCTAAGTGGCTTGTTTACGGCTGGTTAGTGTAGAAACACGAAGCCCTCAAGACCACGGTAGGACTTGAGGGCTGATGGAAAATGGATGGTCGGGGCGGTGAGATTTGAACTCGCGACCTACTGGTCCCAAACCAGTCGCGCTACCAAACTGCGCTACACCCCGAGGTCGATACACTAATATAGGTGATGAAGGGAAAAAAACAATTCAAAAGAGCTGTTGTTTCTGAAAAAAGTCACCAGATGAGGCTGACAGATTGAATCAGTTGTCGGCGAAGACGCGTTTGACGGCGTCCAGATAGCCGTAGCCATGGAGATCGTCGGGTTCGAGATAACTGGTCTCCGTCCATTCGTTCCAACTGTTGAGCGTGACAAGCGGTTGCTGCTGCGGATGGGCGATGACGAAATCCTTCGCCATGCGGAGAGCTTTTTCAAATTCTTCCGGCGGGTTGTTGCGGCAGACGTATTCACGGAAGCGTTTGAAACGCGGGTTGTTGTCCCATCCGATCGAGACATGCGGAAAGTACGGGATGGGATAGTTGGTGTCGATTTTCTCCCATTCTTTTTGGACATCGACGAGAATATCCTTGTAATCGCGGTTCATGTTGGTGAAATGCACGAACTGGTAGTGGGTGATGCTGTCGAAGCCGAGCGCGTCGAATTGCGAACGGTTCAGACCGCCATGGGCGTCGACACCGCTGAGATTCGTGCCGTTTTTGCTCCATGCGGTGGCTTGCAGATGGAGGCCGGGGAAGCCTGCGCGGACGGTCTCTTCGCGGAACCAATCCAATGCTTTGCGGCATTCTTCGACGCCGCCGAGGCCATTGATGAGATTTTCAAGCTCGTAGATCATGAAGACAGGCTTGCCGTCGATGGTGTAGTAGTTCGACTGTGAAAAATACCGTTCGATGATGCGGTGGACGATGATTTCGAACTGCTTGCGCGGGACGGCGCCGCCCCAGATGACGGTGTTGCCGAAATCGTCGGAGAGATTGATGTTCCAGACGTTGTTGGCATCGTGATTGGCCCACATGAGATAGAATTTCATGCGGTTGCGGTTGGCGGCCTGGAGGAAGCCGTTGTCGAGGCATTGTTCGAGGAAGGGGCGGTTGTCGAACCAATACCAGTCGTAGATGAAAACGTTGACGCCGTGGTCGGCGGCAGCATCGATTTCCATTTGCATGACATATGGATCGGCTTCGTTGACATAGCCCCAAAGGGGCTTGCGCGGCCAGTCGTGGAATGGGGCGCCTTTGACGGAGTTTTTGACAGATTGCCATTCGCCGATTCCCTCCGGCCAGAACATTCTGGACCGTGGCTCGTCTCCTGTGTAGGAGGGCCAGACGAAAGCAGCGACATCGATTTGTTGTTTAGACATGTTTTTCCCTAATGCTGAATGCTGAATTATTTATGAGAACCACGAATGGACACGAATGGACACGAATTTTCTATGATTTGGAAACCACAGATCACACGGATTACACGGAAATGCCTCGCGGACGTCGGCCATTTTTCTGATGAGTTTGTTGACAAATGTAAATTTTGCATGAGAAAGAATCTGGAGGGCCTCCGTCCGCTCGGCGGTTCGTCACGCTTCGCGCAAGTGGAAACAACATCATGTGAAAGCTTGAAGTCCATGGACCCTTGGCTCCGGCGGTTTACATGCGCTTCGCACGGGGAGGCTTCACGAAGAGAAGATTGATGTGTTAGTATTTGCTTTAAGCTTTAGGCTTTAAGCTTTTAGCTGTGCGGAAACACACTTATTTCCTTTCTTTGATCAATTGGAAGTAGCGGGCGTTCTTTTCGCGGCCGATGCCGGGCGCGAGTTCGAGATAGCCTTCGCGAGTGTCGCCATCGTTGTCATTGACGATGAGATTGAAGAGGAAGCCGTCCTGCGCACGTTGCGGCGTGAGACCCAGATCGGCTCGCGGGATGGAGCAGACGTAGGTCGTGGTATGCGTGGCTTCATCGCGAATGGTCGTCAGATGGAGCTTCGGATGACGGTTGGGCGGGGCGATGTAGGTGGCAGTGTTGCTGGAGCCGTCTTGATTGCGCGCGATACCGAATTCGTAGTAGGGGGTGTCGCCGAGACAGAGCGCGAACTGGATGCTGTCGCCTTGCCACAGCTTGTCGTCGGTGAACGGCTGGGCATGGATGTCGTCGATGACGACGGCCTTGAGGATGAAATCATCCTTTGTGAGTTCGAGCCAGACGTTGGCGGAGAGGTCATCCGGACCGCTCCATGTCAAATGTTGCAATTCAGGAGCTTCCGCCACGAGTTTGACGTATTGCATGCGATCATTGAGCGTGAATTGCGGTTGATTTCCGTCTGCAGGCAGCATGATGACAGGATTGGCCGTGACGGTGAGCCGTCCTTTCCAAAGATTGCCGAATGTTGAGTTCGCGATGATCGGAACGGAGATTCCGTTGCTGCCGAAGTCCTTTGACGCCATGAACTTGAATGTCATGTTCCGTTGACTGTTAGGGGAGATAGTGACAGATTGTTTCGGTTGCGGGCAACGGAGGCTTTCGGGCATGGCGAGTTCGACATCTGCCGTGATGTCATGGGCGGTTGGATTGCGGAAGATGAATGAAAGCGTGTTGTCCTGTCCGGGCAGGATGAAGAAGTCTTTTTGACGCTCAAGATATTCTTTACAATTACCGTTACCTTTCATGATAGGCTCATGGGCGGCGACGGTGAAGAAATGGCCGCCATTGACGGGAAGTTTTTCCTGCCCTTGGAGACGGAGCGTGGCGGGATTCCGTTCGATTTTGTAAACGATGGCGTTGTTTTCCGTCTCCAGCGGCGTTTCATTGCCGTAAAGATCGATGACGGAGGCTTTTCCGGTAATGCCGACGAGAATGACCATTGTGTTTTCCTGTGCGCGGTTGAGATTCCAACTGGGGATGAGCAAATCGCCATTTTGCGCACGGAAGGCGAATGCATCGATTTGCGAACCGAAATCCATGTCGGCAATATATGCAGCTTTTGTGTAGAGTGTGGCCAGCATATTGTAAGTGGCGTAGGCGCATTTGGGGTAGAAATCGCGGGTGACAAGACCGAAATTGTGTTCACCGTAAGTTGCGTCATAGCCGTCATTTCGCAAATCATACCAGTTATATCCGATGGCACCGCGCGCCCAACTGTAGAGGAATTTCTGGAAGAGGGTGACGGCCTGGAAATGCTCGCCACCGTCCGATGACGGCAGGGCGGTTTCATTGGCGTACCATGGGGCGGTGATGTTTTCTTCCTTGCGCAATTTGAACATGTTGTCGAGTTGCATACGGTAGCCGGCAAGGCGTCCATGCCCGTGGAAGGCATGGACGTCATACGATCCACGGCCGAGTGTAAGCGTCTTTTTCATGTGATCCGGATCGATAAGCGAGGCATGTGACGACGGTGGCATGAGGGCGAATCCGCCTGTGAGAACGTAGGTATTCGGAGCGTATTTTTTGACTTCCTCATAGGCAATTTTCATCAATTGGATGTATTCTTCCGCCGAGTAGTTGGCGAAGCCGATGAGATCGGGCTCGTTCCAGACTTCGCCGTAGCGGATTGCGTCTTTGTAACGTTTGGAGAATTCGGCGATGAATGTCCGCCAGAGATCGTAGTCCGGTCTGGGAACGCCGCGTTTCGTGCTATCCAATGGTTTCCAGTCTTTTGCGGTCGCCCAGTGGGGGCAGTAGTCGTAGATGGCTTGAATTTCTACGCCTTGTTCACCGAAGAGATTGACAACGCGGTCGAATGGTTCGAAATTCCAGCGGTCTTTTGATGGTTGCATGAGATCCCAGCTGATGTCCTCACGGAGAATCTTGATGCCGATTTCCGAAGCCGCAAGTGCTTCCATTTTAATTGTTTCAGCCGAATTCCGCTGTGGATGCGAACAGACACCGAAGAGGAAACCTTCGGCGCGTCCGGAGGTCGCACCGACTGGCTTCATATAGGCGAAACTGGTCGTTTTTTCGGCTTGCGGAATACGTTTGTCATTGTCTTTCACGATTGTCTTGACGTGATAGACGCCGAACTGGGCGGGAGTTTTCACGGGGGCGGAAAATGTCGTTTTCGGCGAAATGTCCAACGGCAACGAGGCTTGGTTGATGACGGTTTGTTTATAGTCGGAGATCGTGTATTCGAGCGTGCCGCGGATGGTGCGGGGGGAATCGTTGTCGAGAATGATGCGCAGATTGTTTTCCTGCCCGGGAGGGAGAATATGGATGGGATGGCCTGTGTCAATAACGGCATAGCGCGGCATAAGTTCAACGATGTCACCGATTTGGACGGATTCGAGAGTAAACCAATTGGTCATGCCGTTCGCCTTGTCGAGAATGTAGTCGATGCCCAGGCCATGGAAACGAACTGGGAAGTCCATTCTTTTATTTGGATTTCTGCCGCCGCCCCAGCAACCGGCCTTTTCACCGTTGCTGTTGATGGCATATTCGAGCGTATGCCATCCAGCGGGGAGCTTGGAGACATCACATGCATATTGGAAGATTTCGTTTTCGCTGTCACGAAGGCGCAAATTCAAATGGTGGACGGAATGTTTTTCCGGCAGGAATACGCGGAGTTTGCAACGGGCGGTCGTGAAGATGGGGAGTTTGGCGTGCGTGTTGGCGTAATGGGAAGGAAGGCAGAATTCCATGAACGGGCCGATGGATTGATTCCATTGCACTCTGAATTGCAGCTGGTTGTCGATTTGAATGATTTTGGCGGATTGTTGCCGTTCTTCCGCCTTGTGAGTCTCGACTTCGACAGGCAGGGAGCGAAAATCAACAACGGTCGTGAAAGGATTTTCATCTGCATGGAGCCCATTCGATGCAACCATGCCGGAAATGGCTAGAAATGCGAGCAGTTGTTTCATCATGATCGTAATGTGGTTATGGATTATTTGTTATTTTGCGTAGCTATGAAGGGTATTGCCGAATTTAGGGAGGAGATTAACGACAAGGAACGTCGTGACAAGTGCGGCGAACGCCAAGAGATGCGTCCAGACGGCGCGTTTGCGGCCATCCGGACGATAATAGGCGTGGAGGGAGGCGAGATAGAGGCACCATGTGATGAGCGCCCATGTCTCCTTGGGGTCCCATGACCAGTAGATGCCCCACGCCTCTTCAGCCCAGAGGGCGCCGCTCCAAAGTCCGAACGTCATGAGCGGGAGGGCGATACGGATGACGGAACGGGCAGCGTTGTGGCGTTTCAGCTTCAACTCTTCGTCGCGTGTGCAGAGACTGGTGAGCATCAGCAGGAAGGCGACGGCGGCCGTCGCGTAGGAAACCATGTAGGAAAGGACGTGCGGAACGAACCATGGCGACTGTAGGGCGGGAACGCGTTGCCACGCGAGATTGCGCTCCATGAAAAACGTACCGATGAGCGGGAAGAGGGAGGCAAAGGCGAAATGCGGCAATGTCCAATCCAATTTAAACCGTTTACGGATAACAAGATGGAGCGGAAGGAAGCAAAGCGACAAGAAGACGAGCACATGGACCATGTTGCCGAATGGCGGATGGCCGCAGACGACGTAGTTGCCGATGATGGTCAACAAATTGAGAAGCCATGCGGCGATGAACACGCCGATGGCGGGGCGTTGCTTTTGGGCGATGCCGAATAGGAAGGCGAGACCGTAGCCGAAGGCGGCGGTTGCGGCCAAAATGATGAAGGTTGTTTCGTTAAACATCTCGTGAGGCCTCCGTACGGGATTGTGAGAACCAGCAGAGGATGGCGACGCCGGCGATGATCATCCAAATGCCTGCGATGACGCAATATCGGCCTGGATCGCGGCGCGCCGTGATGACGATGTATTCGTTGTTCTGTGTGTCATGAGACATGAGATAGAAGCGCCAACCATGGAAATTGAGCGGGTGGTTGACGCTAAATGCCTGTGGCGGAAGGGCGGTTCCGTCTGGAAGCGTAAGTTGCGCCGTTGCTTCGAAGAGCTTGGGCGTCGGGGCGGCTTTGTGGAGCAAGTAGTTGTTGTCGAGGAAGATTTGTGTTTTCCAATGTCCGTCTTCATCCGTCAGCGAGTCTTTGGAAATGGTGTCGCCGTGCTTGGGGAGAGTGATTGTTCCATCCATGTTGGGCTTCAATGTCTTGACGAGCGTGAAATCGTCGCCTTCTTTCGCGGGCGGCGCGTAATAATGGTAGGAAGGCGGATAGTAATCGACTTTGAAATCGGTGACGGCGAGCGAGAAGTCGAGCGGATAGGTCGTGTTGGCGGGGCCAGGCAGTTCGTTGGCAGGTTGCGCGCCGATGTAGGCGGCGAACTGTGTCTTTTTACCGGCGAACAGGCCGATGGCCGCTCCAAGCAAGAGGAGGGCGACACCGCCGTGGGCAAGCAGGAAGCCAATGCCGCGTAATGATTTGAAGCGTTTTGGCTTGCAACAGGCGATGATGCACCAAACCGCGAGAATGGCGAGAAGCGACCAGAAGACGGGTGTTCTGAAAATGGCGAGTTCAAGGCCGCCGTGCAATGGAATGGCGCCGGCCAGAAGGAAAAGAACGATGAGAAGAATGAATTTGTCCACGATTTTGGTAGTTTATGGCTTATGGCTGTTCGCCATAGCATTTTTTTTAAAAAATATGTGATTTTTAAGGAAAGAAAAATAATATATTGTGTTGATTATTCAAAAACAAGGAATAATATTATGAATATGAACCAAGGAGGCGGCTCGTTTCGCAGGAAAGGAAGCCGCCTTGACTGTTTTTTGACAGTCACATTTATGAACATCAATTTGAACGGAGTATAAAGGGTTTTCAGCCAATGTACGAATTGCAAGACTGGGGTTTGTATTTTGAGATATTGAAGCGGTTGTTATTCGCGGCGATCTGCGGAGTAATGATTGGCTGGGAACGAGACTTGCATGGCCGTTCGGCTGGCTTGCGGACGCACATGCTGGTGGCACTTGGCGCGGCGTTATTTACGCAGCTGTCGCTGATCACGGCTGCTTGTCCGTTGCCATTTGCGGGGCATGAACGGTTGCATGGCGATGTCTGCCGTATTGCCGCGCAGATTGTATCCGGCATCGGTTTTCTTGGCGCGGGAACGATTGTGAAAGAAGGATTTACGATCAAAGGTCTGACGACGGCGGCTTGCCTGTGGTTTTCCGCGGCAGTCGGCATGGCTTGCGGTGTGGACCAAATCATGATCGCCTTGACAATGACGGGAGGCGAATTGATTCTGGTTTTCATTGGCAAGTGGTATGAAAAGAAGATGAACCGCATCTTCCCTTTCCATTTGAAAGTCGAGGGTGAGAGCAGCGAAGACATGCATGATATTTTCAAATTCATCAAAGGAGAGCATGATTATGCACGTTTTTCCATTGCTACCATGAATATAACCGTGAATTATGAGATGAATCTTGTGATAGGCGATTTCTATGTGGAAGGACGTTTTCATGAATCAAACGCAGAGCACGCCTTCAAGCTTATCAAAGACATAAACGAAAAATATCCGAAAATCAAATCGATATCGTTCAAACGAAACGGCTGAGGATTTCGTAGGAGTATTCTATGCGAAAATGGTTCATCGCGGCGGTGGCTGTCGTATTGTGTATCGGTATCCTGCGTGGACAGGGGGGAATCTCATTTGAGGACGGAGAGAACTGGCAGAGCCATGTCCGGTCGGATGGTGCTGTTTTGGAAATCGTTAGTGAACATGCCGCGGATGGCGCGAAAAGTGCGAAGATTTTCTTTAAAGGCGCGGCAAAGGACACGTGGCCAGGCGTTTTCATCACGTTTTCGCCAGAAGAATACAAAGGGCAGTCTGTGCTGACGTTTTCCGTCTGGCATGAGGAAGAGGCGAATCTGGACATCAGTTACCGCATGGATTTTGCGGCGGGAACGCCGATTTACGGCGGCATGGGCGTGGAGCCTCGCCGTAAGTCGCCAGTCCAGTTGTTTTTGAACATGAAAGACGCGGACGGCAATCCGAAATATCCGACGAAAATTTTGCTGTATCGTCGGATGCCGCGGGAGGATTCGACGATCTGGCTGGACAATCTGTGCCTAAGTGACAAAGTTGGAACATTTAAGGAATATGCTTACATTCCCGCAGGAGATTATCGCGAAGCAACGGAGCAGGAAATGGCCGTGGGGGCGCAACTGTTCCGTTATCATTGGATGATCCATGTTTTTCCAAATATGAAGCCGAGCCGTTCCACGGTGGATGTTGTATTGGATGCAACAGCATGTCCAGGCGAGACGGAGCCGATGACGCTTTCCATCCATGCGTTGAAGGATTTGAATGCTGTAACGATTTCATTCCCAAAAGGTTTGGAAAGTGAGAACGGCGGGACGATTCCGGCGGACGCATTCTCCGTCAGCACCATCCATTGCATGAACAAACGACCGACGTATCAGTCGAAATCGTATTACGCGAACATTCCGATGATTCTGGATGGCGAACAGACGCTGCAGATCAAAAAAGGGACGACGCGCTCCTTTTGGATTGATGTCGCCGTTCCGAAAGACGCGAAGGCGGGATTATATAAAGGTATGGCGGTGTTGGATTTGGATGGCGTGAAGACGTCGATACCCGTGGAAATTCGTGTCCGCGGATTCGTCCTGCCAGATGAAAAGACACAGTTCTTTGGCGAATACTACACGCATCCAGGCAATATCGCGTTGATTGACAGTGACTTGGCGTATATGCGGAGTCTTGGCATGACATCGCTTGGGCTGTGTATTTCGCCAAACGTCGATAACTGCCGTTATGAAAACGGAAAGGTCATTTTGGCATGGAAGGAAGACGATGCGTTTGTGGCGGCGATGGAGGCGTACAAACGGCATGGCTATCCATGTCCGATCATTCTGTTGGCGGATCCAGGCGTGACATTCGCCCGAAAGCAAGGGCTGAAAATGACTCAGGATGAGTTCTTTACGGTGCATCAAGCCTTTTGGAAGGCCATGCTGGAGGAAGTGAAAAATCGCGGCTGGGCGGAGTTGATCGTGCAACCTGTCGATGAACCAGCATGGCGCGGGAAGGCGGCGATGGACGAGAATGTCAGTCTGCTGAAATCGCTGAAACAGGTGCCTGGTTTGCGTACGGAACAGGATGGTCCGGGCGACGCCTATTTCCACAATGTGGCGGGACCATATGCGGATGTTTGGAACTACAACGGCGCCGTCGGAACGCCAGAAGTCATGGCGAAGTTGAAGAAGGAAGGCAAGCTGGCGATGCTTTACAACTGCGATGTGGAGAGCTATCGCCCTGTCACAAGTCGTTACGTAGCAGGATTTTTCCAAGTTCGAAGCGGTGCGGACGGCGTTTTCAACTGGGCATTCAGAAGCTTCCATGGAAGTCCGTTCAACGATTTTGATTCGCCATTGGGCGACACGACAAACTATTATCCGGGCGAAGGGAAAATCAAAGGTGGGCCTGGCATCGGATTGGTCAGTTCGCGGGAGGGTATTGACGATTATAAATACATTAAGTATTTGCGCCAGTTGATCAAAGAGCATCCGGGCGAGAAGGCGGATTACGCGGAAAGCGTTTTGAATGCGATATTGGAGAGCATCCAATACAGGCCTGCCGTGCGGAACGAGGCGAAATTCACACACATGGGGGATAAAGACGGCAAAGGTTTCATCGATGGTGTTCTGAATCTGAATACAGGCTGGGATCTTCTTGATTATGACAACGCGCGGGAAATCATTGCAGGGCAGATTGAAGAGTTGCTTGGGCTGTCTGAGAAGTCGCAAGGCGGCAAAACGGCCGTTTTAAGTTGCGAACTAAGTGCCCCGCCGGATATAGAATGGCTAAAAGCTAATTCAACACCGAACAGCCATCAGGTGGTCGTGACGACTTGCGAAAAGAGCCCTGTTTTGGATGGCAAGTTTGACGATGAATGTTGGAAAACGGCGGGCGTTATGGACAATTTCTCGTTGATCGACGGTGGCAAGCCGACGGCGGAAACGAAGGCATGGGTGACGACGGACGGTGTCAACCTGTATGTCGCCGTGGAATGCGAAGAGAAGTTCATGGGCAACATCATTACGAACGTGCGAGAGAATCAGGGGGCGGTCTATAGCGATGACTGCGTGGAGATTTTCATCGATTCAGAATATCGCGGCAGTGATTACTATCAGATCTGCGTCAATAGTTTAGGCTATTACTACACAGGCGGCTCGCAAGGAATGTGGAAGCCGTCGTTGAAGACTGCGGCGAACCGTGGAGATGACTGCTGGACGGTTGAAATGGCGATTCCGCTGGCGGATTTGAAAATCAAAGGACGGTTGTTTGGTTTCAATGTCTGCCGTGAGCGCCGTCCGTTGGAAGTGTTCGAACTGATCTGTTGGTCGCCTACAGGAGAACGTTTTGGTGAGCCGAGCCGTTTCGGCGAAGCAAGTTTCGAGCACACGTTGTTGGCGGAAGTCGATCTTGACAGCGTGAAGCCCGGAAACAGCAAAATGACAGTTTACCTTCGTGACGGAAAGCGTTATGAGGATTTATCGCTGTGCATTGATTACAAACTTGTTGCGAATGGACAGACGATTGAGCAAAGAACGGTCACCTATACGGGAATTGAACTGTCTGCAAAAAATGATTCAGATAAGCCGTCAATGGATTTGAAAGCCATTGTACAGGAGATTCAATTGAAACAAGGCGGTGAATTGCAGGTGCTTGCGCTGTTGAAAGATAAAAATGGCAAAGTGCTTGGAAAGCGAATGCAGCAGAAAACCGTTCCTGATGCCATGATTATAAGTGTGCTTGGGGGACTTTTTACTAAGGAACAGAACTGGCGTAGTTTTGGATTCATTCATTATGGGGCGGAGAAGGGACAGGAGCTGGAAATGACCGTCTGGGCGAAATCGAATCCCGACAGGAAGACGGTCGTTAAATTAAAGGAAAAAGATAATTTAGCGTTAATAAAACTGGCGGAAGGTGCCTTTCTGCCATTGGACGAAATCTGCGCGGAACTGCGTGACGCGAAGACGAAACGCGTGTTAGGGAGTGCAGAGAAGAAGATATTTACTATACGATAAAACGCTCCAGTGTGATTGATTGGACGCACGGAAGTGCGTCCTTTCTATCATGCAAAAACGAATTGCAGCATAATCATATAGATAATTGTTGAAATGATGATGCTGAGGAGTGGATTGCGTTTCCAAAGATGCAGAGTTATACAGACGATGGTGGCGATCAGTTCGGGCAGGCCATGTGGATGCGAAAAGATTGTCGTGTTTCGGAAGCAATAGACGACCAGCATGCAAATGACGGCGGGGCTGATGACGGAGCCCAAATAGAGGATGACTTTCGGCGGTTTCTTGCTGCCGCCAAAGGCGGCGAAAACAAAGCCGCGGATGCTGTAAGTCACGAGAAACATGACGATTACCGCCGGCCAAACGTATGAAAGGGGAAGCTCAGGCATGGTCGGCGTCTCCTGTCGTTGCGGCGGCCATGCTTTCCAAACGGCTACGCAGGGCCAGCAGGGCGATCAGACCGACGACGATGGACGGAATCAGCATGTTGGCAGGATAGACGATCAAGCCGACGATGGCGCTGCACAGGCCAATCAAGGCCGGAATGCGATTGGCCTTCGTTTGGAGCTGATCCAGCAGAATGACGATGAACAACGCCGTCATGGCGAAGTCGATCCCCCTGGCGTTGAAGGAGATAAGCTGTCCGGCGACATTTCCTGCGACAACCCCGATAATCCAATAGAGATGGTCGAACATGGAGATGAGAAAGCAATAGGTCATGGAGTCTTCGCCGTCCGGATGGTTGTCTGCGACTTCCAAAGCGAACGTCTCGTCCGTCAGCGTGAGAATCATGTAGAGTTTTAGCAGGATGGGAATATGCCGCCAACGATTGATGAGCGGCAAACCGTAGAGCGCATAGCGGATATTGATGCTCAGTGTAAGGATGGCGATCGTGAACAGCGCCGTGTGATTTTTGAGCATATCGACGAGGAGAAATTGCAACGTGCCCGAAACGGCGGTGGCGCTGGTGAAAAAGGCCCAAAAAGCGCCAAGACCGGTTTCTTTGGCCAGCAAAACGCCGCCCGCGAAGCCCATCACAAGATAGCCCAGCATGACGGGTATCGAGGCTTTCCAGGAAGCCAATGCGACTGTTTTTGTGAATTTCATGTTTTTGTAGCTAAAAGCCTAAAGCTTAAAGCCTAAAGCAAATACAAATATTGTTTTAGATTCAAGGATTTGAAAAGAAACGGACGAGAGTTGCAGAAAAATAGTTTTCGCTTTTAGCTTTTGGCTTTCAGCTTTAAGCTTTTTTCGGCCAATCACGGTCAACAAAATCGATGGCTTTGTAAAAAGCGTCCAATGAGGCATTTGGATTGGCGAAAACGTTGCGTGTGAAGCCGATGGCATAGTGGCGTTTGCGGTCGAGAAGGCCCTGCGAGCCGCTCCAACCGCTATGGCCGATGATGCGGCTGACGTCATCGACAGGGCCGGATAGCATGTAGCCGAGACCGAAAAGCGCCCAGTTGCCTTGCACCATTTCAAATGGATCGTCAGGGCTGCGCAACGGTTTAGCGGCGTTGGCGATGGTGTCGTGATGGAGAAGGAGGCCTGTGTCCAATGCCGCGTAGTGGCGGGCGATGGAAAGCGCGTTGGACATCGCGCAAGAGGCGGGATTGCAGCAACGGCGGAAGAGCGGCTTGTTCATCCATTCGAGACCCATCTTGTCATAGCTGCTGCCATCCTTCGCGGCGACCAGATACGCCGCATTGTTGGCTTCTTCGTCGCCCGCGCCGTAATAGTAGCGATTCATGTTGGCGGGCGATGCGACAAGTTCACGGAAAATCTGCGGAAAGTTCTTGCGCCCAAGCAGATGGCATATCATGCCGCCGACCAGCCAACCGTAGGTGACGGGATGGTATTGCTGCTTCGTGCCGATGGCGTAGGCGGGACGCGCCTCCGCCATTTTCTCCGTCATCGTCCAGAAATCCGCCTGTTCCTCTTCTGTGGATGTCGGAACGATGTAAAGTCCACAACGATAGGACAGTATGTGCCAGACTTGCATATCCTCTTTGCCGTTGCAGGCGAATTCCGGCCAGAAATCGCGAACATAGGTGTCGTAATTGACGATGCCGCGTTCGACGAGGCGATGAAAAGCCGTGGAGCAGGGGGCTTTTCCGGCGGAGTAGATTGGAAAAATCGTGTTTTCATCGACCTTTTTCGTGCGGGACCAATCGGTCCAGCCAGAGAATGCGCTGACTTCCAACTTGCTGTCGATGAAAAGCGCAGCTTGGCAACCGCATTCAAGTTCCTGTTCGACGATGGCGTCTAGGGCGTTTTGGACTTTTTCTTGAAGAGACATAGTAAGTATTTGGAAGACTGGATATTCTGGATGAAAAATAATGGAAAGGAAAACCATTGAAAAAGGCGCACGACATTCGTAAATGCCGTGCGCCTTTGATGATTTAGCAATCTTTCAGATTCAGATTAGAAGCTGATGGAGAGCTGGACGCCCCACAGATTGTTCATGCCGCTCTTGTGGTTCGGGCTGGTGGAGGATTTCCAGACTTCACGATAGTCGTGGTCGAGAACCCAAGCCAATTTGGCGAAGGGGCCGAAGGAGATGTAATCGTTGATGGCGTAGGAGAGGTCAGCGGACCAGACGAGGGTGGAGAAGCCATTCTTGTAGCTGTCGAGGAGACCAGCTCTCTTGGCATGGTTCACGCCGTCATAGCCGCCGCAGCGCCAACGACCATTGTTCCAGAAGAGGTCGAGACCGTTGTTGAAGGACAGCTTGTCGCTGATCTTGTAGGAGGACTTGACATACAGTTTGGCCTGCCATTCGTCGTTCTCATGGTCCCAGCCGATGTAGAAGCCAGGATGCCACGTGAAGTCTTCCGTGATGGCGAAGTCGCCGGTGGAGATGTCAAGCACGACCTTGCGTTCGGTTTCGCCGCGGGCCGGCCACTGGGTGCGTTTCGGGTAATCCCAGTAGGTGTAAGACAGGTCAAACGTCAAGCTTTCGACGAAGGGGACGTCATTCAGCGTGTAGTAGTAGCCAACCCAGTAGTCCCATTCTTCCGGTTCGTAGTCAATGCGGGAATCTTTGTTGTAGTCGTTCCAATCATTGGCAACCCAGCAGCCGAGGTAGATGCCACCGAATTCCTTGAGGTCCCACGTCAGGTTGATGTCAGCGAAGAGCATGCTTTCGGGGTTGACAACCCAACCATCGGAGATGTAGCGGGAGCTGTAGGACATAGAAATGTCAACAGACGGCTGCCAGACGGGTTTTTCATTGGTGGCGTCCTGCGCCATTGCCTGCACGCCAATCAGCATCATGGCGGCGAAGAGACTAAACATCAGTTTTTTCATGGTTTTTAATCCTCCATTAATGGTTTGAATCAATCCGGCAGTTTGCCGGTAGATTTATTCAATCTAGTCTTTCAATAGACAAATGCAAATGTCAAAAGGCGAAAAAAAGCTGAAAGACGGCAAAAAGACGGGATTTTTCCGTCTTTTTGCCGATTTTTAAAGGTCAGTCATTGTATTTAACGGCGTCGTCGAAGAGTTTGTTGAGCTCTTCGGACGGGGCGGGAGTGACCAGTGCGACGACGATGGCGGCGATCAAACCACCGAAGAAGCCGGGGACGAGTTCATAGATGCCCGTGCCCGAGCAGAAGGCGAGATAGAGGCAATCGACAAGGGCGCCGGCGACGATACCGATGATCGCTCCCGCGAAGTTGAAGCGCTTCCAGAAAAGGCTGAGCAGGATGACGGGGCCGAAGGCCGCGCCAAAGACGCCCCATGCGTTGGAGACGAGGCCCATGATGGAGCCGGCGTCAGGGTTGGTGGCGATGATGAGGGCGACGGCCGCCACGACGAGAACGATGAGACGTCCGTTCCAGAGAAGTTCGGGAGCGGATGAGTCGTTCTTGCGGATGATCGGCTTATAGACGTCGTTCGTGAACGCGGAGGAAGCGGCGAGGAGCTGGCTGTCCGCCGTGCTCATGGCGGCGGCGAGGACGGCTGAGAGAAGGAGGCCGGAGATGATGGCCGGGAAGATGATGCGGACCATGTTGACGAAGACGAGTTCGTTGTTGACGATGTCTTCATGCAGGCCGAGGTGCGTCCGTCCGATGATACCGATCAACGCGGCGAAGGCCAGGATGATGACCGTCCAGGTGATGCCGATGACGGAGGACTTCTTCAGATCCTTCTGCGACTTGATGGACATGAACCGGATGATGATGTGCGGCATGCCGAAGTATCCAAGACCCCAGCCGAGGCCGGAGACGATGGACTTCCAACTGGAGGTCATGCTCCAGAAGTGTTCGGGGAGGGCGGCCTGTTCGGCACCGACTTCGGGAATCATGAAGACGGCGAAGATCGGGGCGAGCAACATGGCGCCGAGCATCAGCATGCCTTGGAAGAAGTCCGTCCAGCAGACGGCGGAGAAGCCGCCCAGGAAGGTGTAGCTGACGATGATGATGGCGGCGAGATACATGGCGGTCAACGTGTCGATGCCGATGACCTTGTGGAAGAGGATGCCGCAGGCCTTGATGGAGGAGGCGGCGTAGATGGTGTAGGCGATGAGGAAGACGACGGCGCAGATGACCTGCAAGGAGTAGGACTTGCTGCGGAAGCGGTTGGTCAGATACTGCGGGATGGTGATGGAATCGCCTGCGACAATGGAGAACTGGCGGAGGCGCGGGGCTTCGAATATCCAGCTGATGGCGTATCCAAGGCCGAGACCGATGGCGATCCAGACTTCCGAGAGGCCTTTGTTGTAGATGGCGGTCGGCAAGCCCATGAGAACCCATGCGCTCATATCCGAGGCGCCGGCCGACAGGGCGGCTACCCATGCGCCCATCTTGCGGTTGCCGAGAAAGTAGGTCTTTTCGCTGCCGTCTTTATCTTTGAAGAAGAAGACGATACCGATGCAGACCATGCAAATTAGGTAGATGATGAAAACAATCAATTCAAGATTCATGGTGACTCCTGAAGCCGCGCATCATGCCCATGAAGAGTCGCCGTTTGGACAATACCTATATATTAATATATATCACTGTCCGTCTGGGCGAATCCGTCATGGGCGTGGTGGAAGGCTGTTCCTGATTTTTTTATTTTTCGGTTGTCTCTTCAGCGGCTTCTGCTTTGTTCGCCTTGGCTTTGGAGGCGAGTTTGGCACGGCGCTTCGCGATTTTTTCACCGAGGCGTTCAAGAATGAGGGCCTTCAGTTCACGCTTGCCCATGTCACGGAGTTCGACGATGCGCTGTTTCTGGGCTTCACGCGGTTCGGTTTTTCCAGATTCCCAATGGTTGACGGACAAGTGGCTGACGCCGAGAAGTTTGGCGAACTGAGTCTGGGAGACACCGATTTTCTTGCGCCATTTGATGATACGGTCTGGAGAGACGCGGACAGCTTTCATGTCTTCCGGAGCAATTTCGTCTTTAGGTTCTTCCGGCGGCAGAACGAGGGAGGCTGTCTTGTTGGTGAGCTTGGAGAGTTCTTTGAGGAGCTTGCCCTGCTCGGAGACGGTCTTCTTCAGCGTGGCGATCTGTTCTTTCAGATCTTCGATGGCGGCTCTGGCCTCTTTTTTGGCCAAGCGGCGGATTTCTTCTCCCAAAACTTGTTGTACGTTCGGCATGATAGTCCTTTTGTTTTGTGTGAAATTATGGGTCAATAATAACGAAAACGCTCTATAAACATAATACATCATGAACAAGTTACAAATAAAACCGATGAACAAAATGCGAAACAACATTATATATCCATGTTTTTTGAAACAAAGTATTCATGTTGAAGGTGCATTTTCGCGAAGTCAGGCTATCTTATGACTTTGGATAAACCTACTAACGTGGGTTGCTTTGAGATATACATTAGGTATTTGGTTGGATTGCACCATGGATTTACTATTAATCACGCCGCCGCTTCTTCAGCTCAATTCGCCGTATCCGGCCACGCCTGTGTTGTTGAATATGTTGCGGAAACGTGGTTTTGACGTGATGCAACGGGACATGTCTTTGGAGTTCGCGTTGCGTGTTTTCACGCCGGAAATCATCACGCAAGCGGCTGATGTGGCGCGAAAACGGCGGAATTTGAGCGAACAGATGGTGTTCTTTCTCGATAGCGCGGAGGATTATGCACGAACCATCCTGGACGTAGTGGCGTTTTTGCAAGGCAATCGCGCTGAACTGGCGTGGCGCATAGCGGCCCGCACATTCCTGCCGGAGGGGCCGTTTTTCAGCCAGCTGGACAGCGATGATGAAGAAACGGATTTGCAGGCTTATTTTGGATTGATGGGAACGCATGATCGTGCCAAGTTCCTTGCGTCGTTATACATGGATGATGTGTCATCATTTCTGAACGAAGCATTGGATGATAAATTTGTCTTTGGAAAGTATGGTGAAAGTCTCTCGATGTCGTTGCCTGTTTTTGATTCTCTTGCGTCGGAATTGACGAAAAAGCGAACGACTTTGTTGGAAAATTTACTGGATGAGATGACGGAAGATGTTCTGAGTGAATCACATCCGAAGTATGTCGGTTTTAGTGTGCCTTTTCCGGGAACGTTGTATGGAGCGTTCCGCATGGCGAAGAAAATCCGTGAGAAATCGCCGGATACGAAAATCATTCTAGGCGGCGGATATGTCAATTCCGAACTGCGTGATTTGGAGGACAAGCGTGTTTTCGATTATGTGGATTACATCAGCTATGATGAAGGATTGCAACCACTTCTGGCGATATTGAAAAACGAACTCGTGCCATCAGCGGAATCGGAAACGGAAGGGTGTCCGCATCTTGGACATAGGCGTGTGCTGACGAAAGACGGTTGGCAGTCGTTGCCGCATTGCGAAGCGTCGCCCGCGATGCTCGTGCCGGATTATGATGGTTTGGATTTGTCCAAGTATTTGTCAATCGTGGAGATGCCGAATCCATTGCATCGAATTTGGACGGATGGCGTATGGCTGAAAATGCAACTTGCGCAAGGGTGCTATTGGCACAAATGCGCATTCTGCGATTTGGCGTTGGATTATATCGGGCGGTATGAGCCGGGAAAGGCAACGGAAATCGTCGACGAGATGGAAAAATTGATGGAGACGACAGGGCGGCGCGGCTTCCATTTTGTCGATGAAGCGGTGGCGCCATCACTTTTACGAACTGTTAGCGAAGAGATACTGAAACGGAATTTGTCGCCAGTCTGGTGGGGCAACATCCGTTTTGACAAGAACTTCACGCCGGAACTTGCGGATTTGATGGCCAGTGCGGGCTGCATTGCCGTGACAGGCGGTTTGGAATGCGCGGATGACCGTCTATTAAAGCTTATGAACAAAGGAATTACGCTTGCGACGGCGCGGGCGGCATTCGAAGCGTTTGCCTCCGCGGGAATCATGGTGCACGCCTATCTGATGTATGGTTTCCCGACGGAGACACGAGAAGAGGCGATAGGGGCGTTGGAGTTTGTACGCCAATGCTTTGCGGATGGAATTTTGCAATCGGCCTTCTGGCATCGGTTTGCGTTGACAGCGCACAGCGGCATTGCACGGGAACCGGAGAAGTTTGGAATTGTGATTGATAAAATGAAAATATCAGGGCCGCGTTTTGCGTTAAATGAAATAGCGTATCATGAGATGAAAGCGCCAGATTGGGATGCCATAGGACAGATTTTGAAGACCGCCTTGTACAATTACATGCTTGGACGCGGGCTGGACACGCCTGCGAGGCAATGGTTCAAACATGGTAGATGACGACATTATATAAGGAAAAGAAACATGGATATGGCGATATTTAAAGACGGAAGCCGATTTTTTGTCGGCTGCAACTATTGGGCGAGCCACGCGGGAACGAACATGTGGCGCGACTGGTCGGCGGAATCCGTGGAGGCCGATTTCAAGGCGTTGTCGGAGAACGGTGTGCAAGTTTTGCGTGTTTTTCCACGATGGGATGATTTCCAGCCGTTGACGCCGCATCTGGGCGGCGGCAGTACGTTGGTGGAATTGCGTATGGGCGAAAATCCGCTGCCGGACACGGAATTTGGCCGTGCGGGAATTGATGAAACGATGATGGAACGTTTCCGTATCTTCTTGCAATTGGCGGAGAAATACAATCTGAAATTGCTGGTCGGAATCATCACGGGGTGGATGTCCGGCCGCATGTTGAAGCCGCAAGCATTTGAACGCGTGAATGTTCTGGCGGATCCGTTCGCGATTCGCTGGGAAGTTCGCTTTACACGGCTGTTCGTCAAGACGTTCAAGGATTCGCCGACGATTGTCGGATGGGACTTGGGCAATGAATGCAACTGCATGGCTGGCAGTGATATCCATCAATTTTGGGCATGGACGAACGCGATTGCGGGGGCGATTCGGATGGAGGATTCGACGCGGCCCGTCGTGTCCGGCATGCATGGTCTGAAGACGGATCCGAACCAGCATGTGCCGATTGTCGATCAAGCGGAACTGACGGATGTCCTTTGTACGCATCCGTATCCTGTGTTCACGCCGCATTCTAAAGTTGATCGTGTCAACACAATCCGTAATGCATTCCATGCGGCGGCAGAAACGCGGCTGTATGCGGAAATCGGCGGCAAGCCCGCATTCGTGGAGGAAGCGGGCAGCCTTGGACCAGGGGCGTCATCGGAAACTGTTGCGGCGCATTATCTTGAGAACATGTTGTGGAATTCGTTCGCGCATGGTTGCAAGGGGCTGTTGTGGTGGTGCGGCCATGACCAGACGGCGTTGACGCATACGCCATATGATTGGGTGGGCATGGAACGGCATTTGGGGCTGTTGCGGCCGGACCGTTCTCCGAAGGATGTCATGAAGGTTTTAGGCGCTTTCGGACGAATGGCGGAAAACGTCCGTCTGCCAAAACATCGTCAAGACGCCGTCTGCCTGCTGACGGAGGAGCAAGACCAATGGGGCGTCGCCTACATGACATTCATTTTGGCGAAACAGGCTGGATTCGACATCGAATTCCAGTATGCGAATGAACCGCTGAAAGCGGCGGACGTCTATCTGATACCGTCCATTCGAGGCTATAGAATCCTGCGAAGCTATCGTTGGCGGCATCTATTGGAAGCGGTGGCGAACGGCGCGAAATTGTATGTCTCAAGCGAAGACGCGACGTTGGATCCGTTCTTTGATGAAACAGCGGGCATTCGTTTGGAAACGAGTGCGAAAGCCGCTGCGCCCCAACAGATTAACTGCGACCGTTTCAAAATACAAATCCATGGCGCGTATGAATTGAAGCTCTCGTCCATTGGCGCGGAAGTCTTGGCGACGGATGCGGATGGCGATCCTGCCTTGACTTGTAATCAATATGGTAAAGGAAAGATTGTCTTCTGCAACGCGCCAGTGGAAAGTTCGCTGACGGAACAACCACACGCTTTCGACGGCAATCTGCATCTGTTCTATCGCTATCTGATGGAACTGCTTGGAATCAAACGCGATGTGATGCGAGAAAATCCCATGTTGACGTTGACGGAACATCCTATGGTGGACGGCAGTCTGCTCGTCTGCGCCGTCAACAACACGCCATCGCCGATAACGGACACGCTGTTGGCTCCAAACAGAACATTTGTGGAGACGGTCTGCGGAGCGCCGCAAACATCTTTGAAAATTACCTTGCCTGGCAATACGGGAACCGTAATCCGCTTGAAATAAGAGTATAAGAAGCTAACAAAGGAAACAACACATGAAGAAAATGTTATGGACGATGATCGTCGTATGGGCGGTTGTCTCAACGGCGCAAGAAGCGGAACAGGCGGTGAAGGCAGAAACGGCGGATAAGGCCTACAATGTCATCATGTTCGGTGATTTGCATTACGACAACATGGATTGTCACGATGAGAAGAAGAAAGAAGAGCGCAAGAGCGAATTTACGCGCAACGTGAACCATTGGAATCCTGAGAAGGGGCTTGCGCGGAAAATCATCAAAGCGGCGGCGAGCAAAGTAAATGACGAGACGGCGTTTGCGTTGCAAGTCGGCGATGTCACGCAGGGCGACGGAAAGACTTTAGAAGCCGCGATGCAGCTGTTCAAGGAAGTCATCGCAGAACTAACGAAGCCTTTCGGCAAGACGCCTGTCTATATTGTAAAAGGGAACCACGACTACCGCTCGCCGGGCGGCCGCAAGGCGTTTGCGGAAGCCGTCGTGCCGTATCTGAAGACGATTCTCCCTGAAGGCGCGGAGATCAAGAACAGCAACTACGCCGTCGAACATGGTCCTGATCTGTTTCTGTTTCTTGACCTCCAAGTGCCGGATTTCGAATTCGCCAAAAAGACATTGGAGGCGCATCCAAACGTCCGTCATCTGTTTGTCATCAACCACTTGCCGTTCATTCCGAATCCGGGCGGACGGCCTTCTTGGACGTTGTTCCATACACGTCAGCAGCCGGAAGTGACGGAGAAGCAACTGGAATTCCGCAAGATGGTCGCTAAACGAAACGGCATCATGCTGGCGGGGCATATCCACGCCAACTCGCTGACCGACTACAAGCGAGAAGGCGAAGGGCGTATCACGCAGATCACCGTCAGCAGCATGGGCTCCAGCAAGAAGCGGACGGAATTTCCGAAGCCAACGACGGAATATTCATCCGCCGTGCTGAAGGCGTTGATGGTGACAAATCCGAAAGTCGCGAAATACATGGAGGAATTTACGCCGTATGTCGTGAAGCATGAACGCTTTGGCGATTCCGGCTACGGCATCATCAAAATCAACGGCGAACATGTGACGTTCGAACTTTATCGTGCCGACACAACGGAAAAGCCCGGCGTGGTGTGGGAATTGCGGTAGCAAGCTGCTTTGTTTCTGCCTCACGAAGCTGAAGACTTTAGTATTGTTTTCATAAAATGATTGTCTTGTCTTGAAAAACATCCATCTGGTGTTAACTTATAGTTAACACCAAACAAGGAGGCAACATGCTGGAGAAACTGATTAATTCACAGGCCAAGACCGTCATTCTGACAAGGCTTTTCACGCCGGACACACCGAGATTCCATCTACGGCAATTGGCGCGCGATGGTGGTCTCTCCGCGCCTGGATTATTAAAGGAACTGACACATTTCCATGAACTTAAACTTGTTTGTAAGGAAGACGTTAATGGTCGTACAGATTATTATGCTGACAGTCATTCAGTTTTGTTCCCAGTGCTTTGCGAACTAGTGGACAAGGCAGAGGGACTTCATGGAAAAATCAGACGGATGCTTTCTCCATTGAAGACCACATGCATTTTCATTTATGGTTCTGAAGCGAATGGAACGGCACGTCCAGACAGCGACATCGACCTTTTTGTCATTGGTGATTGCACGCTTATGGACATCAGCCGTGCACTGTTGCCAGCGGCCGACCTTACTGATCGTGAAATCAATCCATATCTTTTGACACCAGCGGACTTTCGAAGTAAATGTCAGAAAAAAGACCATTTTGTGCAATGTGTCCTGCAATCTCCGATACTCTTTTTGAAAGGAGGGAAGCATGAGCTTGAAAGACTGGCTGGATAATGGCTGGCTGAAGCCACATCAAACAGACCGACAAGAAATAACCAATCTTCTTGGAATCGTCGAGAGGGATTTGACGGATGCCATGCTGGAGGGGCTGTCAGCTGATTGGAAATTCGGTATTGCTTACAACGCCGCGTTGAAATTATGCACAATCATGTTGTACACGCAAGGGTATCGTCCGGAGAATGCTCTTGCACATTATCGTACCATTATGGCGTTGAAGGAAATTGGTGATGGCAATTGGGAAGGGCATGCCATCTACTTGAATGCCTGCCGTATGCAGCGAAACATCATGGAATATGACAAGTCGAATGTCATTACAGCGGACGAAGCCATCAAAATCATTGAATTTTCAAGAAGCTTTCATGTTGAAGTAAAACACTATATTCAACAAAAATATCCGCATTTGTTGTAGCAAGGGGATTTGCATCTGTTTCAAACGAACTGGAGTCCCATGAATCAAAACGGCCCGCCTTCCGAAGTGGAGGGCGGGCCGTTTGATTTAAGCGATGATGATTACATCATCTTGCCGACCTGCTGGATGAAGTCCATGCGTTTGGCGGCGTCGGATTCGGCCTGCTTGAAGAGCTCTTCCGCGTGGGCGGGGTTGGCCTTCATGAGCAGCTTGTAACGGCCTTCGGACTGGATGAAGTCCTGGAAGCCGCCGTTCGCGGGGGCCTTGACATCCCATGAGAAGCGGGCGGCAGGATCCGCGGCCGCAGGGTTGAAGCGGTAAACAGGATAGTAACCGGCTTCGACGGCGCGCTTCTGCTCGGTCTGCGTCTTGCTCATGTCGATGGTATGGGCGATACACGGAGCGTAGGCGAAGATGATGGACGGGCCATTGTACGCTTCGGCTTCCTGGAAGGCCTTCAACGTCTGCTGGCGGTCATAGCCGAGGGCGACGGACGCGACATAGACGTAGCCGTAGCTCATGCACATGAAGCCCATGTTCTTCTTGTAGGTCCGCTTGCCGCCGGCGGCGAATTTCGCGACAGCCGCGGTCGGGGTGGACTTGGAGGCCTGTCCGCCGGTGTTGGAATAGACTTCCGTGTCGAGGACGAGGATGTTGACGTTGCGGTTCATGGCGACGACATGGTCGATACCGCCGTAACCGATGTCGTTGGCCCAACCGTCACCACCGATGATCCAGACGGACTTGTCGGTGAAGAAGTCGGCCAGTTCGTTGACCTTCGCGACAACGGGGCAGCCGCAGCCGACGTACTTGGCGAGGACGGCCTTGGCGGCTTCCTGCGCGGCGACGGCTTCGGCGGATTTGGAGTTGTCCCAGAACTTGAGGGCGTTGCTGACGGCGTCCTTCAGGTCGGCGGGCGTCTTGTCGTTTTCAAGCAGCTTGCCGCAGAAGTTCTTCAACGTTTCGCGGTTGGAGTCGATGGCGAGGCGCATACCGAAACCGAATTCGGCGTTGTCTTCGAAGAGGGAGTTCGCCCAAGCGGGGCCGCGGCCGTTCTTGGCCTTGGCGTACGGGATGGTCGGGAACGTACCGGAGTAGATGGAGGAGCAACCGGTGGCGTTGGCGACGACCATGTTTTCACCGAACAACTGGGAGACGAGTTTGACATACGGTGTTTCACCGCAGCCAGCGCAGGCGCCGGAGAACTCGAACAACGGCTGGCGGAGCATGGCGCCCTTGAGGGACGTCGGGCTGGCCTTGCCGAGGATGTTGTCTTCGGTGGATTCGAAGAACTTCTCGTTGGCGTTTTCGCCGGCGGCACGTTCGGCTTCGAGCGTGGACCAGACGAGAGCCTGCTTGCCTTCCTTGGCGGACATCGGGCACTGGTCGAGGCAGACACCGCAGCCCATGCAGTCTTCGACATAGACCTGAACTTTGAACTTGAGGCCTTCCGCCTTCGGCAGCGGGTCTTTCGTCGTGAAGGTTGCGGGAGCGTTGGCAAGATCATCGACCTTGAAGAGTTTCGTGCGGATGGCGGCGTGCGGGCAGGAACTCGCGCAGAAACCGCACTGGATGCAGTTCGCGGCGATCCATTTCGGAACCTGCGGGGCGAAACCGCGCTTTTCGAGGGCGGCGGTGCCGATGGGCAGCGTGCCGTCGATGGACATCGCGGAAACGGGGATGGAGTCGCCTTCATTGCGCATGGACGGTTCGATGATCTTCTTGGCGAAGTCGTCGGCGTCGTCCGGGATGAGCTTCAGCACGTCGGCATGCGGAACGCCGTCGAGGGAGGCGGGAACCTTCACCTTGACGCAGGCGTCGGCAGCGGCATCCACGAGTTCGTTGTTCATGTCGATGACGGCCTGGCCTTTCTTCGCGAAGGTCTTGGCGTTGAGCATCTTCATTTCCTTGGCGGCATCTTCGAACGGGACGATGCCGGAGACTTTGAAGTAAGCGACCATCATGACGGTGTTGGCGCCTTTGCCGCGGAGGCCGGGCTTCGTCTTCACGATGGCTTCGGCGTTGACGTTGTAGAACTGGATGTCGTTCTTGATGATGTATTCCTGCATGTCGCGGGTCAGATGCGCGAACACTTCGTCATTGCTGTAATGGCTGTTGAGCAGGAAGGTACCGCCTTTCTTGAGGCCTTTGAGGAGGTCGTAGCGGCCGATGTAGGCGGCGCAGGAGCAGGAGACCAGATCCGGGCTCGTGATGAGGTAGGTGGATTTGATCGGGCTGTCCGAGAAACGGAGGTGGGAGCAGGTGAGGCCGAAGGACTTCTTGGAGTCGTAGGCGAAATAGGCCTGCGCGTCTTTGTTGGTCAGATGGCCGATGACCTTGATGGTGGTCTTGTTCGCGCCGACGGTACCGTCGCCGCCGAGGCCGTAGAACATGCAGGCGGTCGTGCCGGCAGGTTCCGTGGTGATGTGTTCATCAACCTTCAGGGAGAGGTTCGTGACATCGTCTTCGATACCGACGGTGAAGCCGTGGAAGCCGCCCTTTTCGAGGTGCTTATAGACGGCGAGGATCATGGACGGCGTGAAGTCCTTGGAGGAGAGGCCATAGCGGCCGCCGATGATTGTGATGGCGGGGTTGTTGATGGCGACTTTGACGTCCATGTACAGCGGTTCGCCGATGGCGCCGGGCTCTTTCGTGCGGTCGAGAACGGCGATGCGTTTGACGGTCTTCGGCAGGGCGGCGAGGAACTTATCCGCATAGAACGGACGATACAGGCGGACTTTGACAAGACCGTACTTCGTGCCGCGGTTGGCGTTCAGATAGTCGATGGTTTCTTCGATGGCTTCGCAGCCGGAACCCATGGCGACGATGACATCCGTCGCGTCGGGGGCGCCGACATAGTCGAACAGATGATACTGACGGCCGGTCACTTTCGCGAGTTGGTCCATCTTGGCCTGGACGATGTCGCCGACGGCCATATAATATTTGTTAACGGTTTCGCGGCCCTGGAAATAGACGTCGCCGTTCTGGGCACCGACCTTGGTGATCGGTTTTTCGGGGCGCATGCCGCGGGAGCGGAATTCTTCAATGGCCTTCTTGTCAACCATCTCGGCGATGGTCTCATAGGGGATTTCCTCATACTTGTGGACTTCGTGGGAAGTACGGAATCCGTCAAAGAACTGGAGGAACGGGACTTTGGAAGGATAGGTGGAGAGGTGGGCGACGAGGGCCATGTCCAGTTCTTCCTGGACGGAGTTGGCGGCCAGCATCGCGAAACCTGTGTTACGGCAGGCCATGACGTCCGAGTGGTCGCCGAAGATGGCGAGGGACTGGCAGGCGAGTGAACGGGCGGTCACGTGGAAGACGGTCGGGAGAAGTTCGCCGGCGATCTTGTACATATTCGGAATCATCAGGAGGAGGCCCTGGGAGGCCGTGTAGGTGGTAGTCAGCGAGCCAGCGGCCAGCATGCCGTGGACGGCGCCGGCGGCACCTGCTTCGGACTGCATTTCGACGACTGAGACTTGCTTGCCCCAGATGTTCCGTTTGTCTTCGGCTGCCCACTGGTCAACCCATTCGCCCATGGTGGAGGACGGGGTGATCGGGTAGATGGCGGCGGTTTCGCTCAGAGCGTAGGCAACATATGCGGCTGCATAGTTGCCGTCTTGGGTGTTGATGTTTCCCGACATTCTTGTTTTACTCCTTGATAGATTTAGTACGTATCGCCAGATGATGGCAAAAAAAACGAAAAAACTTTTCTATAACATAAAACCTGAAGGCGTTTTTTCAATAAAGAAGCGGCTTCGCGGCGGCGCCGCGCATCACGGCTTGCCGATGATGTTTTTGCCGCGGCAGGGGAAGCTGGACGCGTATTCCGGATGCTCTTCAAAGAAGGCCGCCCATGGGACGTCCGTCTGGCGGGTGCGGACGAGTTTCCATTGCTCCGGCGTCAGATAATATGGTTTGAAAATATAGGGGATGGATTTCCAGAGGGCGGGCGTCAACAATGGCCAGACGTCTTCAGGGCAGGCGGGCAGGTAGTCTGGATTGTTCCAAAGGATTTCCGCCCAGTCGGTTGCGGAAAGCTTTGATTTATCGGCGTTTTCGTCGAAATCCTGCGATGTGATGGCGCGGCAGGCGAACAGTTCGACAAGCTGTTCGTTGGAGAATATCTTCAGATTTTTGCAGAGTTTGGAGACGAAGCCGACAGGTCTGTGGAAGGGATCGATGTCATGGACGGCCTTCAGCCAGTCGGCGGCGTTCATTTTTTCCGGTTTCAGTTGTGCAAGTTGTTCTGTCATGATGAGCTCCTTGGGTCTGATAAAAGACAAAATCAATAAAGATAATCACAAAATGACAGAAAGACAAATGAAAGGGCCAGATTTGTTGACGTGCGACGTCAAAACAGACGGCTACAGGAGATATTTGAGGCCGGACCACCGCTGCGTTTTGCGGAGAATGGCTGTTTTTAGAATTGTGTCGTCTGGTTCCGCGATGAGAAAGAAGGCCTTTTTCGTGCGGGTGATACCCGTATAGACAAGCTCGCGTGTCATAATCGGATTGTCATGTGACGGCAGGACCATCAGAACGACGGGATAGTCAGAGCCTTGGGATTTGTGGATGGTCATGGCGAAGGCATCTTCATGCGGCGGCAATTGGACAGGAGCGAAATCTCGGAACGGCTTCGGGCCGTCCGCGACGGGAAAATGGACTTTGCCTTGGAAACAGATGCCGACATCGCCGTTGCGCAGGCCCGTCACGGGATCGTTTTGAGTGACAAGTAGCGGAAGTCCATCCGGATAAGGGCCTTCCATATTGAGCAAGTCACGCATGAGGCTGTTGATTGTCAAGATGCCGTAGTCGCCTTCGCGGACGGCGCAGAGGATTTTGAATTGGAGGGAATACGCGAACGCGTCTTCAACGGATTTCGGGGCGTTCCAACGGTGGAAATCAATGGATTCCGTTGAAATGGTTTCCAGAAGGTCTTTCAAGGCGAGCTTCAACGCCTCGTGGCGTTTTTGATCATGGCGCAGGCGGATGGTCTGGAACTGATTGCCGTCCTGTGAGTTATAAAGATCCTGAACCATGCCTTCCATTGTCTCGGACAATTGATCTTGATTCTCCAAAATCATTTGGTTGACGAAATCGCACAACGGCTTGTTTGTTTTGGAACGGTGGTTTTCAGTGAGACGGCAGACATGTGGACGAAGCGACGGGCAGTCGCAAAGTTCCGCGAAAACGACTCCGGACTCGACGGAGGCGAGTTGGTTTTGGTCGCCTAGCAGAATCAGGCGGGCTGTGGGCGGCAGAGCCTCCAGAAGCTGATGAACAAGTTCCAAGGAGGACATGGAGCATTCATCGATGACGACCAATTCTGTTTCAAGCAGATTTTGACGATTGCGGTAAGCGATTCCCGTTTCGGGAGATATGCCGAGAACGGCATGCAACGTCTGCGGCGTGAGAGCGGCAAGAGACTGCCTGATGGCGTCATTGGTGATGGCCAATGAGCCGTCCATCGCGAGTTCGCGGGCGATGGATTCCTTCATGCGTGCGGCGGCTTTGCCAGTCGGTGCGCAGAGCGTGATTTGACATTGCGGATTACGTTGCAATTCAAGGGCCAGGATAACGGTCAGAACAGTCGTTTTGCCTGTTCCAGGGCCTCCTGTGATGATTGTGAAATCGGACGTGACGGCGGTCGCAACCGCCTGTTGTTGAAGGTCTTCTTCAAACGGCTTGGTGAAATATCGGCAGGTGAAACGGACGTGATCGATGAGTTGTTGCGAAAAAGATTCGTTGGATTTTGAAGAAGCGATTCGCGAGCGAATCGCGTTGGCGATGCTCTCTTCATAACGGCGGTATCGGTTGAGATAGAGCAACTTATGTTTAGCATCCAGAATCAGTGGTGTTGAAGACGAGGCATCTTGCGAAATGGCGGACGGGTGGCGTTTCGCAACCGTCAGCCAGTCTTCTGGCAAGAGAGGAGAGGGAAGATAGTCTTCGGAATCCGTTGGGCGAGAAGACCATGCGGCGAGATCCAGACAGCTGTGGCTGTTACGGATTGCGCAAAGGGCCATGGCGGCAAGAAGCCGCAGATCGTCGTCGTCGTCGCAACGGCGGACGACCATGTCCGCGAATTGCCAGTCCAGTGGGATGAATTCGTTGCTGGATTTGTAGCTTTTGTATTTCATAAGTAATTGTGGCTAAGGATTATGCAAGGCAGAGCATGGAATAGAGCGGTAGAATGTCCTGGAAGGGCGGTTTGGCGAAAAAGACGCCGCGGCGGTCATGGTTTTGGCGTTCGTGTTTTTCCGAAACGCCGCGGAGGAAAACGTACAGGACGCCGCCGAAGAGTTTGTTGTATTCTGTTTCATTCCATTGGAACGTGTCTGGTTGCAACGACTTGTAGAAGTTCATGAAAGCGACGATATAGATTAGGTATTGCAACGTATAGGAATTACGAGCTATTTCGGCTTGGAGTCCGTCAAGATGGAAGTTTTCCATGTTGGCACCAATGATATTCGTTTTCCAGTCAAGGATGAAAAACTGGCCGTTGTGGCGAAACAGGAGGTCGATGGCTCCTGTCATGATCCAATCCAAACCTTTGCAGGAAGGCGACCAATCATTGGGCAGGGCGCAGCCTGCGTTCACGAAGGCTGCGCGTAAGGCATTGGAAGCGAAGCCGTCGCGAAGACGATAGGAGAATCGCAGTTCATGGAGGCGGTCTTGTGGCGGAATGTCGGCCAATGTGAAATCAAGCGTCGGAAGCGGATTGAGGAGAACGCCGCGCGTCATGTCAAGGAAGGCGTCCAGCATCTGCCGTCTGTCTTCTTCCGACTCGCCGCCCGCCACATAGAGTTTCAGATGATTTTGAGCGGAAGCCAGAAGTGATTCGTCATCAGACACTTGAAAATCAAGCTTTTCAAAGAAGGCATGCCAGCAGATGCCTGCTTCCGCTCCGGCGGCGAAACGGAAAATCGGGGCGCGTTCACGCCATGGGACGGTGGCCTGCGTGTCGTCGCTGTCCAAATCGCGATTGGCGTCATCATCTTTTTCCGTTGTCGTGTTGTGATGAACGGTCAGCGCCGTGTAACTGCACGTTTTCCAGCCGCGTTCCAGTTCGGTCGTATGGAAGACTTCCGTGACAGGAGTTTCCGTGACAGGTTGGGAGATGTCCGATGGAACATAATCGTCTGGTGTGAATGACGGGCAGAATGACATGAGATCGCGCGAGTCTCGCGGCTTCAACATGAAGCGGCAGAGATACTTGGCGCGGGTGATGGCGACGTAGAGAAGGCGTTTGTTTTCGTCGTTTTCCTCCATGTCGCAGAGTTTCTGTTCGACTGATAGCGTGTTGTTTTTGAGCAGGACATGGCGTGATTTGTCATCCGCATGGTAGATTTTGGATGACGCGCGGTTTGCACTGTCGAGAACGGGCACGAAGACGATGGGAAATTCAAGACCTTTGCTTTTATGGATGGTCATGATTTTGACGGCGGCATCCTGCGTGGCGACACGGAGAGCGTAGCGGTCCGGATCATCCTCCTGTCGATCCGCCGCGTCAGCGGAATTGAATTCGCTTTCGAATGGATTGGGGCCAAACGATTTCTGCGTCGCTTTGCTGATGCTTCTGGCGAGAAAATCCTTCAAACCGGACAAGCCGAGAGAGCGTTCGATGGCGGTTTGGTGGAGGATGTCGCCAAGCTGGCGGTAGATGGCGACGGAACGCCGCCCGTCCTGCCGTGCGGCGATATGGACGACGAGCCGTTGTGTGATGTCCAGACTTGCATTCTCCTGCGGCCACGTTGGAAACATCTCCTGCAACGCCGTTTGCATCAGTGTATTGAACATCGAAAGGAAGGAGGTTTGCTGCCAATGTGCCGCGAGAGACGAGAGAAAGAGTTGGAAGTCCGGCAGGCAGATTTGACGAATGGTTTCCAGTTGCTCCGCCGTCAGACCGAACAGGCCGTCCGCCAGACAGGCGATGGCGAGCGGCTGATTGCCTGGATTGGCGAGCGCTTCGAAAAGCGAAAGGAGCGTAGCGGCTTCAGGCGTGGAGAAGATGTTCGTGCCGCCATTCCAGATACATGGGATGCCGAAATTCCGCAGGGCTTTTTCCACTTCCGCGCCAGTCGCCTTGCTTCGAACGAGCACGGCAATATCGCCGTAGTTGACTGGGGTGGAAGTGTTTTCGTTGTTTGTGATGACACAACCAGACTGGTTGACAAGCCAATGGATTTCACGTGCTATGGAGAGAGGGGCCATCCCTTT
The DNA here is from genome assembly GCA_017548425.1 of Victivallales bacterium. Taxonomy (GTDB): domain Bacteria; phylum Verrucomicrobiota; class Lentisphaeria; order Oligosphaerales; family Oligosphaeraceae; genus UBA1407. Next base: position 32,087 of record JAFZAB010000164.1, read on the forward strand.
CGCCTTCGCATCTTCAGTGGCATATGACAGGAGCGGAAGCGGTTTTTCGGGAGGATATGTGAAAGCATTCTTATTCTCTTCTGGAGTTTGTATGGGAACGTTGCCGTAATCCAGTTTCTTGGCGTCTGGATTATTGAAGAAGTCGTTGCCGTCCACATCTTTAAAGAAGTCGTTCATGATGGCGATATAGGCGTCTGAAGAACGGTGGTTGACGGAAAGCGTGTGGCGGTTATTCTCCGGAATGGCGTCTTTGGCTTTCAAATAGGTGAAAATGTCCCCGCCGCGGAATTTATAGATGGCTTGTTTGGGATCGCCAATCATGAAGAAGAAATGATTGGGCGATTGCATGAACAGCGTATTGAAAATGTTATATTGTGTCTGATCTGTGTCTTGGAATTCATCGACGATCGCACCTTGGAATTTCTGGCGGATTGTATCCGCTAGAGCAGTGCCAGTCAATGGATTATGGAGCCGCGTGTCCAATTCGGACAGCATATCATCAAATGTGATGAAAGCATCCTGCGATTTATAGTTGCGGATTCGCTCCAATACGAAATCATAGGCAAGTTTTTTGATAATCTGCCCGTATTCATCAAAGACAGCTTTGAATTTTGCGACGGCTTCCATGACTGGTTGCGCCATGATGATGGTCAATGCCTGATCGGCGATTTTCTTTTTGAACCATCTTTCTTTTTTATTTGTCATTCTGTCATAGGCTCTTGCGGTTTCAGTGGCGGCTTTTGGATGACGAATGCGGAAAAGTTCGGAAAGGATGACGAGATTGTCTCCTCCGAAGAATTCGCGGCCCTCCTGATTTAAAACATCGCCAGTGACACATGCCGTAAGACTCTTGATCTCAATTAATTGGTCAAACAATGATGGAAATTTTGCTTCCAGCTCGGCGCGGCGTTTGCTAATAGTATCTGTTGATGTGTTTTGATTACACCATTCATAATCGCCCCAGTTGGGAATGGCGTTTCCGCCTGACAGCAGGGGACTTAACGCTGATTGCAACATGTCTGGACGACAACCGACGGCTTCCTGCATAGCGCGAATGGCGTTGGATTTGTCCGTCGTGTCGCCTTTTGGCAGATAACATTCTTGACGGCAGAAGTCGTTCAATGCCTTGAAGATAAGATCAGATACATCCGTCCGAGGCTTCATGCCGTAGCGGAGGCCGCTTTCGAACGCGTTCTCGTTGAGCATTCTGGAGCAGAAGCCATGGATGGTGGAGACTGGCGCGTCGTCGAAAGACTGCTGCGCGGCTTTCAGGCGTTTCAAAATATCTTCAACATTGTTTTCCGTAATCGCTTCCGGGCAACGTGTACCATCAAAAAAAGGAAGAATTTGCTTATTACTTTCCGGAAGCGAACCATCCGTAGCAAATTGCAAACAGGCGTTTAGTGTTTCTGAGAGGATTCTGCGCAGGCGGTCACGGAGTTCGGCGGTGGCCAATTCCGTAAACGTGACGACCAGAATTTCCGTGATGGGAATGCCTTGCAGAAGCAATCGCATAAAGAGAATCTGGATATTGTAAGTCTTGCCGGTTCCGGCTCCCGCTTCGACGAGATGGTTGCCGCTGAGCGGACATTTATATGACTCAAGTTCCATGCTGCTCCTCTCCCCCTAGTTTAAATTCTCAAGCGGTGAAAACGCGTATTTGGCAAATTCTTCGCAGGCCGCGAGCCATGCCTGATCATTTTGTAGACTTTCAAAGTCTTTGAAAATCAATTGGAAGCAACGGTCTGGCGAACAATAAGTAAGTTTTTGGGGTTGTGGCGAATAATCTTGGAATAATGGCAACGGAATGAGATGGCCAACCATATACAATGTGACAAGTTTGGTTAATTCGTCTTGTGGATTTTCTATTTCGTCGCTTTCCAAACTTCTTGTCTTTTCTTTGAAACAGATGGTCATCGGGTCTGGATGGTCGAATGTAGAGCACACAAGAAGATAGCGTATATATGGTTCTATCAAGTGCTTGGCGTTTTCGGATGACAGCACCGGCGAGACGATGCCACCTTCTGGCGTGACAGGAAAACGTTCTGTGATACGGACTTTTTCCATCGGAAGCAGTTTGGTTTGGACAGAGTAGCCGACGGCTGAAGACAGAACGGCTTGTAATATCTCTGGCAAGTCCATCAGAACGTTGTCCAAGACGATTTCGAAATCTTTTTCCTGCATGGAATTCAAGGCGTTACGTATTGTCTCGTCGTCAATCCAGGCGGCGATTTGCTCGAAGAGGAAAGCGTTGCGGGCCAGTGGTTGGACAGGCAGTCGTGACGTCGCTTTCCAATTGTCGAAAAGCGGTTGGAAGGCGGTCGCGACATCGGACGTTGAATCTGATGATGGAAACAGTTCCGTCGGCGAGGCCAAACCAGCCTGAAGACGACTGAGCTGCCGTTTTTGAACGGCCTGTTCAATGTAATCTTGCATAAATGGTTCGTAATCCGTGAAATCCGGAGTGTCCCACAAAAATCGTGGAAAACCAAGCCGTGCGATGAGAAAACGCTGAAGCGGATTTTTGTAGAAGCGGATTAGATCCTCCAGACGGATATGCAGTTCGCCGCCAACGGTTTGGAACGGCAACGGAGATGGTAATGGAAGTTGGAAAAGGCCTTTGCCAAGATCGGTAAGCGGAGACGGTTGCGCAATGGCCTGTGGTTGCATGACGATATCCGCGTTGGTTTCGTCATATGAGAAGGCCGAGCGGAGCCAGCCGGTGGAAGAAGAGATGGATTGCTGACGGAAGTTCTTGGCGTCAAATGCGTTGAGACGATGCTCCATGACGATGGCGTTTTTCTTGGAATTGCCGTCTGGAGACAGATTTCTCAATCGCGCGGCGTAATCCAGAAGTTCCGCGACGGGGGCGGCGGGCAGGAGTTTGTCCAATGATTTGTCGTCTTTTCCACGATAGAAAATCATCAGATAATCCCGTGCCGCAAGTATCGCTTCCAGAAAGGTATAACGGTCTTCCATGGAGCGTGAATGGCTGTAGCCGGAAATCAGATTGGCGTTCCGCATGAGATTGAAGCCGAGCTTTTCGTCATTACGCGGGAATTTTGCTTCATCCATGCCGAGCATGGCGATGACTTTGCAGGGAATGCCGCGCATGGGCAGAAGCGAGCAGAATGTGATTTTGCCGTTGAGGAACGCCTCGCCCGGGGCGGGGCGTTCCAATGTGGCGGCGAGCAGGGCGCGAACGACTGGATAAGGAATTGGAAGTTCTTGGCATCCAGCCGTTTCCACGGAATCTTTGAAGGCTTGGAAAGCTTGTCCGAGAGCGGCGTAGTCGGCGGCGGAATCCTTGTCCGGCAGGAAGAAATCGGAACGCATGGCGATGAGCAGTTCCTGCCATTCGGCGGCTGTGCGTCCTTGCGGACGAATGGTTGTGAATTCATCCGCATAATGGGAAAGGGATTCAAAGAATTTCAGAAGTGATTCCAATGCATGGAGATGCTCTTCTGAAGACGCAAACGGTATGGGTACCAAACCATTGAAAATGCTCGTCTTATCATCGTCTGGGGATGTGTTTGCCGCAGGATCGATCGCCAGATTGAGCAAAAGACTGTCCAACCCATGCCGCCAGGAGAATTCATCAAAGGCGAAGCCGCATTTTGCAAGGCGGTCTTTTGCATCTTTTCCCCAACGGATGTTGCTGGTCAGAAGCCATTGGCGGATGGTGGCCGTGTCGTCTTCCGTGAGGCCGAATCGATGTTGCAAAGGCGTGGAGTCCAACAATCTGCTGATTTGCGAGACTTCGAAATCCGTCTGGCAAAGGGAGAAGATGGAGAGGAATGAGGCGGCGATGAGATTGGCGTTTTTTATGGAGCGATCCGTCACGGCGTAATGGCCTTTCAGCGGGCCGTTGTCGAAAACCGCCTGAATGGCGGGGGCGAATTCGGCGATGTCCGGAGCCATGACGATGATGTCGTTCATGGCGTAGTGATGTGTGTCAATTAGGTGCAGGAGAGCATCTTGCAACGTTTCCAGTTCGCGCGTGGCGTTGAAGCAACTGTGGATGGTGAGCGAATCATCCCAATCCGGCAGCGGAAGCTGTTCGTCTTCATCCGGATTGGAACGGCTGATGACACGTTGTTGGATTTCCGACAGAAGCGACGGCACAGCTTCCGTTTGCAAGGCGAAGGAAGGCGGCGCGCTGTTCCATGAACGGTCGTATTCGATTGGAATGTCCTGTATGTCCAAATCCAAAACGGCTTTGAAGAATTCACGTCCCTGAATGCCGAAATTGCCGAGCAATGTATTGTCGAAGAGATTGTCAAAGTCTTCTGGTTCCGCGACTTGCTGATTGGACACCTCCCATTTTGACCGTTGGTCCGCCCAATATTCGTCGCATGGATTGTGGTAGAAGAAATTGACATCGACGGCGCAGGACAATTTCTTGAGAATCTTGAGGAACATGGGCGGCATGGCGCTGATGCCGAAGAACGTAACGGGCGGCAACGGTTGTGAAAAGTTTTTGACGGCGGCGCGGATGGCGGCGTCTGGCATTTCCAGAAAACGGATGACGGCTTCGGCGGGGGAGAGGAGCGGTTGTCCGTTGATGACGCACAGCCTGTCCCACAAATCCAGCTGCCAGTGGAGATTCTGTGGCACAAGTGCCCTTGCCTGTGGAAGATGCAACTTGTCGGGAAGGAACGACTGGTAGTCGAAAAGGAGGCTGGCGAGCTTGGTGGACAACTGGAATCGGCGTAGCTCGATGCATTGGTCCGGATTGACGGCAGGGTTGAAATATTGCTTCAAAACAGGAAAGTCATTGAGGGTGTCATGCGTGAGAAAATCGTATAGCCGCCATGTAAGAACCTGCTCGGTGAAGAGTTCGGGGCGGTAGTTTGGCTCGTTTGCGAAGAAGGCCGACAGGATATGGTCGATTGTGTCCCGCACGAACGGGAATTTGATGTTGGCGGCGACGCGGCCATGTCGGACGAGATATTGTTCGAGCCAGATTCCCATGCCGCGTGTGGCGACGGTGATGCTTTCCGGTATGAAGATGTCATCCAGAATACGGAATTGTCCAGGCTTGTCCTGCCAAGCGTCACAATACGCCTGGGCAAGGCATTCAAGACTGTTGTGTGTATAGAGGTTGAAACGCGGCATAGATGGATGTTGATTGGGTGGAAGTTCAACTGTTGATGATAAATATATACGAAAAAGATCATTTTCAAGATATTGAAGTTGCTTTTTGATGTGGGATATTTCATCCATTTATGTGGATTTTTTCAGCAATACTTTGGAGGATATGTGTTGTCATGCTTGAAAATGTCAAAAGATATGTGATATTGTAACCATAATGAATGTTCAAGACAGTTAATTCCAGTAGAAATACCATGTTTGAATACTACATCAAGAAAATCCATATCGGGCAGGTAAGGCATCTGAAGGATGTTGATATCCCAATCTGTGAAGACGAATGCCGCCATCTGATCCTGACGGGGCGAAACGGCTCTGGCAAGACTAGCCTGCTGGAGGCGATGCGGGATTATTTTGATAATTTTATTATATTGCAGAACGGAATATTTCCTTCCACTAATGACAATTTTGATGACTATATTAATAGAATTGAAATAGTAGAAAGTAAGAAAGAGTTAATAATACAACCAAGTTTCAATGTTGATTTTAGGGGGATGTTAGAAGCACTCTTCAAATCAAAATTTATTATTGCTTACTTTGAAGATGAACGAAAATTTTCAGCAAATCTAGCAAAAAAAATAGAGAAGGTGGAACTAAAGGACAGCTATTCGCTAGAAGACAAGCCTAGTGAGTTGTTCATCAAATACCTTCTAGATCTGAAAATGACGGAGGCCTTGTCCAAAAACAACGGTCATAAGGACAAAGCATTGCAGATAAACGAGTGGTTTGGCAAGTTGGAAAAACTGCTCCAAAGGCTTTTCGAAGACAAGGAACTCAAGTTGCTTTTTGATGAAGACACCTTTGAATTCAAAATTCAGGAGCCAGATGGCAAACTGTTCGATTTCAATACGATGTCTGCCGGATATGCCGCAGCGTTTGACATTATTGTTGATCTCATGATGCGCATGGAGAAAAACTCGAACAGGAGTTTCCGCTATGATTTGCCAGGCATTGTGCTGATTGATGAAATCGAGACACATTTGCATCTGGAATTGCAAAAGCTTATCCTTCCGATGCTGACAGAGTTGTTTCCGAATATCCAGTTCATTGTCAGTACGCATTCACCGTTTGTCATCAATAGCATAGAAAATGCGACCATCTTCGATTTAGAGAAGAAGACGCTTGTTTCCAATGGTTTGGGGAATATCCCGTATGAAGGCGTCATTGACGGATATTTTGAAATTGATCGTCTCTCTGAGACATTAAGAAACAAGTTTGAGGAATACAAAAAGCTGTGCCAGAAGAAAAAGAAGACGGATTTGGATTATGCAAAAGCGGCGGAGCTTGAAGCGTATCTTGATGAAGTTCCCGATTATCTGGCAATTGATTTTGCATCCGAATATTCCCGCAGGAAATTAGAATTCCATAAACAGAGAGGAGGAGAGTAATGATCAAGGTGAATCGGTCTTACGTTGCTCCTCTGTCACTTGCCAAGGGGACATATCAGGCAAAGGATGTCCAGGAGCAGTTGTTGTTGGATTTCGGTGGAAAATGTTATCTTTGTGAATGTCATGATTTACAGAGCCTTGTGACAGAACATCTTGTGGCGCATCATGGAGACAAAGTCCTTATGTTGGACTGGAATAATTTGTTCCTAAGTTGTTCGCATTGTAACTCTGTAAAGAATCAGAGAAAGTATGAGCATGACATTATAGATTGCTGTCATGAGGAGCCTGAAAAATTATTGAATCAGACGGTTGATGAGACAACGGGAGAACCGCTCGTTGAGCCGATAGGAGATTCACTTATGGCCGTCAATACGGCGAATCTGTTGAATGATTGTTTTGGCAAGAACAATACCCCTTATCGTAAAGCGGAGGCGGCGGCAAAAGTGAAAGCATTCAAGGCTGTCATGAACGAACTTTACAAGAAACTTCTGACATTTCGTCATGAAAATGATGATTATCGTGCCGTCAGGGGAATGTTGGACAGGCGGCATCCGTTTGCCGGTTTTACACGTGGATATGTCCGAAATCACCTTGGGGATTATCCTGAATTGGAAGATGATGTGAAAATTAGATAATAACATAAATATTTGGAGAATGATCATGAAAATGAAATGGATGGCATTGGCATTGATGTTTGCTGGTTTACTTTTTGCGGAGCAGTACGAAGACCGCTGGTTCTATGTATCGCGAATGCTGAACAATGACAAGGAACTTGTGGATGTGGAGGAACTTGTGCGGACGGCTGGAAAAGTGAAGCTGAACGGCATGCTTTTCTCTTGCGGTGTCGAAGGTTATGATACATGGATTCCCGAAAGAAAGGCGCGTCTTGCGCAGTTGAAAAAGACATGCGATGAAAATGGCGTGGAAATCATTCCGATCATCTGGTCCATCGGCTACGGCACGATGCTCGCGCACAATCCGAACTATGTGGAAGGGCTTCCATGCATTGTCTCGTATGTCGCCAAGGGAAACAAGGCGGTCGTGATGCAGGAGGCGGGCCTGGCCGTTGAAAACGGCGATTTTGAAAAGCATGACGGCGACAAATTCCCGTTGAATGGCTGGATTGACGCGGCTGGGCAGCGGTCGTTCGCTGACACGGAAATCAAGCATGGCGGTGAATGCTCCGTTCGTCTGGAGAATTTCGCGGCGGACAAGCATGGTCATAGCCGCATCTGCCTGCAAGTGCCGCTGAAGCCGCATCGCCGCTACCGCATGACGGTTTGGGCGAAATCCGAAGGGCTTGAGCCGAACACAGGTAAATTCATGCTGCAGTTCTACCGCATGAACGGCGCGCAGGTGGCCAGCATCCAGCCGCAGATCGCTCCGACACAGGACTGGAAGGAGTACAGCCTTGTGTTTTCTAGTGGCGACGAGACGGAAGGGCGCATCTACACGGGAATGTGGGGCGGCGAGCAGGGCAAGCTGTGGATCGACGACATCACGTTGGTGGCGGACGGCGTTTCGGACGTCATCCGCCGTCCGGGCACGCCGTTCATCGTAAAGAACGCGAAGACAGGGCAGGTTTATGAAGAAGGAAAGGACTATGGAAAGGTCGAAGGACTGAAGAGGCTGTCGAGCGCGCCGAAGGAAAGCATCGTGCTGGAACTGCCTGATGGCTCCGCCATCAAAGATGGCGATGAATTACTTGTCAGCTTCTACCAGCCTGCGCGGGCCGGGGCGTGGCAGTATTCAACGTGTATGTCCGAACCTGTTCTCTACGATGAATTTCGGACTTCTGCAAAAGCCATTATGGAAGCGTTGAATCCGCGCAAATGGTTCCTCAGCATGGATGAAGTCCGTGCGGGCGGCACATGTGCCGCCTGCGAGGCTCGCCATACGGACATGGCGCATATTCTCGGCGACTGCATCACGAAGCAGTATCAGATCATCAAGGAAGTCCGTCCGGACGCGGATGTCTATATTTGGTCGGACATGCTGGATCCGAACCACAACGCCCATGATAACTACTACAACTGCAAAGGGACGTTCGCGGAGTCATGGAAGTACATCCCGAAAGATTTGATCATCTCCTGCTGGTATCATGAACGCCGCAATCTGAGCATGCCGTTCTTTGAAGGATTGGGCTTCCGGACACAGGGCGCGGCGTATTACGACACCGACAATCTGGACAGTTGCCGCAATTGGATGGAAACGTGCAACAACACGAAGAACTGCACGGGCATCATGTACACATCTTGGCGTCGTAAATACGCTTTGCTGGCTGATTTCGGTGAAATGGTGCAGAAAGAGAGCAACCCGAAAAAATAACGGATGGATTCATGCGAAACATCTTTCTTTTGTCATTATTATGCTGTGTGGAGGTGCTGATGGCTGCTGAACGTTGGAGCGGAAAAGGCATGCGGATGGACCGCGACGGCAAGATTCCCGTCGTTTTCCTCGCTGGATCGCCGGAGGAGATCGGACGGCAGCATGGCGAATTGATGAAAGAGGAGATCATTTCGCTCAACGCCTTCTTGCAAATGGCGTCCGTCCAGCAGATGATGACGGAAAAGAAGAACCTTTTTATGGGGCTGGACGACCTTTGGAAAAAGGCGGTTCCGTATATTCCGCAACGGTTTGTGACGGAATTGGACGCCATGGGCGACGTGGCGGGAATCAGCCGCGAAAACAGCCATCGTATCGCCAGTTTTCCGGAATTCTTCCATTGTTCGGGCATCGCGGCACGTGGAAAAGCGACGACGCATGGGCAGGTGGTCCATGTCCGCGTTCTGGATTATATGCGCGACTACAATCTGCAGAAATTGGCGGCCATCCAGATTTTCATGCCCGACGGAATGATTCCATGGATTTCCGTGGGATTCGGTGGTTTGAACGGGACAATCACCGCCATGAACGCCAAAGGTCTGGCCATCGGTGAAATCGGCGGACGTGGCGAAGGCAATTGGGACGGCATCCCCATGAGCTTTCTCATGCGGCGCATCGTGGAGGAATGCTCCACCGTCGCAGAAGCGTTGGAGCTTCTCAAAAAAGCGAAATTGACGTGCGAGTTTTTCTATGTCCTGTCGGACAAGAATGGAAATTTGGCGTCGGTCTGGGCGGAATACGGCAAACCTCCACACATCGCGATGGTCGGCGAGAAGGGCGATTTCCTGCCGGAGGCGTTTGAAGACGTCGCATGGTACACACGGCCGCAACGGCAGGATGCCTTGCGCGCACGGTTGCATGAATTTTATGGAAAAATCGATGCCGAAACGATGAAACAGCTCATCAAGCCGCCTGTCGCCATGGATTCCAATCTACAGGATGTGATCTTCCTGCCGCAGACGCTGGAACTGCATGTCGCTTACGCCGGCGTCTCGACTCTGGCTTGTGACGAGCCATATGAACATGTCGATTTCGGAAAGCTTCTTGAACACTACAAGGGGGCGCTGAAGAGCCGTCCGTGATTGCAAGGTGTTAAAAAATCGGCTTTTGGCTTAAAAAATTAGAATTTTGGGAACGATTCCACTATTGGTTTATTAGAATGGGCGGAGAGAGGGCGTTTATTTGAAAAATCCAGACCAGACATTACTATATATTAAATACCAAACCATTCATAATTTCAAAACGGAGAGTACCATGAACATCGGAAAACATCTGATATTGACATCGTTGATTTTCTCCTGCGGCATGCACGGGCTGTTTGCGCAGGAAACCGTCAAGACGGAGGAGACCACGACGACCACCACCACGAAAACGGTCATCACGGAGACTGTCGTGAAAGAGAAGCCCGCCTGGCAGAAGATGAAAGTCTGCGTGATGGATTTCACGACGATCGACATCGAAGGCCAGAAGCGTTTTCTGGACGCCAACAACAAGCCGATCATCGTTCCCGCGCAGAACACGCTGAACGATGAAGACCACAAGACGATCAACGGCGTCATGCAGGGCTTCGTCCGCATGATCGACGCATGGGACAGCACGCGGACGAACAAGGCGAATCGCGAAGGCCAGATGGCCGACAATGCGTTCACACGCGACAAGGCGTTGAGCATCTACACGAAAATTGTGGAAGGTGAGCCGCGTCCCGTCGTAATCGGCGCGGACTATCTGACGGCGTATCTCGGCCGCTACAACGATACGTTTGTCTGTCTGAGCAAAGATCTTCTGGGCGCGGCGATGATGAAAATCCGCCAGCAGCCGGACTTCCCGCAGGATTTCATGCTGAAAGTCGCGAAGGCGACTGGCGCGACGCATCTGATCTACGGTACGCTGTCGGACATTCGCACGCGTGAAAACCACTTCAAGGGATATGGCATCGAGACGCATACCATCAATTACGATTTGGATGTCATCATCAAAGTCGTGGATCTGGTCGCGCAGCACACGGTGTTCAGCAACGTCTATACGAGCAGCTACAACGAACGCCGTCCTGTCAGCAACGCGCAGTTCGACAAGGCGATCTACCAGAATCTTATGACATCCGCATTGCAGCAGGCCGCTGAAGAGCTCTACGAACTCTGCAAGCCCGGCGAGGAAAACAAAATCCGTCCGACTCCGCTTCCGGAGAACAACTGAAGCATAGGCGCTGTCAACCAAATTGAAATCTAAACCATTTGAATAGAGGATACAACGATGAAAAAACAGATTCTGAGCATCTTGCTGGTTGCGATGACTTTGCCTGTAATGGTGTTCGGCGCGGACAAGCTTGCCGTCGCGGAGCCCATCAGCAAAGGGGCTTTGAAGGCGGAGGAAGTCGGCATGCTGTGGAGCATGCTGGAATCGTCCATCCAGTCGGAAAAATACACGGTGATCACGCGTTCCTCATTGCAGCAGATGATGACGGAAATCGGCCTGACGACGAGTTCCGACCTGCTCAACATGAATACGAATCAAAAGGCGAAACTGGGCATGATCGAAGGCGTGAAATACCTTCTGGTCTCGGAAGTCGGCACGTTCGGCACGCGCATCAACTGCACGCTGCGCGTCATCGATTCCTCCACTGGCGAAGTGATTCCGCTGCGCACGGCCAATATCCGTGTGAAAGATCTGGATGCGTTGGCCGACCAGCTCGAACCTGCCTTGGAGAAACTTTTCTCCGACAACAAGCAGCTCCGCCGCTCCGCGCTGCTGACGCCGATTGTGAAGGCCGAAAACGCTCCCGCGAATTTCGCCGATGATTTGACGGTGAACATGGAAAACTGCCTGATTCAGGCTGGACTTCAGATCCAGAATCTGAAATCCGTCACGAAGATTCTGGCGGACAACGGCATCGGCGGCCTGGCGGAAGTCGAGCCGAAAACCTATTCGAAGATCGGCAAGCTGTTGGAAGTGGAGCTGTTGCTTCAGCCGACGATTACGAAATTCGAACTGCAGGCTTTCCCGTTCGTCGTGACGGAGACTGGTTTCCAGGGCGTGAATTATGTCGGTGCAATCGACGGTTATATGCGCGTCATCTCCGCGCAGACGGGCATGGTCGTCGCCAGCATTCCGGTTGACATGAAAGTTTATTTCCAGAATCTCGATCGCCAGATCACGATGAACTGGACGACTGCGGACTACCAGAAATACATGTTGAAAACGGCCATCGCGCAGCAGATCCTTCCCGAACTGTTCAAATCGTTGCAAGCTCCTGCCCCCGTGCAGGAATAATGAATTAACCAGAGGGTTTCCGACATGCGGAATCATATCTTCAGCTTCTTGACATTCGTTGTCGTCGTGGGCTTTTTGACCGGCTGTTCCACGATTAAGAATTGCCATAGCCAAAAAGAGCCGATGATGACCGCCTACATGATGGGCGACAATGCGCAGACGTTGTCGCTCGTCAACAAGAGGCTGAAGGAGCCCGCATGGTACAATTCGTCCGTCGTGAACACGGGGGACGAAGTGGCCTGGCGGCTGGAGGCGGGCAGCCTCAATTTCAATCTCGGAAATTACCAGACGGCGATCGACCAATTTAAACAGGTCGAGCAGCTAATAGAAGATTACGATGACCGCGCGATGATCAGCCTCCGTGATTTGAGCACGGAGGCCGCGACAGCCGTCATGAATCTTAACGCGTTGCCGTATCGTGGCTTGTGCCGCGACCGCATCGCGTTGTCGATTTATAAGTCACTTGCCTATCTGGGCAATGGCAACGAAGATGCTTTCCGCGCACAATTGAATCGTCTCCGCAACGAACAGAAACGCGTCAAGGATGACTATGACAAATATTTCGAAGCGGACAAGAAGCAGATGGACGAGACGCTGAAAAGCCATAAGGATGTGGCCAAGAAGGTGAAAGAAAGCGCCACGCCCGATGCGATGGCGGAAAGCGACCAGAATCCGCAGTTCGCCGTCGGCTGGAATGAAGCGAAGGCCATTGGCGACAAAGGTTACGGCGATTTCATGAATCCCGCCGCGATTTTCCTGTCCGGCCTGGGCTCCGTGCGAGATGGGAATTTCGACAATGCGCGGATTGATTTTGAACGCCTCTGCAAGGCGATGCCGAACAATCCGCTCTTCAAACGGTATTATGTGACGAGCCTTGTGAAAGCGGGGCGGGAGATTCCATCCCAATATGCGGGCGTCAAGCCGTTTGAATATCCGCTGGACCATGATTGCGTCTATGTGATTGTCGCGCATGGCCGGTCGGCGGCTTTCAGGCAGATCGCCATTTACTTCCCGATCATGTTCGCTTTCCCTGTCTGCGAATATTATCCTTCGCCGTTCAGTTTGATCACGGTCGGGGCGGACGGGCAGGCCCATCAGGCAGTTCCGTTGGCGGATATGGATGCCATCCATTCGCAGGAATTCACGACGCGTCTTCCCGCGTTGATCATCCGTACCATTACGAGCACGCTTATCAAGGAAGCGGCGTATTTTGCTGCCAAAGAATCGCTTAGCAATTCAGACCTGCCGCCGGAACGGAAGCATGCGGCGGAATTGGCTATGACGGTTGGCGGAACAGCCTATCGTATCGCCATGAACACGGCGGACACGCGATCGTGGGAAATCCTGCCGAAAGAATTCCTGCTGACGCAGTTCCCGATGCCGCAGAATCGTACGCTGACCATTCAGTTGACAGGGCAGGTCCAGCAGAATCTGACTGTCGATATTCCCGCTGACAGCCGTAGCGCGATTCTCTACATCAACGCGCCTAGTCCGTATAATGTTTCCTGCCAAGTACTTCCCATCAAATCGAAATAAGGAGTGGATGAAATGAAAAAGTTGTCGTTGTTTGTTTTATGCGCCTTGGTCGGCCTTCTGGCCGGTTGCCGCCATAGCATGAATTCCATTGAAAACGCGGAGAAGGCGGGCGTTGTCCATCCGATAACGGACATGCGTTTTGTCATGGACGAAACGCTGGCGAAGCATGTGGCGTTGTTGCAGGTCGATACGGCCCGCAACGCCAACAATCTGCTGGAAGTACAGTTGGAGGCCGCCAACTACATCCATAAAGCCGCTAAAATCAAATACCAGTTCACATGGTTCAACGCGCAGGGCATGCAGGTCAAAACAGTCACGTCCGATTGGGAGAAAGCGACGTTGCTGCCCGGCCAGAAGCTGTTCATCCGCCGCGTCGCGCCGCAACCGGATTGCGCGGACTTCAAGATCAATTTGATTTACGACAAATAATTCATACCATAAATGAAAACACGGAGAAAAATCATGAAGAAAGCGCTTCTTTTTGCAGGCATCGCCGCGATTGTTTTGCTGAGCGGCTGCACGACCACCACGACCACCATCTATGATCCCGCCACGCAGCAGACGAATTTGCGGCAGCGCGGCAACGTCTCCGCTGAAGAGTTCCGCCTCGTCGCCAAGGAGGCGATCAACGGCGCGTTGACGAATCCGAAATTCATGAATTTCCTGGCGGCGTACAAAGCGGAAATGCAGAATCCGAACGCGATTCCCGTCATGAAACTGACGAAAGTCAAAAACGATACGGATGATCCGGATCTGAAGATCGGCGAACTGACGGATCTGCTCAGCGAAGCATTGCTGAATTCTGGCATCGTTGATGTGACCATTGCCGAAGGCGCGGATTTGCAGACGGCCATCGCCGCCTCCCGCAACATGGAAATGGATCCGAATTTCAATCAGGCGACCGTCGCCAAGCGCGGCACGTTGACCGCCGCCCGCATCGTCCTTTGCCCGAAGGTCATTTCCAGCGAAGTGCAGGATGGCCGCACACGGGCCGTCGTCCGCACGTTTGTTTTGGAAATGGGCGACATCAAGACTGGCCTGCTGATGTGGAAGTTCACGAAGCAGCTCGGCTTCATGAAAAAGCACGGCGTGATTGGATATTGATTGAATTGACGTAACTTGTGATTTTTAGGAAAAGGCTGTTGCAAAACCTGAAATGGTATGCAACAGCCTTTTTGGGGCTTATGGCCTATGGCTTATGGCTTATGGTCTTCTGGAAGCTCTAGAAGCTCTGGAAGTTCTAGAAAGCAAAAGCCTTAAGCCATTGGCCATGAGCCATTAGCGCCGCCGAAGGCGGCTCAGCGGCGGGACACACACTTCTGCATCAAGCATGTTTGCCATTGATTGATGCCTCAAGACTTTTTAGGTCTGCAAGTATTTTATTCCATGCAGGATAGACACCATAAATCATTTCTTGCATGCTGTCATAATCATTCAGAAGAGGCATACGGCTATGTTCCGCAGGCATCAGTTGGATTGTGCCTGGTGATGCCAAATCATATCGCGCCCATGCACGCGGATAGAATTTTCGCTTGAAATCCACAACTTGACGCAAAAGTTCCGTATTTTCCAAGGCCTGTTGACACATGGAAGAGCAGGACATCATGAAGAGGTCGTAATAATGACGGGAGAAACGGGATGGCACTGAGAGATTTTCTGGGCGAAAATGTTCTTGATGTAGAATCGTAACTTTTTCCCAGAACGTACGTTCTGCAAGAATAGTCGGGACGCCGAATGACTGGATACCCAATTGAGGAAAAGCCTCACCAACATATGGGATGATGGGAAAGACATCGTGTGGAACCCATGATGCCAAAGGCCCGATTTCAAGCTTCACGCGTGGCAGGATGTAACCAGTTGCTTTTTCATGCGGATATTCAATCCAGATGATATGTCCATCATCTTTATCTGCCGTTACTTGGCATTCTCCGTCAAAGACCATGGCAATCTGCTCTTTCAGTTGATGGCTGATGTAGTCCGCAGACTCCTCTTGAATACGTTTGTTGAATTTGTCCTGCTGTGCGTTTGATCGGCTTTGCATCGGATCTTCCTGCGTGACCAGCCGCCAGTCCAAAATCAAATCAACGTCTTCCGAGAAGCGTTCAATCAGATGAAACGCCTTGGAAAGGGATGTCCCGCCTTTGAAGCGCAGAATCCTGTACAATTGTGGATTCCCAAAGATTCGCGATAACGACCAGCATACCCAGAAGTCCTTTTCGATTATATCGAATGGTATGTTTTTCAATCGGGAACACCGAATGAATAAAGTCATTCTCTCTTCAGCGTTGCTTTCAATAAGTCTTCTCATATTGATCTCCCTTGTGTGCAAATATTTCGCACTTTCTCCACTATCCAGATCGGTGCTGCGGAAATATCTTCAAATATCTTTTCCCACGTTTCTAGTGGAAATCTCTTAGCGAGGCGGGCGGTATTTTTATCCGTCATTTGCCTTTCTCCAAAAGCCATTAGGCCTTGCACCACTATCAGACTTTCCTCATGCTTGAATGTCATCCAACGCTTGCTGGTATGTCGGAATTGCAGTTCACAGTTTTCCACATTGTATTTACGATTGGGCCCGTCGGAAATATAAATGGTTCTTCCGGGAATCTGCGTGGACAGGCCTAGATTGTTCAATGCGGCTTCACCGCTCGGACAAATTTTCCATTGGAATTTTCTGGCAATCGCATAAGCCAATGAATCCAAATCAGTAGCAACTTCACATTGTAGAAGTTCACTGTATCTCGGATATTCATAAATGCCTGGGATGACACGTCGAATGAAGCCTTCCACTGTTAGCCGGACAAAGCTCTCATCTATTTCATGCCGATGAAAATAGACAAGAAAATCATTGGCGCACCATAGTTTGCCGCGTCCGCCTTGTTCGATTCTGTCTTGAATTTTCTTCTTTGTGGAAATCATTTTGCCATGCTCCTCTTAATAATGATAGAAAAATATAGCCTAATTTCTATCAAAATCAAATTCCAAATAGAAAATATGGAGCTTTTAGAACAAAAAAAATCAATAAGTAATATACAATATCTATATTGAAAAGAAAATAAAATAAGTCTTTTTCAAGAAAGTGGCGGCGGCTGGTGTGGCTGAAGCGTCTCGCTTTCGCATGGTATGCCGCTGGCACACCCTCGCAGGCATTCGCCCGCGTGCGACGGCGGGGCGCCGCCGCCACACTCCACACGCAGGCGGGACGCACCGCGGGACCTCCACAAAAATCCTTTTTTCTGTTTGCAATCCTTGAAACGGCCATCGCCGTAAGGGTGACGGCGACGTACAAGGCCAAGGCACCGCAGGAATTCACGGTGACGGTCGAGAACGGCGTCGCCGACAAGGCGACGGCCGCCAAGGGCGAGACTGTCACGATCACGGCGGCGGAGCCGCCTGCGAAGAAGCAGTTCTACAAGTGGACGTGCATCGGCCTCACGTTTGAAGACGCGAACGTCGTGCAGACGACGTTCGTCATGCCGAAGAAGTCCGTCTGGGTGAAGGCGAATTACACGGCTGCGCCGTAAATCACGATCCGCGTGATGCTTATGGCTTATGGCTTATGGTTTTCTGGAAGCTCTAGAAGATCTAGAAGATCTAGAAGATCTAGAAAGCGAAAGCCTTAAGCCATTGGCCATAGGCCATAAGCGCCGCCGCAGGCGGCTACAATCTCCACTCCAGCACGCCTTTGCCTTGGATGTTGGCGATGAAGGCGTTGTGTTCGGGGAGCCAGTTGATTGAAATGGCTTTGCCCTGCCAGAGGACTTCGGACGGCTTGGCGGAAACTCCTGTTATCAGCACATCCGTCGGTTTGGCGGGCCATAAATCCAACGTCGCGGAAGAATCGGAAGTGGCTTTGATATCGCCCAATGCGTGAATGAAACGGCCTATTTTCAACATCTTGACGTTGATGATCGGCGTTTCGTTGTAGGCCTGCGGCATGAACAGCTGGATCGTGCCCGGATTGATGGACGGACCGCCTTTCATGGCTGCTTTAAGGATGTAGGAATCAGGGAGAAGGCCAATCAGTTCGGGGCTGTCGCCGTCGCGTTGCTGATAGGTGAACTGCAGGCCGGTCATCGTGATGCCGGCGGCGATTCTGTCCCAGATGGTGCGTTTGGCGGAATCGTCAAGAATGTCCATGTATTCGTAAAGGGCGTTACGATAGACGGCTCCGCACCACTGGACGGGAAGGCCGATCCAGTTGGCCGCCGTCCAGAACGTCGCTCCGAGCACGGCGATCGTGCTGTACAAGCCTTTGGGATTCAAATGTTCAACGGGATTGACGAGATAGACGAACGGAACGCCTGTCAGCGCCCAATATTCGGCCTCTTTCAGATATTTGGCGTCGCCTGAAATCTTGTAGGCGTTGACGGCGAGGACGAGCATGTAGGCGGATCCGAGAATGTCGGGAGTATGCAACGGAATCTCCCACGTCTGGGCACCACGCGGAACATCGTTGCGATAGCAGGAGAAGATACGGTCGATTGTTTTCAGATATTTTTCACGAATCGACGGATTGGCGGAGGCGAGCACGAATTTGGCGGAACCCATGACGCTAGTGGCCGTCAGGCCATTGGCGTGGTCCGCCCAATGCGTCGTGCCGTAGTTTAATTTGATGTCCGATGGTGCGGGACGGAAGGGATAGCTGCCGTCCCAACGAAGCCTGTCGAGATTATGATTGGCGTGGACGACGACGGCCTTCAGCCAGTCTTCGCAGACGCCTTGATAGAGGAAGCTGAAGAGATTGTGGTAGTTATGGGAGATGCTGCTGCCGAAGTCTTTGGGCTGAAGAGTCGGAAGCGTCTGAGCAATGCAATCTTGAAGACGTTTCGCAAGTTCTTTGTCAGTCGTCTTTTGCGCGATATAATCCATGAGGACGATTGGATCGAAGGCTTGTCTAGGCGGGTGGTGATCGCTCTTGGTGTGGGCATGCCGCCATTGGTTTCCTTCGCGGACGACGGAATCCAGCCAACCATGAGCAAGCATGGACAAAGCGCCTTGGAAACCGTCTTCATAGACGGGCGGCGGCGGAAGCGGATTGCGCTCCATGTAGTCCGTGATGGCGGAGGCTACGGTGTCGTCATTGTCGCCGACGGCAATCGTCGCTTCCAGTTTCATGGGAATGTTTTTATCTATAGGAATGGCGTGATAAACGCGGAAATCATTTTCAATTCTTTCCTGCCGCGGGCCGGGCGACCAGAGGGCGAATAGATGCGCGTTGGTGTGGAACTGACGGTCGGGAGAATCGAAAATGGTCGTGGGAAACTTGTCGTATTCCCATGAAAGCGAGAGCCAATGCTTTTTGTGGGAGATCGCCATGAGCGGAAAACAGAGTTTATAGTCATCGACCATACGGCGGTTTGCTTTCTGGGGGGCGAAATCCTTGGTGTCTGACGACGGTTCATCGACAAGATATTCGACGCCCGCCAACAGGCCCTGCGTCTTATGCGAACCGAATGATCCAAGCCCCGGAAATAGCGTGATCCAAGGCATTTGGACGATTTGGCGGTCTTCCGTCACACGAATGGACGTCGTGATATTGACAGCATTACCGTAGGCGGCCATGAATGTGCGGACGGCCGTCCATTCCGCACCGCCGCTGTCTTTGAAAATGGCGGTGGCGGTCATGGAGGAAGCGGTTCGGGAGATGGTCGTGACGGCGTCTTCGGCGAGATTGAAGATTTCCGTTTTGCCGTTGACGATACATGCGAACAGCGGTCGATCATGGGCGGAGGCAAATGGAACACGATTGTTTTCAATGACATAGGCATCCCATTTGTCTGGAGCGTGGCGGATGGTCAGCTTGCCGGAAGACAGGACGGCGGCATCATCGCCGACGACAATCGGGGAGGGCGTGATGTCGAATTGCGGCTTGAAAAGCGTCGGCATGGGGATCGCCTTGATGGTGGCGACGGTGATTTCGCCGTCGTACATGCATGGATCGATACGTAGGCGAGAATCATCGGTAAGTCGCGGGATGATAACGCGTTTGGTGACCCATTCATTGCGGCCGTCATTGGTGAATCCCGTCTGGCGGACAGGCGTGAAACTGGGGCCGTAGAAGATTGAGATGCTCTTGCCAGTTCCTTTGAAACGGAATTCAAGGATGAGTTGCTCATAGTCGCCGTCGGGCAGTTTGGGAATGACCGGGCCTTCAATCCACGGGTCTTCACGGCTGGAACTGACGGCGTGGAGGCCTTCATCCGTTGGCGTGACGGAGGCGATGTCATGGTTGCCAAACCATCCGCAAGTGTTTTTGTTGCGGAAATCGAAGAGCATGGTTTCCTGCGCATGGATGAAAACGGCAAGGAGGATGAAAGTCGCGGCCAGTTGTCTCATGTTGCATTCTCCTTTATGATAAGGATTTGCTCAATTATTTCCGCCAGAACGACGGGAGGAAGAGGACGAGAATTGTATAAAGTTCCAGACGGCCCGTGATCATCGTGATGGCCAGAAGAATTTTGGATATTGGGCGGAACCAATGGTAGTCTCCAGACGGGCCGACATGGCCGAAACCAGGGCCGATGTTGCTCAAAGCGGCGATGGAGGCCCCGAAGGCGGTTTTGACGTCGATAGTGGTTCCATATGGCTTCGGTGTCGGTGCTGTCGAATCCGTCGATGTGATATCCCGTTGCGTTTGTTCAAGATCTGTATCCGCTTGCACGAGATTGGGTTCCGTCAATTGCCGATAGTGGGCGTTCGGACGGTATTCCGTGATGGTCAGCATGAGCGCGACGGCGATGAAAATGGCGATATAGCACAGGACGAAGGCGAGCGTCTTGGCGACAAGCGGGTCGTCGATTCGTTCGCCGCTGAGGCGGACGGAGGCGATTGTGCGCGGATAGACGCAATGTTTGATTTCATTAATCAGATGCTTGCCGACAACGATGAGCCGTGAGCATTTCATGCCGCCGGCCGTGCTGCCGCCGCAACCGCAGGGGAACATGAGCGCGCAGATGATGAGAATGGCGACGGGGCAGTTCCAAAGTTCGTAGTCGGACGTGCAAAAGCCTGTCGTCGAAGCGATTGTGAGGACTTGGAAGGCCACTATTCGCAGGTAGTTGGAAACGGTTCGCGGCAGGAAGGCGGGATCGCCTGTCACACTGATGACTTCTGGAGAGGAAAAATAGACAAGCGGCGTGATGATCAGAATGGAAATGACGACCATGCCTGTGAAGAAACGAAACTCTTCGTCCGCGAAATAGGGAAATTTGCCTGTGAAGACGACTTTCAGCACAAGTGAGAAATTGCATGCGGCGACGAACATGATGGCGATGACGCTCCACTGGATGCCAGGGGATGAATAGTAGCCGATGCTGGCGGTCTTGTTTGAAAAACCGCCCGTGGCGATGGTGGAGAGCGCATGGCAGACAGAGTCGAACATGCCCATGCCGAAATAATGGTAGAGAACGCCGCCGAGAACGGTGAAGAAAAGATAGACTAGGGTTACGTAGAGGATGGAGCTACCGAGGCGTGGCGTGAGTTGGCCTCCATCTGTCTTCAAACCAGGCACTTCAGCATTGTACAACTGCGTGCCGCGACCGACGTTGAGCAACGGCAGGACGAGCAGGACGAAGAAGACGATTCCGACGCCGCCGAGCCAGTTGAGCAGGCAACGCCAGAAAAGGAGTCCTGCCGGAAGCGGGAGGTTGGCCGGATCGTGGTAGGGGAGTGATTCGACAATTTTCCCAAGCGGCGTGCCGTCGCTCGTGAGAAGGTCGTTGTTGATGACGGAGGCGCCTGTCGTCGTCAGGCCGGAGGCCGTCTCGAAGAAGGCGTCGTAGGTTGTAAGATTCGCGCATGTGATGAACGGAAGGGAGCCGAAGATCACGGCGACGAGCCATGCGAGGGCGACGGTCACGAAACCGTCCCGCGTGGAGCTTCCGAAATCCAGTTCGCCGCGTTTGCGTTCCGTCAGTTTACAGAGGATGTAGCCGATGACGAACGTCCAGACGGCGCATCCCGTGAAGCGATAGACCAATACGTCCGGATCGTCCATGATGAAGGCGACGGCGGATGACACACCCATTCCGAAGGAAAGGAATATCAGCAGCAGGGAAATGACATATAGGATGGCGCGATATTTCATGACGGTGAGTGGAGGTTAGCCGAAATAAGGCTTGATTTGCTCTTCGGAGGCGGGCGTGACGATGGCCGCGACGACATCGCCCTCCTTTAATTCCGTGTCGCCGTTGGGGGTGATGACGTCGTTGCCGCGGAAGATCATGGCCAAAACGGCGGAGCTGGGGAGCGTGCTGTTGCGGAAATCCCGTAACGTCTTGCCGATAAGCGTTGAAGACGGTTTGATGGTGAACTCCTTGAGGAAGGCCTGGAAGGCGAGCAGTCGGGAGTCGATGCGGACGGAGCTTTCCCCTATGAGCCTGAAAATGGCATTGAGGGAGACAAGCGTCGTATTGAAGCCGCAGTCAATGACGTCCATGGCCGGCAGGATGGAGATGTATTCGGGCTTGTGGGTGACGGCGACGACCTTTCGCGCGCCAAGTCGTTTGGCCAGAATGCAGCTGAGGATGTTCTTCTCGTCTTCTTCCTCAATGCCGATGAACGTGTCGCATTTGGCGATACCGGCCTCTTTGAGCACTTCTTCATCCGTGATGTCGCCATGCACGATCATGACGTCGTCCGGCATGTTGTTGAGAAGGTCTTCGCCCAACTGGTGGGAATCCTCCACGAAACGGACCTCCGTTCCGTCTTCAAGTAGCTTGGAGGCAATGATTTCGCTGAGCCTGTTGGCACCCGCGATGATGACAAGCCGACGTTTTCGGTCCGGCTGTCCTTCCAGATAGTCCAAGAACTGTTCGACGTATTCCTTGTGGCCGGCGATGTAGAGTTTGTCGCCTTGGTAGATCATGGTGTCTGCGCGCGGAACCATCAACTGGCGGTCTCGTACAATCGCGGCGATGCGAATTTCGCTGAGAAGCTGAGTGTTCGGTATGTCTTGAAGATGAACACCTTGCAGAGGAGAGGCGGATGTGACGACCGCCGTGATAAGCGTCGCGTCATGGTTGGAGAACTGGATGGTTTCCAAAATGACATGGCGTTTGAGAGATTCAAGGATGCTGTTGGCGCATTCCGCCGGCGAGGAGAAGGCCTTGTCGATGCCGTAGAACTCTGGTTTGATGTTCAAATCGGCGTCGAAGGCCTCCATGGAATACAGGCGGCAGATGGTTTTCCGCACGCCCAGATGCTTGGCGATCATACACGCCAGAATGTTGGAGGCTTGGTCGCCGGAAACGGCGAGCAACATGCCCGCCTTCTGGATGCCTGCTTCTTCCATGATTTTGACGTTCGTGGCGTCTCCTGCAAGAGTCATGACATCCAATTTTTCATGGATGCGGGCAAAACCCTCCTTGGAGACGTCAATGATCGTGACGTCGTTTCGTGCGATGCTGAGTCGTTCCGCCAGCAACTGTCCAAGCTCGCCTGCGCCTATGATGATGATTTTCATATCTTCATGCCTTTTGGTCAAATATCGTGTTATGGTTATAAAATTTAATATAGGAAAGAGATTTGACAAGAAAATCGCGGAATCAGTTGACTTTGTTCGTCCGTGGTTTACGTTTTCCATGTGGTTTTTCTTTTGTCTATTCATCGAAAAAGAGGCGATATTATGCAGAGGACTTTCTCTCCAAAACGGAAAGGGCCGATGATTACGGCCATTATGACAGGCGAAACGCCCGAAGAGCTGATCGCTCAGATTCGCGGCGCGGAATTCGACGGCGCGGACGGCATCGGCATCGATTTGTCCCATCTGAAGCCTGAATTTCGGGAAGTGAAGGCATTGGAGCGGATCATCGGAACGGCATGCCTTCCGTTCATGTTCTTCTTCTACCGCAACGACTGCTGGAAGGCTTGCCCGACGGACGAATCCCGCCAGGAGGTGTTGCTGAAGGCGGCCGAGGCGGGGGCGGCGTGCATCGATGTCATGGGCGATTTGTACAACCCGTCGCCGCGTGAACGCACATATGACGAAAACGCTATCGCCAAGCAGAAAGAACTGATTGCGAAAGTCCATGAACGCGGCGCGGAAGTCGTCATGTCGTCGCATATGAGTGAGCCATTGACATCGTCGGAAGTGTTGGACCAGTTGCAGGAGTTCGAACGGCGCGGCGCGGACATCGTCAAAATCGTGACGACGGTGAACACGGAGGCGGAATTGCAGGAAGCCATCAAGACGACCATGCTGCTCCACCATGAACTGAAGAAGCCGTTCATCCATCTGGTGAACGGGAAGTATTCGCGCTTCCATCGTTTCATGGGGCCTGTTCTGGGCGTGAACGTCTGCTTCGCCGTCCATCGCTATGATTTGCGTTGGCCGATGACGCAACCGACGGTCAAGGCGTTGCGTACCGTTGTCGATACCATGCATTTCCAGCTAAGTGATTTTGACTGAGCGGAAAACAACGCGGAGAGTGTGATGACGCATGTTTGCCAATACAAAATGACATCGACCGAGCTCAGGCGGGCGGTGTGCGCACGCCACAAGCAGGTTTATGCGTGGCATTGGCGGTTTGCGCATGTCTTCATCGGCCTGTTGCTTGTCGTCGGCTGCGGAATATCAATGGTTCGTGTGATGGAAGTTGGCTATGCTGAAGGGGCGACGCCGATGTTCCTTTCCATGTACGGTTTGTTTTTCCTGCTTGGGGTGATACTGCTTTGCTACAAGCATGTTGCCGTCGTCGTGCAGTTGATGAACGCGAAAAAGAGCGGGCTGTTTGAAAAGGAATTCAAATACGAGACGTCGATGGATGGCATTGCCAGCGAGGCATTTGGAACGGATGTCACGCTGGCGTGGCGAACATTCAGGCAGAATGGCGTCGAACGCGACGGCATCATTTTGATTCTGCCAGGCGGCGCGTTCCATTGGTTGCCGAAAGGCGGTTTTGAAAATGAAGCCGCATGGAATGAGACGGTTGAGATTGCTCGAAAACGACTCCCGAAGAATGACGTGGATTTAATCAATTGAAAAGGAAGGTGCGTATGTTGAACTGGTGCAGATGGTTGCTTGGGGGAATGGCGCTGTTGTGTGGAACGGTCAGCGCGATTGATTTTCTGAATTCGGACTCGATTTGGGAGTTCACAGGGGAGAACACGGCGGGCGGAAGCGTCCGCTGTGAAATGGTTGACGCTCCCGAAAAGCCTGGTCTTAAGACATTGAAGCTGACGTTCCGCAAGAAAGAGCACAAGCAGGACTGGCTGGACGTCCAGTACAAGCCGCTTCCGACGCTTGACTGGAGCGCGGAAGATTTTGTGGTGCTCCCTTATTTTGCGGAGAAACCGAATATTCCGCTGTATGTCAAGATCATGGGCGACAACGCAACGAATCCGAATAGGGCGGTGATCGAACATCCATTGCCTGAAAAAGGAGCGGAACCACCGTCGGCCGGTCAATGGCACATGCTGAAGCTTCCTCTGCCAAAGGACACGAACATAAAGAAAGGCGTGAATACGATCAGCGTGTATTGTCCGATGTTGGAGCAGAACGCGCTTCCATTGAACGAAGATGTGGTCTTCTACGTCGGTCTGGCCAAATACAAGATGAAGCCACGCGTTCCATGGCCGCCCGTGAAGGAAAAAGTGGCAAAGAAGTATCACGTTATATGGGACAGTCCTGTGACGGATGGTTCCCCATGGTTAAAAGTTAAAGACAGCAACAATCAGAATGATCATGCGGCGGAATTCAAAGATGGTGCCATTTGTTTTGTTTCAACGGCGAATGGTTGGAACGAATTTACATGGTCGGATTTCACACGGCTGAAGCTGAAGCCGGAAACATTGTATCGCCTTGATTTTGATTATGATGTGACGGTTGATTTGAGCGGGCCTAACTGCATATTCTACAGTCTTATCCGTTGTGGAGAGCCTATCACCAAGGATGTCGGTTGGCAACAATGGCTGGGCGGCGAAGGCCAGTCCGGCCATCGTTCGAATTTCTTCACGACAAAGGAAAATCTTGACTACAGAGTGATTTTCGGCGTTCGTGACATGGGTGGCATTCGCATCCGCAATATTCGGATTGTGGAAATTCAATAAATGGAGGCAAGGGATATGAATAGAATATGGTTGCTGATGATTGTTTGCTGCGGCTGCCTGTTTGGGCAGGCCGTTGAAAAGGATGTGTATCTCACGGGCGGCTGGGGATGTGGCGGTTCCAAGGAAGTGCTGGAACAATATGAGAAAGCGGGATTTACGTTGGCTCCGCATGGCTCGCTTCCGTGGCTGAAACGGAAGGATTTTCAATCAATCCATTGCGTTACGGGCCGTCCTCCCGCCGATGCGACGAAGCCGTTTGAGACAGCAGATGGAAAGCTGCTGAATTCCGTCGGGCTGTTCACCCACGTCAATTTCAACGCGCCGAGCGTGGAGAAATGGTGGGAGGAATACGTGCCGCGCGTCGCGAAGGAGACACGCAATGCTGATCAAATCGCGTATTGGAAAGTCCATAATGAATTTGGTTTCCACAGCGGGGAGTTGTTTGACTACAGTGAAGGCTCCATTGCCAAATATCGTGCATGGCTGAAGAACCGCTATGGCTCCATTGAAAAATTGAACGACGGCTGGAAGACAACATGGGCCTCTTTTGACGTTGTCGAACCGCCGCGTAAGAATTTGGCGGACAATCTTGCGAATTGGCTGGAATGGCGTCGTTTCACATCATGGAATTTCGCGCGTTATTTCCGCGAGACGGGAGATATGTTGCGCAAAATCCTCCCGAATGCGAAAGTTTCCGACAATTTCTACATCACGCCTGGCCTCGACGGATGGGATTTGTTTGAATTGGCAAAACAGACCGACTACATGGCCATGGACATCTATGCCATTGGACGTTGGGACAATCTGATGAACAACATGGATATCGCGCGTTCGGCCGCATACGCATGGAAGAAAGATTTTCTCATGATGGAATACCACGCAGGGCCGAACAACTGGATTACGAAAGTCTATGATTGGCAATTATATACGGAAGCGCTTCTGGCGTGGGCGCGTGAATCGCGCGCATTGCAATGGTATATGTGGAATTCTGGCAAGAGCGGTCGCGAAGAGGGCATCCATGGTATTTTGGATTTGGAAGGCCGTCCGACAGAGCGCATGACGGCTGTCACGCGGATTTCTGCATTTGCGCAACGGTTTGCACCGTTGCTTAAGAGGGCGCATGTCATGCCCAAAGTCGCCGTCATCATCTCACAAGACAGTCAATATTATCAACGTGCTGTCGGAAAAGGCGTCTGGGATTACATGAACATGAACAACAGGCTTGGCCGCATGTTGGATTTGGCTGGCATTCCATATGTTTTCATAGATGCGGAGCAGATGAAAGAACAGAATCTGAATGAATACGACGTGCTGATTCTTGGTGCTGTTCCCGTCGTTTCCGATGCGGCCATGGCACGTTTGGACGAATTTGCGGAATCTGGCAAGGCTGTCGTCTTCCATTCGTTGGCGGCGACCATGAATGAATTCGGACAGAAACGCGTTGGCAAGCAATATTTCCAAGAAGAATTGCTCAAGGCGGAGGACGGCAGGCTGTTCGCCTCCTATCCGCTGTTGGATGGAAACGGTGATTACATTGTTGAGACCATTGGCAACGGAAAGAAAGCATATTGCAGTTGGAGCTTGACAGGCATTGATACAAAGGATCGTGACGCGTTCCAAAAATTGGCGGACGCTTACGCGGATATGCTGTTGAAGACAACTGGTTTGAAACCGTCCATCCATGTCGCATCCGATGGTCTGAGCCCAGCCTCAATCGACGTCCGTTTGCTTCGCGACAAGAAGTTGAATATGTTGTATATTACGAAGACAGAACGTGTTCCGGCAAACGTGACGCTGACATTGAATGACTTCCATGAACCCACAACGGGATGGTTCTATGCTCCCGATACAACGGCTGTCAAGAAAATCGAGGGACAATTGGTGGACGGCAAGCTCCAGTTCAAGCTGGATTTGGCGGACAACGCAGGCAATGGCGGCATTCTGCTGTTTGGCGAATGGCAGCCGATTGTTGACATCGCTTCCGCTTCCGGACAGGATACATTCCGTCCGGGCGAAGAGACGGAACTGCTTGTCGGCGTGGTGAATATGGCTCCAGTTGCCGTTTCGGGTACGGTGCAGTTGACTCTTCCTGAAGGTTGGAAGGCTGTTCCCGTCAATGCCACAGCGGGAGGGGCACGCTCCAGCGTGACCGCTATTGAAGCGGGACAGCGCGGACAAGTTGCGTTCAAGCTATCTGTTCCGCAAGATGCAAAATTGGATTTCTTCGCGTTTGAAAATCCGATTACTGCAGAAGTGACGTTTACGGAAGGAGTTAACGGGACGCTTTCCGCCAAAATGCAGCCGTTCGTGAAACCGACGCTGGACATCCGCGTCGTGTATCATGACCAGATTCTGAATCCGTGGCAGGAACTGACGCCGCCGATCCTTCGTTGGGGATGGGATTCGGAAGTTCAGACACCGCCTCCGCCACCTATGGCCGTGCGCGGTGAAGTGGCTGCCATTCTTGAAATGGACGCGCGCGCGGATTTGATCGGTAAACCGTTGGAATTGTCGGTTGCCCATGAGGATGGGGCAAAGGGGAAAGTGTGGTTTGATGGAATGCAAGGTCAAGATCCTGTACGACCGTTGGAAAACGTCATGAAGGTGTTTTTCTTTCTGCCGAAACCTGGCAAATACATTTTGACTGGGAAGGTAGGTGGCTTTGTCGAAAAGGCGGAATTTGAAGCCGCCGCTGGCACGGAGACAGCGCAGGGTGCGGTTTTCAGTCAGTGGAGTTTACATCTCCCGACGAAGGGGATGACAAGGATAGGGCTGGCTTCTCAGAAGGTATCGAAAGGTACGCCCGTGAAGGTTGAACTGTCTGACGAAGCCATGAAGGGCTGTAATCAGTTGTTGAAAATTGAACCGATGCGGACTGTGGAGATTCCGCATTCCCGAACCGCTGGCGGAATTGTGTTTAATGCAGATGCTCACGAAGACGGGACGGGCATCTATGTGTTCCAAATTAAACCTGAGAAGGGAGAGTCTGCGAATCTGGCACGCGCCATACCGCGTGTCTTCTGCGAGCAGCCGGATGCCGACCACATGGTTGTCACAGGCGATTCATACAAGATAATCTTCAATACGGCGTTTGGCTGGATTGAGAAAATGCAGCTCAAGACGGCGGATGGATGGAGCGATTTTCTTGTCGAACGGACAGGGCCCGTGCTGACAACGATGGACGGAAAAATCGCAGGTCCCGAAACAAGTTCAGGAACGACATCGCTGACCTATACGTTTTCTCCAGTTTCCGGCTATCTGGAATTCCAGCGTCCGTTGGATGACGACCATGTGTCCATTCGGGAACGCTGGACATTCGAGCCGAACCATATGAAAGTGGATATCCGCATGTTCAACCTCACGCGCGCGCCCGTGCGTTACCGTTCTCTTGTCTATGAAATCGGCACCAACGATAAGACGGCTCCTGTCTGGAAGATATTCGACGATGACGAGAAGAATATTGATTCGGGACGTGTTGATAGCGGACGGATGGGACAGACGACAAAAGGCCAGACCATGATTTTGGATACGGATAAAGGGCCGTCTATGGCGGTGACGTTGCGTCGCTGTGCGCAAAATATGGCATGGGCCGCCATCAATAATACGGTGCAGCATGGGGCGGCTTTGACGAAGATTGATTTAGTCCGTAGTATTTCCGTCGATCCAGGCGATTTTATTCTGGCTGAATTCGACTGGTGGCCTTCGACGGATGGCAAGCCTGCGGTCGGTGATCCGCATGTATTCGTCTATGCCATAGATTTCTTTGCCAAGAAAAAAGCAGAGAGTAAATAATCTTGCTTGGAACGCCATGTCTGGAGCTTGTAGAGTCATTTGAAGCTCCATGACATGGCAGAAAGTAGTTTTTTGATGAAAAAATCAAAAAAATCGTCAAGATGATTTGACATCGCCGAAAGCGGATGTAATTTAATCATCCGTCACCACTCGAGGGATGGGCAACCATCTGCAAGAGGGGGCATTTCAGATGCATTCACGGACGTTTTCCCGCAAGGGAAACAAAATGAGTTCATTATGAAAGCCGCGGGCCTCGCGGGAGGCTCCCGGCGTTGCCCTTTCTGAAAAAATCGCCTTTCCCGGCTTGCAAAAGCGGGAAAGCGGTGTAAAGTAAGTGTCGTGACGAAAAATCGGCGGAAAAGTCCGCCGGCTCTTTGGAAACCGAGCAGCGCAATATGAGCGAACATGATTTTTGAAATGGAAGGGTTCCCCATGCGAGGCATGGGGCTCCTCCCCGATAAAATCCTTTAATTAATTATTTATTGAATC
>JAFZAB010000165.1 GCA_017548425.1 Victivallales bacterium
AACACCTATGACGCCACCGGCTGGAACGGCAACTGGCTCCAGTGGATCTATCCGTATGTCGGCGACAAGAAGAACTATCTCTGCCCGAAGAACTCCAACGTCGGTGCCGCAGCCTATCAGAGATCCGACCTTGACGGCATCCCCGGCGACATCTACCGCACCTACACCGCCCACGGCGCGTCCGACGTCACCCAGTTCACGAACAACAGCAACTCCCGCTTCCCGATCCCGCACTGGGGCACGGGCCACAGGACCAAGATCTCCGATTTCAAGGCCGCTTCCTCCCTCATCTGGTTCGGCGAAACCAACCGTCGTAACGACCCGTACTTCTGGAGCTCCACCGGTGGTGCGGAAGGCTCCAACGAGCACTTCTCCATGATCAACCACAACAACATGACCAACTTCAGCTTCGCCGACGGTCATGTCCAGGCCATGAAGCCACACAACACCTACGGCGCCGTCAACATGTGGGACTCCAAGGCCGGCAACGCCGTCACGGACGGCATCATCAGCATGATGGCCGAAGCCACCGCCAAGATGCTCGCCAACTAAGCAAATTTGGGAGGGTCCCGCTCCCGCGGGCCCGATTGTGCAAAGCAAGCCTCGCCCAAACCGGGCGGGGCTTTTTTTATGGCTTGCCCTGTAAATCCCCCATAAATGGTTGATGTACTCCCAGATGACATTATATTTTTTCATGTCATCTTTCATCCTGTACCTTATATAATTGCATCGCCATGAAAACACGTTTTCTCGCCGCCATCCTCCCGCTACTCTTCCTGCTTGTATCCTGCTCGGATTCAACGGACAAGACGCCAACTCTCCTCAACGTCTCCTACGATCCCACGCGGGAGCTCTACAAGGAGATCAACCAGGCGTTCGCCGCGCAATACGGCCAGCCCGTCAATCTCGAACAATCCCACGGCGGCTCCGGCAAGCAGGCCCGCGCCGTCATCGACGGTCTGGAGGCCGACGTCGTCACGCTCGCTCTCGGCTATGACATCGACATCCTCTCCACGCAGGCGAAGCTCCTTCCCGCCGACTGGCAGGAACGCCTCCCCGAACACAGCACGCCGTACTATTCGACCGTTGTCTTTCTCGTCCGCAAAGGAAATCCGAAAGCCATCCACGACTGGGGCGATCTCGTCAAAGACGGCGTTGAAGTCATCACACCGAATCCAAAGACTTCCGGCGGAGCACGTTGGAACTATCTCGCCGCATGGGCGTGGGCGGACAGGCAGTTCAATCACGACGAAGCCCAAATCATCGACTACATGAAACGTCTCTTCCAGCATGTTCCCGTGCTCGATACAGGCGCTCGCGGCTCGACGCTGACGTTCGCCCAACGCGCCAAAGGCGACGTCCTGCTCGCATGGGAGAACGAAGCCCTGCTCGCCCTTCGCGACTATCCGAAGGAGGAATTCGAAATCGTCTGCCCGTCCATCAGCATCTTGGCGGAACCATCCGTCGCCATCGTCGATGTGAACGTCGAAAAGCATGGCACGCAGCAGCTTGCGAAAGACTATCTGGATTTTCTCTACACGCCTGCCGCGCAGGCGATTTGCGCGAAGCACTTCTACCGCGCGTCACGTCCACAAACCGTTGATGCGGCGCTTCTGGCGCCGTTCAAGGAACTGACGCTCGTGAACATCCGCGATGAATTCGGCGGCTGGGCAAAAGCCCACGCGAAACACTTCGCCTCAGACGCCCTCTTTGATCAAATCACTCGAAAATAATGCTGAATGCTGAATGTTTATTGCTAGATGCTTAATGAAGAATTTCAATCTGTCTTCCATCTGTTGCGCGAAGCGCTTTCAGACCGCCGAGCCGCAGGTAGCCGTTGGAATTCTTTCTCAAGCATATTTCGTAATTTACAAATCACGTCTTTAGGCGTTGGGCAGCTCCTGCGGGGAGACAATCAGTGTATAATCTGTATAATCTGTATGATCTGTGGTTTCTTTCTTTACGTTAATACGGTGGTAAGTGATTAATATTTAATAACGCATTTTGCTTTCAGCTTTCAGCTTTAAGCTTTTAGCTAAAAAAGTGGACACCAAAAAGCACAGTCTCATGTTCGGCATCGGCATGGCCTACGTCGGCCTGCTGATCCTGCTGCCGATGGCCGCCCTCGCCATCCGAACGGCGCAACTGTCGCCGCAGGAATTCCGCCGCGTTCTCACATCCGCCGAAACCATCGCCGCCTTCAAGGTCAGTTTCGGACAGGCCTTCCTTGCGGCGCTCTTCAACACGATCGTCGGCCTCCCTGTGGCATGGACGCTTGCGCGATACAAGTTCCCTGGACGCAAGTTCTTAGAACTTTGGATCGACCTCCCGTTCGCCCTTCCGACCGCCGTCGCGGGCATCGCCATCTGCGGCCTCTACAGTCCGCGCAGCTGGATCGGAGGCTGTTTGGAACCGTTGGGCATCAAAGTCGCCTACAGCGTCAACGGCATATTCGTCGCGCTTGTTTTTGTCAGTATCCCCTTTGTAATTCGTACGTTGCAGCCAATCATCGAAAATCTTGACGTATCTGAAGAGGAAGCCGCCGCGTGCCTTGGGGCATCGCGTTTCTACACGTTCCGACGTGTCATCCTCCCGTCGCTGAAGCCAGCGATTCTCACAGGCTTCTCCATGGCTTTCGCGCGCGGTCTCGGCGAATACGGCTCCGTCATTTTCATCGCGGGAAACATTCCGGGCGAATCGGAAATCCTTCCGTTGCGCATCGTCCACGCGCTCGAAAGCTACGACTACAATGGCGCGACGATTCTCGCCGCCGCCATGCTGCTCGTCTCCTTCATCATGCTCGCCGCCATCAACGCCCTCCAGAGGAGACGCTCATGAAAGTGGTTAGTGGTTAGTTGGGAGGGCTGCGCTCCTGCGCGGCCGGTGGTTAGTTGGGAGGGCTGCGCTCCAGCGCGGCCGGTGGTTAGTGGCATGAAACGATAAAAAACTTTGCGCGAAAACAAGAAAATGAACAATAGCAATTCACTCACATCCATTTCAGAACCAACGTGGGCGCGGCGGTTGCTCATCGCCTTCGCGTTCCTCCACGTGGCGCTGCTCATCATGCTGCCGTTCGCCAGCGTCATCGCACAGGCCTGCGCCGACGGACTTTCCACATTCCGCACCGTCTTCCGTTCGTCCGACACACGCCACGCCATCAAACTGACGCTGCTCATCGCACTCTGCGCCGTCCCGCTCAACGTCGTGATCGGAACATGCCTCGCATGGGGCGTCACCCATCTGAAACTGCCGGGCAAACGACTCATCATGGCCGTTCTCGATTTGCCATTTTCCGTCTCGCCGGTCGTCGTCGGTCTTCTTTTCATCCTTCTGCTCGGCAAAAACAGCCCTTGCGGCGCATGGCTGGAAGCGCATGGAATCAAAATCATTTTCGCCTTCCCCGGCCTGCTTCTCGCGACGCTTTTCGTCACGATGCCATTTGTCGCGAAAGAACTGATTCCGCTCATGGAAGGCCATAGCCGCGACGAAGAGGACGCCGCGCGACTTCTCGGCGCAGGATGGCTGCGAATCTTCTGGAAAATCACGCTTCCCGAAATCAAATGGGGCCTTCTTTACGGCACGATTCTCTGCACGGCGCGCGCCATGGGCGAATTCGGCGCCGTCGCCGTCGTTTCCGGAAACATCCGTGGCCGCACGAACACGCTGCCGCTCCACGTGGAGGCCCTCTTTCAGGACGGAGAGCTCTCCGCTGCCAGCGCCGCCGCCTCCCTGCTCGCCCTGCTCGGTCTCATATCTCTCGCCGCCAGAACCATTACCGATATCCGTCAACGAAAAGGGCGCACTCCCGTTAGCTTAAAGCCAAAAGCTTAAAGCTAAAAGCTATATAATAATTACGAATTATGAATTATGCATTATGCATTAAAAAAGGCCTTCTGTTTCTTCCGTACTACTATCGTTCATTTTCTTGTTTTTTCGCGAAGATCTTCTCCATGGCCACGAGCTTACGCATGACATCCTTTGCACCTCGCGAAGCGATGACAACCGCCGAGCCGCCGGAGCCGTTGACCTTTCAGCATCAGGATGCCATTATGAACAAACAAAATTTTCAGGAGATTGTCGGCCCGGCGGCGAGGCTTTCTGTTTCTTCAGTGTATTCAGTGGACTCATAACAAACATTAGTGTTCATTCGTGTTCATTCGTGGTTCTCACAATTCACTAAATCATGAGCATTCAAGTCAAAGACATCTATAAATCCTACGCGGGCTCGCGCGTCCTCAACGGCATCTCGCTCAACGTCGATGACGGCGAACTCGTCGCCCTGCTCGGCCCGTCCGGCTGCGGCAAAACGACATTGCTCCGCATCATCGCGGGGCTCGAAGCGCCCGACAGCGGCGATGTCATCTGCGACGGTGTCTCCACGCAGGACATCCCGCCGTCCGCCCGTCGTGTCGGCTTCGTCTTCCAGCATTACGCCCTCTTCCGACATCTCTCCGTCTTCGAAAACATCGCCTTCGGCCTTCGCGCGAAGCCGCGTTCGGAACGCCCCACGGAACAGCAGATCAAGGAGAAAGTCGAATTTCTGCTCAATCTCATCCAGCTCGACTGGATTGCCAAACGCCTTCCGTCGGAACTTTCCGGCGGGCAGCGCCAACGCGTCGCCCTCGCACGCGTTCTCGCCATCGATCCGAAATATCTTCTTCTGGATGAACCATTTGGAGCTCTCGATGCAAAAGTCCGCCTTGAACTCCGCCGCTGGTTGCGCGACCGTCATCATGATTTAGGCGTGACGACGATTTTCGTCACCCACGACCAAGAGGAGGCTCTTGATGTCGCGGATCGCATCGTTCTCGTCAACAACGGTCAAATCCAGCAGGCAGGTTCGCCGGACGCCCTCTACAACCATCCTGTCTCGCCGTTTGTCTGCGACTTTCTTGGCTTTGTCAACACATTGCACATCAATGGGATGGACTATTACGCGCGGCCGCATGAAATCCGCCTGTCCCGCGAATCGTCCACGGAATCGCTTCCCGTCACCATCCGATCCGTCCGCACGGCCGGACAATTGGTCCAAATCGAATTGACCGACGCGGACGGCCGCGCCATCACCGCCGCCATCCCGCATGAGCAGTTCGAGCAACTGCAAGCCGTTCCGCAGGAACGGCTTTTCGCCTCCCCCATCGTCAAACGCTCATTCAATTCATAATTAACAATTAACAATTAACAATTTATAATTTACATTTTAATTTTTTCATTTTAAATTTTAAATTTTTAATTTTTAATTGTTAATTGTTAATTGTTAATTGTTAATTGTTAATTATCGAACAAAAATCCAATACCCCAGCCCCGGCAGCATATTGTTCGTAAAATATTGGAAATTCCGATCAACGCCATACACGCCATCACCGGCCGGTTGGCAATACAGGCTGCCGATGGCGTTCCAGCCTCTTCTCAACACGGGCGCGTCCGTTTCCATGCGGCCGTCAAGCGACATCGTCTGCGCACTCGGAGAATACACCCAGAAGGCTTTGCAAGGCGTGAAATCACCGACCTGCAAATCCACCGTTTCGCTGTAACGGCCTCCATTCCAGAAAACAGCGTAGCATGGATCGGTCAGTTTCAACGTCTCGCCCAATAACGGCGACGAAATGAAGCTCCATCCTTTTTCCAATGACCACGTGAACGTCCGTTTTTCCGCAAGCAGCACCTGTCGGCGGAACATAAGATATTCGTCTTCAGTCGTTAGCAAAACGACTGACGCGATATGGTCGTTGTCGTTCAAATCATCCGTCGTGTGGATGCCGACATCAAATGTTTCATCCACCTCGTTCTCAAGCGAATAAATCAGCCATGAGATGGATCCGTCGCTTTCCGTTCTTGAACCGATGACGGCGGGTGGCAGCTCTCCCATGACTTCCGCCGCAATGCCGTTTTCGCAGGCGATATTCAAAATACACGCCCCGCCAGTCGCGCCGATGACGCCCTTCCCGCTCATGGTCACTTTGCCATTCTCGCCAGGCATGAGGCGGTTGAATGACGACGTGACCGACACTTTGAGACGATCACTGATTTTCACCGTTCTCGTCTTGCCACGGTTGCCTGAGATGAGCAGACTGTCGGACAGCCACGTCACAATGCCTGGTTCATGCGCCTTCCAGGCGATCTCGCAGTTCTCCTGCCACGTAGGCTCCTTGCATTCAATGAGTTCGATGGTCATGGCGAGAGTTCCCGTATAGCGGTACTGCCAATCTGGAGCCTCGCCATCGACTTGATACCACTCGCATGCGTTCAGATGTCGAATCTCACCATCATAGCCATCTTCATATGCGTCCGCCAAAGCCCTGAACAATTCATCATGCGGCGACGCCATATACATTCTTTTCCGTTCGGCGTTGTTGCCGTATGGATAGGCGATCAGCACGTCTCCGCTGTGCAGATGAAGGGCCGTCTTGCACGGATGATCCATGCAGAAACGCATGAACGCCGTTGTTTCAGGCACTTCCGACGCGGGATAACGCGCCACGCCGGCCACGTATTCAGCCGTCGGAACATAGCTGCCCGTCATCATGCCGTCGCCGTTCACAAACAGTCCGAGCGGTTGCAACGCACCATCCGGAAACGAACGGTTCAGATCGTGCCCCTTCGCATTGTTTCGCTTCGGGCTGGTGGCGGACGCGCCGTCCGGATTCATCGCCGGAATGATCCACAAAGCGCAACGCGACAGCAAACGACGATAGTCGGAATCCGCATCGCCGTTGGCCAAATCATCGAGAATGCTCTCCGCCAGCCGCATCGCCGTCCATGTGCTAATGCGTTCATCCCCATGGATTCCCGCCGCCACCATGAATTCCGGGCAGTCGCCGTCGCCTTCAAAGCAACTGAGCCGCAACGCCATGATGTCGCGCCCTTCGAAGCTTCGGCCGACGTATTCCTCCCGACAGTATTCCGGATACTGAAGGCACCATTCGCCCAGACGGCGGTTCAAATCGTCAATCGTCCAATACGCCACGCGCGTCGCCGTACGCGTATTGACAGGCGGCTCCTTGCCGCCCGGCTCGCGCATTTTCGCGTCATCCACGACTCTGCGCGTTTGGCCGCGCGTCGTCGCAACAGTCGTCGTCTCAGTCGCTTCCGACGGCGCATCGCCGTCGCTACGTGTTGCGGGCATGCGACTTGTCATCGACGAATCGCCGCCCAGCCCCCAGGCCACAGACACTTTTCCCAAATACTCCGGCGTCACTTCCGCCCGCATCAACGTATTCAAAAAGGCGATGACCTCCGCATTGGAAATCTTTCCGTCCGCATTCGTGTCCATCGCCACCGCGAGATCGACATCTTTCTCCAGACAGCCCCAACTGGCGTCCGAAACCATGAGCATCGTCTTCCCGTCCAACACAGGCATCACCGCCGATCCGTTTTCGTCACTGCGTGTCGCATAACGGGTTGCGCCATCAATCGTCCGAATGCAGACCGCCGCGCCGACGACTGGTTCGCCCGTATCCTCCCATTTCACCGTCACGCCATATTGCTCCGAATCAAGCCGCGATATGCCGACGACGCCTTTCCGTCCGCCGCCCACACGACACAGCGCGCTGCAGTCGCCCAAAAGATGCATCTCCTTGGCGTACAACGAACTTGAGCCTTGGTCAGCGGCTTCCCTAGGGTCAACCGTGTCGAAATAATCGATTCCCGCCATGACCGACGAACAGACATAGGCCCCCTGGCAGGTCAATCGCGAAGACGAATGGCGGTTCAGAATGTCCTGCGTCAACTGCCGCATACTGTAAACGGGCGGATTCCAATACGTTTCAGCCGTCGCACCAAAGAAGCCGATCGCCCCGCCGTTCGGATTTCTCAAAAACGCCTCGCCTAGGCTTGGATTATTAAAAGCAAAATTCGCGGAAGAGCAGCAGAAACTCGCCACGAACGGAAGCATGGCGCCATTTTGCAACGCCGCCGCATGCTGGTTCTGGAATCTGCCCGTTGACCATTGTTGGCTCAGTCCATGCCCAACATAATAGACAAACGAGCATCCGCTGTTCAACGCGTTGTTGATGTCGAACACCGTCACGGTGTAGTTCTTTGCATAAATGGTTTCAATATTGTCTATTAAGTTTTCTTCCAACAACTTCAGACGTTCTTCCTCCAGCAGGCTCCAATCCGTACGCCCTGCGGTGACACCACTGTAACCAGTTTCATTGGAACCGATGAACACGCCTTGGGCACGCCAACCGTCGCCTTTTGACTGCTCATACGCCATGACTTTCGCGCAGATCGCCGACAGTTCGTCCATCGTGCTCACAGCCATTCGCGAGATGAACAGATCCGCATACAAGTCATCGCCATCAACAAACGAATACGGCACATCTGTCGTCGGCGAATAGGTCCACGGATTATTGGGATTATAACTGACATCATATGGCGGAATGTCGCCACGATCGCCAAACAACACGACATGGCTCACCCGCAAATCGTCATATGCCGCACGGATATACGCTGCAAGATTTTCGGCGCCCTCACCCGTCATCGACGGATATCCCGCCGTGATGACATCATACCCCTGTTTCTCCTTCCATGCGACAAAATCAGACAACCGCTCCATCCAACCGTCGGGCACGACGAAAAGCATCGTGCCGATGACACCATTTGATTCGCCGCCACGCAGCAAGCCGCGATTTTCAAATCGACGCTCCAAAATACGGAGGAAATTCCATTCATCATCCCGCATGGCGTATTCTTCCGCCTGCGCATCGTCTTCCGTGATTTCCGCTTCAAAACTGCGCGTCACCACCATGGTGCCGTCGTGGAAATCATAACGCATCGGATTGATAGCGACCGACAGCCCTTCCGCCCCGCGAATGACATAACGGCTGCCCATCGCCGCGACTTCGGACGGATACACGCCATCGCCGCCATAGACCGACGGATCTTCTTCAACGGGAGGGACATCCTCCTTCCGCGACAAGGGGCCAACGGATGGTTTCGGCGGCGCGCAAACCATTTTGTCCTCCTGGACGTTGATAATCCGCAAATTCGCCTTGCGACCTTTCGCCACGATGAAATCTTTGCGAATGACCGGCAGCGCAGGCTTTCCTTTCGACTTCGCTTCGAATGCTCCGTGCAACGAGACATGGCTGTATGGCTTTCCGTTCTCAGAATCTTCTGAAATCTTGAAATCGTTTAGTTCAAAACGGAAACGAGACCGCCCCGGAACGGCGGAAAGCAACGTCACGCGAAAGGCGTCTTCACGGCCGCCACTGGAAACGGTTTTCCGCTCAGCGTCTTCTTGCAAAGCGTTTTCCGCAACAGAATCAGCCGAAAACGCCTCTTGCTTTTGCAACTCTTTACGATTATCAACAGCGGCAACAGGCTTGCCCGAAATGTCTGCCATGGGAGCGGCCTGCTTTTGCCCGAACCAATTTCTACCGCCAAATACGAAAAGCAGCAAAACCGCTATGATAATCCAAAACCAACGCTTCATATTAACTTGTACAGCCTTTATCCAAATTTTTTTAATGTCTTGCCTCTGTTTTTCTGAAATGCTTGGTTGATTTTTCAAAAAACAAGTAAAAATGGCAAAGGATACTATACTTGCAGAATACTATTTTTCTAGAGGGTTAGTACACTGGAAGCCAAAAATATTAGCAGCCTAGAAAACCTCCCGGCCGCCTAGCTGCCGGCCATCAAACCAAAAAGGCGGAACCATTCACAAATGGTTCCGCCCTGTGTCTTTCACAATTTAAAAGGATTTATTACGGCATCCAGTATTTGCTGTAATTATCCTTGTTGAACAGCGTCTGGAAGGTTTCCACATGGCCATCCATGAACACCATGTTGAAGCTATTATTATGCGGAAGGTTGCCGCTGCCTTTGATGAAGGCATTCACCTTCGTCGCGCGATCTTCAGCAGAATCGCTCGCACTAGGCGTCAGCGCATAATCCACAGCCTCCGTCGCACGAACCGACCGCGACGGCTTCTTGTAATCGGACAGACGGTTGATATACGTCGTTTCAGTCGCGGTCTTGTAGTCGTCGTATGTTCCCTTGGCGACGTTATAGACCATCTTGCTGACGGTATCCACGTTGCAGCCGTATGAAACGTTGAACGCTTCCTTCAGATCGGAATCCGGCAGATTATTGTCGCTGCGTTTCGATTGGGTGAAACCAATCTTCACAGGGCATTCCAACGTTCTCACATCGCCAATGTACTTGTACATCGCGTCATAGTATTTATAAACCGTATCGCCATCGGAACGAACGTAATACGCGGCGCAGACCTTCTGGTCGTTGTCCGTGATGAACATCATGTTCGCCGTGCCGAGCTGTTTCATGTTGTTCGTGCAGTTCGTGGCTTGCGCGATATCCACGGCCTTGCCGACCGCCGGCATCAACATGGCGGCCAGAATCGCGATGATCGCGACAACCACCAGCAATTCCACCAATGTAAATTGTTTCTTCATTGCTTTGCTCCGTATGATTATGTTGATTTGAATACCCTTTACACGACGTCCGACTTACTTGCTGATGTTGTGGCCGGTATCGCTCGACCATGTCGTCGGGAACGAATACACGTTGTCTTCGTTCTTCTTATCGGCCCGTTTGTCATAACCGCTTTCGCACTTGCGGTCGTTGCCCGTACTCCAGACAATGGCGGAAAAACGATACGTGAACTTGCCGCTCTTAGCTTCCACGTTCAAACCGGGAACAGGAGTATCCACGATGATCTTGCCGTCGTAGTTGGCGTCGAACACCACCTTGTAGTTCTCGCCCCACGGATCCGTGTAAACACCGGCTTCATTTCCCTGGATATCCATGAATTTCGTCCAGCGTTTGTTCAGTTTCTTCAACGCCTTTTCGTCAGTATCGG
Source organism: Victivallales bacterium (assembly GCA_017548425.1). GTDB lineage: Bacteria > Verrucomicrobiota > Lentisphaeria > Oligosphaerales > Oligosphaeraceae > UBA1407. The sequence goes on from JAFZAB010000165.1 coordinate 10,826, forward strand.
GCAAGCCTTCCGCGTCAGCCTGCAGAAGATGAATCATCAGTGTGTAATCTTGAGTTGACAAAGTACCATCGCCAGAGGACAACGCACCATTCGGAATCGGCAGCACGCCATACGCGGATTCGTACTGTTTGATGGCGTTCAACAACGTCGTAACCTCCGCCTGCGCCTTCGCCTTCTGCGCCTTCGCAGGAGCATACATGATACCCGCCATCAACATGCCCGCCAAAACGGCGATGATGGCGATCACGACCAACAATTCAACCAGCGTGAAGTTTCTTCTTCTGTTACGCATTTTCTTGTTCCTTAAATTATATGGTTATGACTTCTTGTCTTTTTACCGTTGCTTCCATGAACAAATGTCGTCGCTGCCGTCGGCACCGGCCTTCGCGATATCATTCGAACTGTTGTTCTTCTTGTCGCCGTGATATTTGTCTCTTCCCTTCGACCACAAATCGTATTTCGATGTATTCTTCTTGCCTGGATACTGATACCACAATTTCTGCCCGTACGCATCGTAAAGCGGCTCAAGCTCGCCTTCCATGTATGCGCGATTCTTCTTGTTCTTCGTCTCGTTCATGAACAATTTCCAGCCATCGGCGGACAAATCGACTTCCTTCGCGCTGTCTTTGTCGATAATCGGATAGAAGCCATAGTCTTGCTTGAACGACTCCAATGCGCTGATGAACTCCTCCATCGTCGCCAGCGTCTTCGCCTCCTGCGCACGCGCCGACGCGTAGTTCATCCCGCCGAACGTAATCGCCGCCAAGACCAAAATGATGCCAATCGACACCAGTAACTCAAGCAATGTGAATGACTTTCTACGCATGTTCATCTCCAATTTCAACATTATTGCCGCTTCGGCTGCGGTTGGGGCTGTCTCGGCTGCATCTGCTGCCGTTGCCTCATATATTTGCGTTGCAGCATCAAAATCGAATCGCCTTCTTCTGACGATATCCACTCACGCGCGGGATGCTGGATGCGGTTCTGCACCATTTGCTTTTCCAACGCGATATACTTTTTGATGTTGTTCTCCAACAAGATCTGATCGTTCTGCTTGAAGCTTTTTGCTATCGTCTGGCAAGCCTTGGCCGCCTGATCGTATGTCATGCTGATGATGTTAAACTGCTGTTTCTGCTGCGGATTCTTGGCGGTTTCCATTTTCTCCTTCGCCTTCAGCGAAGATTCTTCGTACAGTTTTTCCGCCTGCCCGCACCATGTCGAGACGGGACTGTAAAACGCGTTGAACAGCTTCTTCGTCTCTTCCTTCGACGCTTTCGCGCTATTGGACAACGAATACGTCCGATAAACCTTCAGATGCTCCTTCTGAGCCCTGTTCAGTTTCGCGGTCGTCGGATCCGTGTTGTTTTCATTCTTGTTGTCCTGGGCGACAAGAACGCCAACCACGCATAGCAAGGAGAATAAAACGATTCGTGATAGGTTCTTCATGTTCATTTCTCCAGATACTGAACGCGTTCCACTTTGATTTCATTCCGCCATGCATCGCGCACCAATTGAACCAGCATGCGCTGTGTTCCGAGAATGGAACAATAGGATGTCTTGACACCATCATCATCAAAGTATTTATCATCAGCCTTGCGCAGATAATGTTTCACTTTGATCGGATTGATCAATGTGTCTTTGATGGCGTCAAATGTCGTTTCATCCGGAATATCACGCATTTCACGCAATGCCTCCGCAACGATATAGACGGAATACGTGTCCAGACGCGTCGTCAGCAGACCGGCGGTCTTACCAATCAAGGCCTCCGCGTCACGATCCGTCTTGACATCGGAATCCAACATGTCAAACAAGAGATTCGCCATGACACCGCGATTGAACGATGCAGGATATTTATCCGTGTCCATCAAATCATCTTCATCGATGTTCAAATTATACTTGACGGAATCGCCAGACAGCAGATCTTCACCATCGTATGTCTCTTCCGCAATATCCTTCAAGAGAAGGTCGATGGCGCCAAGATTCCGTGTATTCGCATTGACACGGCCTTTGGCGAAACGCAGGGGGCCGATTTTCACATAGTCCAGAATGGCGGCATCGCCACCCGAATACTTGCCGTCAGGCGTTTCATCCGTATTGAATTTCTTCAAGTTAATGGTTTGATAAGGCGCACCACGATGGATGGCGCCAAGCTCCCACAAGGACTGCATCGGAGCATTGCGGATATATGCCGTTGAAAAGCTTCGTGCACTGCTACCTTCAAACGTCACATCATGCTCCCAATCCTTATCGTCAAGCTTGTTCTTTAAATCATCGACTGCCGCTTCAAAATTACTGTTATTCTTACCTTTTTCATCATCGCCCAAAGTATCTTCCGGCTCATCGCCTGTTGTCGCATCATATTTCATGACCTTCCAGAGCTTGTCATCCCACCCCGTGTCGGTTTTCTTTGCAATCAGATTACAACGCGGATCATTCGCCTGCATGGTCAGAATATAAGGGCCACTGAAAGACGGGGTAGTGGGAGAATACGCGTCTGCTTCAAGCAATTCATAATAATTTGCGGCTTCTTTCGGGAAGAAGGCAACATCGCACAAGGCGTCATTTTTCAACGTATCCTTATAAACCACGGCGATTATCTGAGAAATTTTATAACTGAAATAATATTTCACGTCATCCAGACCGCTTTCTTGTATAGAAATAGGTTGCGGGAAATCCGTGTCTGTCTGGCCTTCTTTCGGGAAGACTTGCCCATTCAGTTCCATGACCTGATACCCTAAATGGAAATTCGGTATTTTATTTGCGCTTGTCAAGGCCAAGTATCCGGCATCTCCGCCCATTGGATAGGTTTTGGAGGTACGTCCAATTTCTGTCAGTTCGTTTACCCCAGCTTCATTCAACCGAAATGCATATTTCACTTCTGTCACGGTAAACTCGCCAATGAGGCGGATTTGAACATGCAGGTCATCCGGAACGGCTTCACAATCGCCAGTTTCGTCACCGTTGCAATAGATATTAACCAGTTCCGTCATCGCTTTGAGATTCATCTTGAAGCTATATGTATCTCCTGTGGCAGTGATATTTGCCTCACGAGTCATTTCCATCTTCAAATCAATCTCATTGATATAGGGGACGCGTTCATTGCCGCAATACGTCGGCTCAGTCCAAGAGCCATCATCGCCCAATTCAATCTTGAAATCTGTCGTAGCGATGTCGTCTTTATCAGAATAATCAATCAGATTGGCCGCGACTTGATCGGAGACGGATTTATCATTGTCATCCTTCATCTTGTCCAGCCACGGGATGCCGCCATACTCTTTATCAGCGGGATCTTCTTTTTTGGTAATCGTGCCATCGGCAGCCATTTCATACCAGAAGCCTTTTTCCTTCCCATCATAATATACAACACCATCATCAATGTCTTTCCAGAATTCCGCCCGCTTGGAGGAACCGCTGGCGCCAGTCAGAAGATCTATCTTCTTCTTGGCATTTTCCTGAAGATCGCTTTGTTCCGTAGTGGTCAATTCCCAGAAGTTCTCCGCCATACGCTCCGTATATTTAACGTCACCAGTCTTATCACTGGCTGTAAAGCCTGTCAGATCAAAACGGCTCCGCTCCGTCTTCTCATCAGCATCCCAGAAAGCCTCGATATCCTCTCCGCTGAAGAACGTGTAGTTAAAGCTCTCTTTTGTGAAATCCTTCTTGCCCAAAGCATTGGCAAGATGCGCATAGGACATCCACGGAGCCTTTTTCACTTTGGAACTACCGTCAGGTAATTTATCCCAGAATTTCTTCTTCAGCTGGATTTCTTCCATGCTCAAGCCCAAACGGACTGTATTCTCGCCTTCGACGGAACTTCCGTTTGTAATATTTTCCACATAGCTACCGGAATTATTCAAAGCAATATAATATACATAATCTTTACTTTCAGATTCATTATATGTATCAGTCACTTCGTCATAAGGAGAAGCAATACGGCTGAAATTATCGACAATGTCTTTTATTTCCAGTTTGTTGTAAACATCAGCCTCGATTGGCGCGAACGGAACCTTTTCACTGAAGCTCAAAGCGGAATTGACGTCAATCTTGCTACCTTCTTCCAGAATAATGTAGCCATAGCGGCCGATGACATCCGTGCAGGTCTTGTCATCCGCATCTTTATACGTTACCGTGATGGGCTGCACAAACGTCTCTTTACCGCTAACCTTATCAATAACGGTCACTTGAGGCAGAGATTCATAATAGACATCGTTCGTTTCATCAAACGTTTCCAGATGCAACAAATCATTGAAATGATCCTGTTCGTCATCGTCAATGGCGCCAATATGCAGATTTTTACTGACAGCGCACAATTGCATTCCTTTGTCGCTGCCCGAAGCCGCCTGCAAACCAAACGTAATCGGTTCATTCTCATCCGTCAGTTCCACGGACGGATACGCCAATGGTTTTTCGTCGTCGTCACGGAAATAATATCCCATATCGGAGATGACACGGTTCAAAGCAGATTGCGCGATCAGTTTCGCGCTCATCTGGCTGCTGTTCGCCTGTGCGACATGGCGTTCCGTCCTCGCGGTGAAGACGAAACTCATGCCCATGACCAAAACCAATGAAAGAATACCGAGAACCAGCAGCAAGGCGGAACCACGTTCATTCTGTCTGTCTTTTTTTGTCTTTTGCATGGCTATCACCTCTTGAATTATCTCATGTCATTGAAAAAAATGACTTTGGAGAACAGGCGGGAATTCTCTGCTTTGAGTTCCTTTTGCCGATCCTCTGGCAACTCTTTGGGAACCTTTTCGGCATCGTAAAGTGTCAGTTCAATCTTGATGGCGTCTGGACGCACTTTGGCGAAATGGGATGTTGAATCAAAATCATCGGAATTCAACGGAATGATCTTAAACGCACTGACGGCATCCATGATTTCGTAGTCCGATGTCATCTTCGTCACCATGCCGCTGGCGTATTTGGCGATGATGGCCTGTTTTTCAGACGTTGTCGCATCACCGATGAAATCCAGCCCGTAGAAATCCCACGGCTTCAGATTAAGAGTGGGGCCTAAAGCATGCTTATTGTCAATGGCGACACGATACAGCTTCTCATCATCTTCACTATAGCAATAAACAACCAAATAGTATCCAACGAGCGTCTCTTCATCGCTGGAGGAAAGCTTTGACGATTCACCGGAGGTCACCATCATCAAAATGTGGTAAGTCTTACTATCATACGTTCCTTTATGGTAGAACATGGGAATCTCCTTGCCCGGTTCGTTTGAAACAACCATGTTCTGCAAGTCATTCTCCATCAGACCAAGGACGATTTGCGCATCGTCGAACAACACCGCCTGACGGTTGCTGGACGTGAATATCCTCTGCGCACCAATCACATATTGAAAGAGAAAACTCATCATGACGACAAGAATCGCCATGGTGACCATGATTTCCACCAAGGTGAAAGCCCGCTTTTTCGCTGTTCTGTTTTTATTCAGCATGTTCTGTTTTCTCCATTAACTGCGTTGCCTGATCGTCGTTTCGTCTTCTAGTCCAACACATAAGCCCCAGGCTTCGCGATTTCGTATGAGAAATAACGCTTCTGGCGTGCGGCATAAGGCATTTCCTCCGGCCAGCTGACTTCGATGACAAGCTTTGCCGCTTCGTCAAAATCAATGTCTTTGGAGGCGTCCGTCGGATCTTCGCGGACTTTCTCCTTCCAAGCCAAGACAACCGCGCGGAAATCGACTTTTTCATATGTAATCGTACTGTCACTTTCCGTATCGCCTGCATCGGCCAACGTCGCATCTTTGTCCGCTGATGAATCATGATGACTGATCAGCAAAAACACGCCTTTCTTGGTGGATTTTGTCTTGAAAATGTTGCTGTCTATGCCCTTGGTGGTATCTCCCAAACGCTCCCATTTGTCCTTTTCCGTATTGGCCTCATCATAGTCCGGCTTGCTGGTTTCAAGTTGCGTGTCATTCTTGATCCATTTATTCCATGAATCATCCAAAGTCGTTCCATCGTTAAAGGCCATGAATTGCAACATGTGGAACATTTCATCCGCCGCATTGGACGAATACGTCTCCATTGCCGCATCACGCGAAGCGGATGCGCCAATCGGGAACAACGCCATGATGCTCACGACACCGATGGCCACAACGCCCAGCGCCAGAATCACTTCAACTAGATTGTACTGCCGAAACCGTCTATTCATGTGTCATCTCCAACTGGTTGAGACGAATATCATTTATCGTAATTGACATCCAGATATGTTACTTTACCCGTATATTGGTTGATCTTCATCAATCGCATATTGGTTGTATTTCCATTCGTCAATACATATGACGAACCACTTTCCGCGGCAACGCCTTCCACCAACGTAACATACATGTTCTGTCCACCGACGACGCGGCCATTCGGCTGGAAGATGATGGCACGCACCCCTTTTGTTTTGTTGTAGTCATTCGTTCCGGCTGCGTTTTCCACCATTTTTGCAGCCGAAGCGCCACTGCCATTCTTCACAACCGTCATGGTCGTACTGTCATCGCTTTCCAACTTATTTGAATCAAGCCATTTGGAAGACACATGACGCGACTTCAACTCTGTTCCATTATATTCCTCCACGCTTTCCACGCCACTTGTTTCACTGCTTTCCGCGGCATCTCCATCCGCTTCCGCGAGAACGGCGCCTTTCGGCAGGAAGCCCCATTCCGTTCCGGGGAACCATTGTACAAACTCAAATTCCTTGCTCTCATCAGTTTCCTTTACGATGGCGGCACGGAACGCGCGGAAGTGGTATTCATCCGTCGTCTCGCCGTCGGCGGGCTGATCAAAATATTTACCCGGCATGACGATGGCGATATACTGGCGTTTTGCGACGGCTTCCGCGCGGGCCAGAGACAGTTGGCTCGATATCATGCGAGACGCGCCGTCAACCGCGTTGCCGAATGAAATCTTCGAAAACATCGGCACCGAAAAGCCCATGATGATGATCATGATCGCGATGACGACCAGCAATTCCACTAATGTAAATCCAGATACTCTGCGCATTCTATAACCTCTTGCTTCGGTGATTCCGTTCGCAATCCCAGCCTTTCTACATTATTGTATAGCAAAAATTATGCCAAAATTTCCTTTGGCATTTCCGCCTTTTTCAAGCGTGGCAAGCACGCCTTCTTCCTTTTCTTTCACTTTTTTGAGAAACCTTCCGTTTTTCATCGAAAAACAGCGTTTCCCATGTACATACGTTCATGTCACCGCTACGCGGTTCACTAACCACTAACCACTAACCACTAACCACTATTCTTCCGTCTTTTCCGCCACTTCCATCGGCTTCGACATTTCACCGTACGGCTGCACGGCGACAATCCAGAAGACGACGTCTGACAACGCCTCCGGTTTGGACACCTGAATGTCCAGACTGTTCTTCGAAACCTTCACTCTCGGATTCAGATCTTTCATCGCCTTCGCGAGATAGTCGGCACCCGCCTTCTCTGGCGTCATGCCCCACGTCTCTTTACCGGCTTCGCAGATCTGCTTCGCCGCCAACAGCGGATCAAGACCTTTGATGCCCTTCGCGGGCTTCTGGATGATGCCGACCACACGATCCGTCGGGAGGATCGACGCGTCGGAATCTTTGTCCAACGCATAGATGCGGAGCGAGACGGCGTTGTCCGCCGGCTCTGCCCATGTCACGCGGACGCCTTCGCCGACGAATTCCGCCTTCACATTCGGCTTCGCGACCGTCGTGGCGACGCGCGGCTCAAGCCACTGCGTGCTGTTCAGGAAATCCAACGCGAAGGCGGGGCCGTCCAACTGCTGGACGGCGTCGTTCTGATACCAGCATCCGTCATTGCGGAACACCGTCCGCATCGCATATTCCCATGCGGCCTTCATGGAAGCGGCGATCCGCCGCTTCATGGTGTCATCGACCAGCGGCATGCATTCCGCAAGAATCGCCATGGCGGCGTTGGTACTGCAGAATTCAAACGCCATCTGCTTCGGATCGCTTGCCTTCAAGTCTCTCGGCTGGAATGCATAACGCGTCCATCCCGCCAAAACGCCTGCATCCTTCGGATCATGCTCCTGGGCACCGAGAACCGCTTCGGCCATCGCGGCGGCGTTCGTCACCGGCTTGCCGCCGATGCTCAGCCAATCCGTCTGGTTGGCGACTTCGCCCGGACGCGGAATATCCGCAGGAGCGTAGCAGTTGCTGACGATCGCCTCCGTCAGTTCCAGACTGTCACGGCCGTTCAGCTTCCACAGGCCCGTGCTCTTGCTGCGCATGGATTCCAGCCATGCGCCCAACGTCTCCAGCCAGCCCTTTTCGAATTCGGGCGTCTGGTTCTGCTGTGTGCCAACATTGTAAATCTGAACGAGATACGGAACCGCATGGAGCATGTGGCTCCAGTCGCCGACGGCCTTGTTCAAATAAGCCTTCAGGCCGTCGATACGCGTCAAATCGCCGAAAACGGCATTGCCTTTCAGGAAGTTCCATTTGCGCAAATCCGCCAATCCGAAGAAAATGTGCATCGGCAGTTCGTCATGGTCGGCATTCGGCGCCAAACTGCCCGTCACAGGATCGACCAATGCGTCTTTTACGGGCGTGTTCTTCTGCGTCGCCTTTTCAAAGGAAATCGTTGAGAACCAAGCCTTTCCAGTGGCCGGATTCTTCAATTGGACATAGAGGCCGCCAGCCGACGGCAGAACGATTTCGCCGTCCTCAGGCTCTTTTTCATCCGTCCGCAGACCAATCATATCAGCCCACGAAACGACCGGACCGTCTTCAATCGCCTCCGCCGATTCAATCGCGCCGATGCCACCGCTCGTCGCCAATGTGTAAGGAACATCGACGACGATCTGGTAGCAGAACCACGGGAACGTGCCGCGCGTGCAGAAAACGGACGGATAGCTTCCAACCACGGAGCCTTGGCTGTCCTTCAAATAGAAGCAGACCTGCGGCGCGCCTTCCCAAAGCGACGTGCGCGCGCCAGTGCCTTCGCCTTTGATCCAAATGTAGAAACGCAACGTCGCGCCGCGGAACGACGCCAACGTGTTCAGCTTCAGCAACGGCTTCGTGGGAATCAGCGATTCGCCGCCTTTCAAGACGATTGGCGGGACATTGGAGATCTTCACAGGCGTCTGAAGCGCCGTCTCCTTGTCAAGGAATTTCTCCTGATCTTCATTGATAAATTCATCCCACGCAAGTGGATACGCCGCCGCATCCTTCATGCCGTGCATGAAATAACGCCAATCGTCGGCGACGACGCCCTTCCGTTCCTGGCCTTGCCACAGGTTGTCGATGCGGTAGGGGCCGATTTCAATCAAATGGCCGCCGCCCGTGCGATACGGCTCGAACTTGCTGGAGGTCTGTTCTTCAGCCTTCTTCTCATCCGCGTCGCCCCTGGCTTCCACAGGACGTGCGAGAGCCTTGAGAAAATCATCATCAAGTCCTTGCCCATGAAGGCGTTCCGTGAAGACAAACGACACGCAGACGATGAGCAACGCCAACATCAACTGCTTCAGATTAGTGAACTTCATGCCTATACCTTAAGTTTTTATTAAAATTTCAAACCAATCTAGTAAATTATTTAATATTAGCATGGATTTTGTTAAAAACAAACAATCCTAGTAAAAAAATGTGAAGTTTCCATGAAGAACGGCGGGAGGACGGCGGGAGGGACGCACTCCAGTGCGTCCGGTCATGCGAGAGCGTGACCTCCCCTGCCGCCTAGAATCATAACCCATAGGCCATAAGCCATAAGCGTCCTCAGCTAGCTGAGGACTGATATCTCTTTCCACGCTTCAGAAATCATCTCCGCCAGATCGTCCGCGGACATGGCGCGTTGCGCGCCTTTCCACAAATCGCCGGCCATCCCATGGAGGAACACGCCCAGACGGGCGGCATTCGCCGCCGCCATGCCCTGCGCCAGCAACGCGCCGATCACGCCTGTCAGAACGTCGCCCGAACCAGCCGTCGAAAGTGCGGGACCGCCGCTCATGTTCAACGTCAGCCGTCCGTTCGGCTCCGTCACAATTGTGAACCGCCCTTTCAAGACGACGACGCAGCCCGTCCGTTTCGCCAATTCGACGGCCTGCGTCATCAACGGCGCCGTTTCGTCCAGTCCGAAACCAATCATCAGTGCCTGCATCTCGCCGAGATGCGGCGTCAGAACCGTCTCGCCTTGGCGTCGCGGCAGCATCTGCGGATTCTTCGCCAGAAGCCGCAGGCCGTCGGCGTCGATCACCATCGGCAGATCCGTCGCCAGAAGCTCTTCCAGAATCTGCGGTTCCGCCTCTCCGCCCGTGCCCGGCCCATAGGCCACCGCCGTCTTATTATATAATAAGGTATAGAGATCTTTCAGCATCGAAGCCTTGAAACAGCCATCGTCGGCGGCGCCGATCCGTCGGAAAATCAACGACGCCAATGGCGGATTCGCCAGACAGCCGCCCGGAACGCCTAACGTCACAAGCCCTGCTCCGCCGCGAACGCCGCCCAACGCGCTCAAAATCGGCGCGCCGCCGTAGCCGCCGCAACCGCCCAGCACGAGCAGATGGCCATATGTTCCTTTGTAACCGTCTGAACGTCGGCGACTGATGAGCCGCCGTGCATCCTCCAGATCGAACGCCTCTGCGACCGCTTGCGCGTCATTGGCCAAATCCAATGGCAGATCGATGCCAATGACTTCCACGCGGCCGCAGACCGCCGGCCCGTCTTTCAGGAAAATGCCCTGTTTCGGGAAGCCCATCGTCACCGTCAAATCCGCATGGATGGCTCCCGCGCCGTCGCCTGTGTCGGCATCCAGCCCCGACGGCACATCCAACGCCATGACGGGCAGGTTGGAGGCATTGACCTGTTCGATGATTCGTTTGTAAGCGCCCATCGGAGCGCCTTTTATGCCAGTTCCCAACAGGCCGTCGATAATGACGCTTCCCGCCGACACGGCGAACGGCGGCAGTTCTTCGACGGCTTCTTCATACTCCACGTTATATTGCGCAAGCTCGGCGTGATACGCCGCGTCACCCTTCAATTCGGATCGTTTGCAGACGCTGAAGAGCGTCACGGGAATCTTGCATTCGCGTTGGAGGAAACGCGCGGCCACCCATGCATCGCCGCCGTTGTTGCCTTTTCCGGCCAGAACGATGATGCGCATACGCTGTCTGGCGGGCCATTTTTCAATCCAATGCAGCAGCCGAAGCGCCGCGCCGCTTCCGGCCAATTCCATCATGTCCGCGCCGGTAATTCCGTCCGCGCGGCCGTCCGCCGCGCGTCTCATCGCCTCGGCCTCAAGCCGCCGCATCTCGTTGACTGCCACGATCTTCATAGTGGTTAGTGGTTAGTGGTTAGTGGTTAGTGGTTAGTGGTTA
>JAFZAB010000166.1 GCA_017548425.1 Victivallales bacterium
TATTTTGATCAGGGAGGAAATCGGATAGGCCTCCGTCTGCTCGGCGGTTGTCATGCGCTGCGCGGCGGCAAAGGATGTCGTGCGGAAGCTTGAAGTCCATGGAGAAAATCTTCGTGAAAAAACAAGAAAATGAACAATAGTAGTACAGAAGAAACAGAAGAAACTGAGCGTCGCCGCAGGAGCCGACAAAATCAGAAGAATGATGATATGTATAAGAAGCCTAATAGGAAAGAGTTCTAACGGCTGCCTGCGGCTCGGCGGTTGTCTGCCGCTGCGCGGAGCTATGGCAGTTTTTTAATGCATAATTCATAATGCATAATGCATAATTTTCAAGCCACTGAAGGCGGCGCTTATGGCTAATGGCCAATTGCCTATGGATAAATGCATAATTCATAATGCATTATGCATTATGCATTATGCATAATTAACAATTTATAATTAACAATTTACAGTTTTGGTATTTGCTTTTAGCTTTGAGCTTTTGGCTTTGAGCTGAACAAAAAGTCCCGCTGGTGAATCCGTTTGGATTTCATTGGCGGGATTTTTTGTTTGTGCGTTTCATTCCCGCAGGAGCGGGACCCTCCCATTCTTGCCAATTTGGTTATCCACTATATATTAAAAGGAGAATCAGGCATATGACGATTTAACTTGCATGCGGGGGAAGCATGAAAAAGATCAAGACCAGTACATACAATTTTCCGGAAATCATCGAAAAAGATTTCCTTTACGTTGACAAGACGGATTATGTCCGGAAGCTTGTGGAAGGCGAAAAGGACGAGTTCTTCCTGTCGCGCCCACGACGTTTCGGGAAGTCGTTGCTGGTCTCGACGCTGAAGGCTGTCTTTCAGGGCCGTCGCGATTTGTTTAAAGGTCTGGCTATAGACAAGATGGACTATGATTGGAAGACTTATCCTGTCTTTCATCTTGACTTCAGCAACAGCATGCTTCAAACGGCTGAAGAGGTCCGTGATTTCCTATTGGATGCATTGGACAATTTCTCGCGTGATGCGGGCATTCCTCTGCGAGGACGCAGTCTCTACACGCAATTTGAGAATCTCATAGCCGATACGGCCAAGGCATCGGATACCGGCAGTGTTGTGGTGCTGGTCGATGAATACGACAAACCCATCCTTGGCAATATTACTAATAAAGAGCACAACCAGTCCATCCTCTCTGTCCTGAAAGGCTTCTATTCGAATATAAAGAAGCAGGAGGGGTTCATCCGCTTCGCCTTTATTACGGGTGTGAGCAAATTCGCGCATGTCTCCATCTTCTCGGATCTGAACAACCTGACAGACATCACATTGAAGACGGACTACGCGGGAATGCTCGGTTTCACGGAGTCGGAAATCAGGGAGTATTTCGCGGATCGCATTCCGCTGGCTGCGAAAGCGAACAACTGCACGGAGGAAAAGCTGATGAGGATGCTCCTAAAATGGTACGACGGATACCGCTTTTCCGACGATGAGACGCATGTCTGCAACCCCGTGTCCCTCTCGACTTTCTTTTCAAACAATTACAAATTTTCCAACTACTGGGGCAAGACAGGGATGCCTAGTTTCCTTCTGGAGCTGGCCAAAAACACACGGTTCAATTTCGAGATGGCGCTTTCCCAACCTGTCTCCGATCTGGTCTTCGGTGCATACGAGCTAGACAATCTGGATACGATGGGGCTGTTGTGGCAGACTGGCTATCTGACCATCAAGGAACTGACACCATCGCCTTTTGGAGTCGGAGTCTTCTACCGCCTCGGCTTCCCCGATCTGGAGGTCGAGCAGTCTTTCAACACGCAGTTGCTGACCTACTACAGCGGCTTCAAGGACATGGAGATGTCCGCCGTGCTCACGCGGCTGATGTCGTCTGCGCGGGAGAACCGCATCGATGACTTCATGAAGACCTTGCAGTCGTACTTCGCCTCCATCCCGTATGATATACGTGGGGGAGATGAACGTTACTACCAGACAATTTTCTTCATTACATTCCTGCTGCTGGGGATGGGCATCGAGGCAGAGTCACGTACATCGGAAGGTCGTATTGACGCGGTAATCGCCACGCAAGATTGTGTTTATATTTTCGAGTTCAAGCTTGACAAGCCGTCGCCAACAGCTATGGAGCAGATCGAAAACAAGGAGTACTATATGAAATACCAGTCGTCTGGGAAGGACATCACATTGGTAGGTGCCTCATTCGATCAAAGTAAAGGGAAGTTGGTGGACTGGTGTCTGATAGAGCTGTAGTTTTCATATTGCATAATATTGGTATGTAACGTCATCATGTATCAAGCAAGGGGATTTATGTAAATATGCCAGATTGAACAAAAGTCCAGCCATCGCTATGAAGACAAGGGGGATTGTTGTCTTGCAAAGCATTGTCACAAGGATGGAGCCATGAAACTGGGGTATAGATTTAAAACTTTCTTACAGTTTTTAGCATTCGCTTTTTCTCCAATAACGACATTGATAATATGTGTGCTTTCAGCGTTTTTTTTTGCTGGACTTTTTGCTGTTGCAATGGAAAAGGACTGGATTCATGTAAATACGGCATTGTATAATATTTTCTTTTCTTTGACTACTGGTATTGTTGGATCGTTCCTTGTTGCTTTTATTATTGAACTATCAGCCAACTACAAAAATAACATGCTGGCATGGCATGAACTGCAGGAGTATTTTTCTGCAATAGAGGAATATGAATTGTCCAAGCAGGTTCTTATGGAGCATACGCCGGATCAAAGAGCCGTAAAAATGGCTCGTGAGGATTTTGTATATTTTGGCGGAATGGCGGAAAATGATGAAGATAACAGGCCGAAAGATATTATTCAGGCTACGTGGCAGATGTTGCCAAAAGTAATGCCGGTATTGAAAAGGACAATAGAGGACAAGAAAGCGTTTCTCAATGATGCCGAAATTGATGAACTGAAGAATATAATGTTCTATTATAAAGTCATTCGTGAGGCAATTCATGCAAGACTAAGAAAAAGCCCTGTCTTATATAATGTGCTGAATCATCCGGACGAGGAATTTTTGAAAGGAAAGTATCCATCGAATATTCTATCGGATATTCCAGATTGGCTGAGACGGAATCTAGCTGAAATTGAGGAGAAGCGGGCAATGGATCGGCTTGTGGATTCTATCTTGTCGGATTCCTTTCTTCTTGAACAGTATATGAAAGACTACGATATTTCATTGCAGGCTTTAATTGATTACCCAAAGACTCATGGTGAGGATCATGAGAACGTGAATGCAGAAGAAATAAACGATGAAGAAAATGCTTTTTCTGAACCAGAAGACGAAGAGGCCTTTAGAGCTTTTCATGATGAAATGAATCGTAAATTGGAAGATAAAGCTAGACAGGTTATTTCTGGAATTATTAGTAAATATTGCAATAATATAGCAGAAAGTATCGATATCTTGGAAAAATACATTTTGAAAAAGCCTTATTTTGGTTTTATGCTGGCATTGGAAAAAGAATTGTGTAATCTTAATTTATTGGAAGATCCTATAAGCATGCAAAGCTATGATACAGAGATAAAGAGATTAAAACTATGCCAAAATAAATACAGGAAAAAATAAGTATATTGCAGATGGGCTATTAGTTGAGAGCTTACCAATATATTAGGGAATATGCTTTATGCTTTGAACTTTTGGCTTTGAGCTGAACAAAAAGTCCCGCTGGTGAATCCGTTTGGATTTCATCAGCGGGATTTTTTTGTTATTTCAGTTTCGATTCCGGCAGGGCGCGGGACCAGATTTTCAGATTGTCGAAGGTGCCGTTGAAGGTGAAGGCGTGATGCGGCGAATGCGCGCCGAGCGTGCCACGGAAGGCGTCGAGGCGCGATGGTGTATAGGATGACGTGTTGTGTATCAACAACTTGCCGTCGATATAGAGACGGCGGTCGTTGGGCTTCCAGACGATGGCGACGCGATGCCATTGTCCTTCGCGGAGCGGCGTGGGAATGCCGCCGGCGAAGGCGGGCATGCCGCCGCAATGGAGGCGGAGCTGTCCGTTCATGATATAGACGGCGATTTCGTCGAAACCGTCGGGCAGACCGTTGCCGTCGGTTTCCATCAGATAGAACAGGCAGGCATATTTATCCGATCCTGTGTTTGCGAGCGAGAGCGGATCGAAGTCGGGGCGGACCATGAATTCAATGGTTCCTTCTGTTGGCTGCGGGCCAAGCAGATCAATGCCGGACGGCAGCGTCACATAGCCTTTGTTCATGATTTGCAATGCTTTGCCATCGCCGTTGGCGATGCGTTTCGCGTTTGTTGGAATGCCGATGAAGCCATTGCCGGAATAGTCGAACAGATAGGGCAGGTCGGAATCGAAGCGATAATGGAGGCGCAGGCCGTCCTGCGGTTGCGCGGCCGGGAACGCAAGTTTGGAGAAATCAATGCCTTCTGACGACTTGTCGGACTGAACCATGCGCTTCATGGCGGCGGCGACTTGCTCTTGCGTCACGCCGCCACGACGGCGCGGGCGGCCTTGAATGGTCGGTTCGTGGCCGAGAGTGGCGATGGCTTGTTCGAGGCAGTCCGACATCTGGCGGCGGGCGGCGAGCAATGGTTGCGGATCAAAATTGTATTCACGGAAGCTCGTGGCGACGGAAGTGTCGATGGCGCAGAGCTTTTTGATGGTGGCGACAAGATCGGGCCGTTTGTCTCCCAGTTCGCGGGCGGCGGCTTCGAGCAGACAGAAGACTTCATAATCCTCCATGCCGTCGCGAAGGCATTCCCAACGGATGGAATCGACTGGTTTGCCGTCGTTTCCAGGATAGAGGGCGGAGCCGTCGCCATTGGCGTGGGGGAACATTTCGCCGGTCATCCATGGATTTTTCGGCCAGTAGGTGATGGACCAGTAGAGCATGCCGTCGATGTCGTGTTTCCATGAGAGCCACGGCCAAATGCGGCAGTCGATGGCGGGATATTCGATCCAGATGTTCGGGAATGGATGGCGTGTGCTGAAGGCGACGTACCACCAGACTTCGCGATCCTTTTTCTGTTCAGCCGCAGAGAGTTCCGCATTGTAGGAATAGACTTCGGGACACCAGATATCGACGAACAGGAGCTCCGGCGGGAAGCTGCGGGCGGTCATCATGTTTTTGAGTTTGCCCGGCTGCGGTAGCTTGATTTGCGACAAGAGGCTGTTGACGTGCGGGTAGTCCTTCGGTTCGGGCTCGTCAAATAGATAGGTATAGAAATATTGCAACCAGCCTTTGGCGGCAAGATGTTTCTGAAGTTCGGCCGACCAGACGGAGAATGGCTGGCGAACGGGCGCGATGTGCGATGTAATGCCTTTGGCAAGAGCGGCTTCGAACTTTTCATCGAATTCCGTCCAATCGAAGACTGCTGGATTGTCCGGCTGTTGCCATGCTTCGAACTGCCATGTCGGCCAACTTTGGAGCCATCCATTGGATAGTGCGACGGAATGACTTGCGGCAGGAAGGAATGTCTTCACGGAACCATCCGCGAACGAGACGGCGGCTTGCAGATCGGCGTTGTCCGTATTGACGACGGTGAACTTGATGGAGAGGATGTTTTCGAAGGCGATCTGCTCTTTCGGGAAATCGATGACCGATGTTTTTCCAGCAGGAAGCGCATGCCGCGGCAAAGTGATGGACGGTTTGTCCCGCAACGTGATGACGCTTTGCAGTTCAGCTGGTTGCCTGGGCGTGACGGTAACCGTCAGTTTCTGGGCGTTTTTCCAATCCAGCGTGGGGAGCGAGATGAGTTTAGGCGCGGAGACGCAGGTATAGGGTGTGATGCGATGTTCGAGCAGATTGTCGAGATAGGTGGTTCTGTCCTGCGGAACACGCCAATTCGGACTCATGCCGAACGCCGTCGTGATGCTGGCCTTTTTCGGGATGGTGAAATTGCGGACACGGATTTCGACGGGCACTTTCGTCGGGCTGCCGTTCATCGCGGCGACGGTGACGGAGCCTTTGTAAAGGGCGGCTGGCTGGTTGGTTGGAACGCGAACATCCAGCCAGATGGTTTCAAAGGAGCCAGCGGCGATGTCGAACGGCGCGAGATCCATCAGCGGGTCGGGCCACAGGCCGACATGTTCGACTTTGTAAACAGGCTTGTTCGTATTGACATAACCGACGCGACGAAGTCGCAATGCACTGGCGGGCAATACCTTGCCGTCTTCAGATTTCAAATCGCCGTCGATTTTCGCTTCCGTGAGAAGCAATGGATAGTCGTTGGCGAAAAGGACGATTTGAGTGGCGTCCATTTCGTTGCGCGCGGCGTCCAATTTGGCGACACCGCCGATTTCGCCGCTGAAAGCGCTGTGTTTCAGCAGTTTGACGAGCGATGATTCGATGCCGTAGGGGATTTCATTGGCTGAATGCTTTTTCCCCATGAAATCCGCTTTCACCTTGAGATTACGGGACTTGGCCACGACGTCCGCGATGCTGTCGCGAATAGGCGACTGCTTGTCCGGCGGAATCTGGTCAAGCAGTTCTTTAAGCGTGTTGATTTCGGTGGAAAGGGCGGCCGCTTCGGGAGATGAAAGTCCTTCGAGATTGGTTTTCGCCGTATGGATGAGTTGTTCCAACGGATTGACGGGAATCGGCAGTAACGTGCGGAAGATGCTGGTTCCGTTGTATTTGCTTTCCATGTATAACTTGTTGTTCTGCACAAGCGAATAGCTGAAGGAATTGTCTGCTGGCAGATTTTTGCCGTCAAGCATCGTGGCGACGCCATCGGCGGATGACCATGACAGATTGATTTTTCCATGGCCTGGACGTGGGAGCTCCCATGCGAAAGACGTTGGGAATGGCTCGTTTGAGAAGCGGATAAGGCCGAAGGCGGACGGATTGTGGAAGCCGCCAACGGATGGCGACCATGTGCTCAGTTCAGGAACGATGGCACGCGAACGGCAGACATTGATGCGCCATTCGTCACCGTCCTTTGGGGCACCACCGAGAACGTCGAAGGGAATGGTGACGTTGGCCGTCCAACGGTCGTTTTCTTTTTTGCTGTCGGCCGTGATGGATTCCGCGTTCCATGAGACATCCCGTGTCAGTTCATCGAAAACCGTACCGATGGAATTGACAACGACATGCGCATAGTCCTTCCATCCTTTTGGCTGGATGAAGAGTTCGACACAATCGTCGCTCCATACTTGGCTGTCGCGCGTCTTGGCGTTGGAGACGATTTTGTTCATCTGCGGTTCGTGGCAGACGATGTCAAAGACAAGAGCCGTTGTCGTGCGGTGGATGGTTACAATTGTCGCGGCGCTTGGCATGGCGTCGCCAGCGATGGTTGGCAAGGCACCCAACGACACGGTGCCTTTCGGCGGCACGACGGCCATGGGAATCCATGCGTGGACGGCGATGCAGGATAGAATCAGAAGAAGAATGGCTTTTTTCATGGGAAAGTATAGTGGTTAGTGGTTAGTGGGTAGTGGGTTATGTAAAATAAGCAAATCAATGTGCTTGATAATGCGTACGGCATTGGAGAATTGTTACTGACTCATCCTCAACCAGATAGACTATTCTGTTCTGTGAATCAATTCGTCGGCTCCATTTGCCAGCCAATTCTCTGCGAAGCTCCTCAGGTTTGCCTTCTCCCTCGAATGGTGTACGCATGATGGATTGAATCAACATGTTGATCCGTTTCAACGTCTTCTTGTCTTGTTTTTGCCAGTAGAGATAATCATCCCATGCGGATGGCGTGAACAACAGGCGGTTCATTTTTCCATCGCCTCCAGATCGGCAAGCGATTTCTCGATGACTTTTCCGCTTCGTGCTTCAGTCGCGGACTTCGCGATGGCGGCAAGGTTCTCTTTGGAGTAGAAGGCATCGTTGTCGGCTCGGACTTCGAAGGGAATCCGTCTTTCGCGCAAGGCGGCCCGCGCATAGATCATGAAAAACGTGGTAAGGTTCATCCCCATCTCATCGCACATCTGATCCAAATTTCTTTTGGTTTCATTATCAAAACGCAGGCTTACCGTAACCATTGGCTGTATCTCCTAAAAATGCATGATAAAATCAATAATTTGAATGATTATTGCTTCAAATTTAAATAATATAGCTTAAAATTGCTACATTTCCATATAAAGAGCTAAAAGCTTAAAGGTGAAAGCCGAAAGCAAAAGGCAGCGGTTATGGGCAGGGAGGGCTGCGCTCCTGCGCGGCCGGTGCCAGATGGATCAATCACCGAAGTGGCTGATGTGGAATTTATTGGCGCCGCAGACAGGAAATTCCTGATCGCCCCAAGGCTGATACCATCTGGCGTAGCCGCGGAGGCGGTTCTCCGGATCATAGACGCCGTATTCGAGCGCATCGACGGCTGGTTGTAGGCCACGGCCTGATTCGAAGTTGATGCTGCCGATTTCGACGGCGCACGGACCTTTCGCATGGCCGAAAAGCTCCGTGGTCGTTGTCGTGATGATGCGTTTGTTATGCTGTGCGGTGATGTGGTTTATAACAGTCAGATGGGATGAGTCGTGGAACGTGACGCCTTCCTCGCAGTTATGGATGTAGAGGTAGTCGGCGATGACATGTTCGCTGAGAACGAAGCCGTAGCGGAAGCCCTGCGCGGCGACGCTCCGCAGCGTGTTGTGGTCGTTCTGGTCGCCCGACATCATGAGGCCGACGGTGTGGCAGGGATTGGCTTGCAGCTGTTTACCGAGGAATGTGTCGCCGACGTTGTCGTCCAGACAGAACTGTGAATCCGCGACATGGGCGCGGGAAACGTTCTGGAGGTTGACGGCGCTCTGCGTGGGATACATGCGGTCGTGGTCGAGATGGACGCGGAACTCCAGATTGGCGATGGAGAACGTCGTCAGGCTGAAATGGCCTTTGCATGAATCGCCCTCGGGGGCGGCGAGAATGGAGTAGGGGCGTTCCGTCGGATCATGGACTTCGGGGGCCTGCCAGTCGGAGAAAAGGAACGTGTTGTCCTTTCGCATCGTGCCGAACTTCGTGGGGCTGAATATCTTGGGGCAGTCCGCGAGACGAACGATGTAGGCGTTGAGGAGACGGCATGGCATTTCGCCTTCGAGAAAGATGTTATGGTTGCCAGGCGGGATGACAAGCTGTGAACGGACGGGGCGTCCGCCGTATGTTTCAACCGCCGGTGACGCGATGCGGTAGCCATTGGGGCTGTAGGGGAAGCAAATGCGGCCGCCGCCGCGTTTGGCGCAGAAATCGATGGCGCTCTGAATGGCTTGCGTATCGTCTGTGACGCCGTCCGCTTTGGCGCCGAAATCCATGACATTGAATCCGAATGATGACATGTTCGTTTCCTGTTTTTTTTGATGGATGGATTGGAAAACAGATTACAATAGCATAAAGCGGCTTAGACCGCAAACAAATCATTGATTAAGAACCACGAATTCACACGAATGCACACGAATTTTTTGTAGTCCACTGAAAACACGGAAGAAACAAATGCCTCGCAGACGTCGGCCATCGTTCTGAGGAGTTTGCTGACAATATGTGATTTTGATCAAGGAGGAATTAGAGGGCCTCCGTCTGCTCGGCGGTTCGTCACGCTTCGCGCAAGTGCAAACGACGTCATGCGGAAGCTTGAAGTCCATGGTCTGATAGTTCCAGTTATTGCGGCGGTTGTTCAATGGATACAAATGTCCGTGAAGGGCTAACCTGTTTACAAAAGGAGTTGAGAGAAAAGACTTCATGTAAATTCTTTGCGAAAATACCAGAAAATAAATGATAGTGGTATTGTAAGCTTTATTTTATGCAAATGACACGCTATATTTTCATTGTTTTTTGATTGAACATCAACCTTAAGCAAGGAAAACACCATGAAAAAGAGTCTGTTTGTTCTATTGGGCCTAGGCGGAATGCTGATGGCGGAGATCGTTCCGAAGGAAATTCCGAGTCCAGTCGTGCTGTTGCAGCCCGAGCAGAAGAAAATCATGCAGTACGATACGCATGAGGAACGCGCAAACATCATGAAGGAAGACCATAAACTGCCGAAGGAAAAGCGTTTATACTGCTCGCCCACGGCGAAATGGCGCGAAGCGTTGCCTGTCACGTTCGCATGGACATGCACCGACGGAGAGGTCGGCCCATTTACCGTGACGTTTGCGGACAACGAGGCGTTCGAAAATCCGCAATACGCCTATTCCAAAAAGGATACGGATACATCCGTTACGCCGCCGAACTATCTGACGAACTTCAAAATCGGCCAGAAATACTACTGGAAGGTGACGGGCAAGTCGAAAGATAAACAGGAAGTGACATCCGCCGTGTCGAGCTTCACGACGGAAGACATGGCGCCCCGCTGGATCAAGTTGGAAGGCCGCGTCGGCAACACGCGCGATTTGGGCGGTTGGAAAACGATGGACGGCCGCCGCATCAAGCAGAACATGATTTTCCGTGGGCAGGGCCTTAACGACAACAGCGCGAACGGTCGGCAACCCGGCCGCAACCGCTTGACGGCGGCGGATATCGACTGGATGCTCAATACGCTCCATATCAAGACGGATCTTGATTTGCGCAGCTCCGGCGAAACGGCGAACATGACGGTCTCACCGCTTGGACCGACGGTGAAGTTCATCCATCATTCATCCTCTTGCTACAGAGGCATTTTCAAAGAAAAATACATGAAAGTCATGGCGGAGAATTTCCGCGTGTTCACGGATCCCGACAACTATCCGATCTACTTCCACTGCATTGGTGGCGCGGATCGTTGCGGATCGTTGTCGCTGGTCTTGGAAGCCATTCTCGGCGTGCCCGAACGGGAGTGTGGCATCGATTGGGAAAACACGTTCTATCCGCATCTTCCGGACATGAAGGATGAATTCGGCCCGAATTACTGGTGCCGTTATCAGGACTTCTTGGAATGGTTCCCGAAGTACGGTAAAGAAGGCGACTCCTTCAACAAATGCGTTGAAAACTATCTCCTGCAGTGCGGCATCACGATGGAGGAGATTGAAAAGTTCCGGAAAATCATGCTGGAGTAAGGGACAAAAGGGACGAAAGCGACATTTGGAGCGTAAATAAGAAGAAGGGCTGTTGCAAAAGAAAGCAACAGCCCCTTTCTCTTTTTTAATGAAATCCATGTTCTTGCAATAAGATTATGCAGCAAAGTATAATGTTTTGCTGCATAATCTTATGTAGTCTTTTGTTTTGTCATGCTATGTTATTGCCTGGCATGATTTTATTGGATAACGCGATAGTCGCCAAGCAGTTCCGGCTTGTTGACCATGGAGTCGGCCTCCGTGATGGGGCGGATGACTTTGCATGGGCAGCCCGCCGCGAAAGACATGGGCGGTATGTCGCGTGTGACGACGGCTCCCGCGCCGATGACGCAACCGTCGCCGATCGTGACGCCCGGGCAGATGACGACGTTCGCCCCGAACCAGCAGTCGTTGCCGATCTTGACTGGTTTGGCGTAGCAGAGATGAGCGGGATTGCCGTCTTTGTCCAGCATGGTGCGACGTTCGTCCGGCAGCATGGGATGGATGGGCGTGACAATCGTGCAGTTTGGGCCGAAATTGTTGTCGTTGCCGATTTCGACCGTTGCGTCATCCTGTATCGTAAGATTGTAGTTGAAGAAATTCCGCTTGCCGATTTTCGTGTGTTTCCCGTAGTGGAAGAAAATCGGGCCTTGCATGAACGTGCCCTCGCCGATTTCACCTAAGATCAACTCCAGAAGATGTTTGCGGACTTCGACATCATCTTCGTTGGTGCGGCTGTATGCGGCGCTTAGTTTGTGGGAGCGCATCTTGATGGCTCTCAGTTCAGGATTGCCGGGAGCGAACAGAATGCCCGCCATGATTTTGTCTTCTTCTTTCATTGTGTTTTCGAAATAATAAAAGCTTGGGATAAAAAAGGATAAATGAATGCATGGAAAATATAAGTCTGTGGGGTAAATTATCCAATGGACGATCATTTAAAATGAAAAACGGCAGATTGTTTTGCCATCTGTGTGTGTTTTTAGAAGTAACAACTTTTATGAACAAGTATCTGTTATTGGCATGTTTAGCGTTGATAGGGAGTCAAACAATGGGCATTACACCGAATGAATTCAAAGGAACGGATTCCGAACGCATCGCGCAGGCTTTGGCCGTGTTGAAAACGCAGGGCGGCGGCACGTTGCGCATTCCGCGGCGTGAAGATGCGGATGGTCGCGCCTTTTGGTTGATTGACGAAGCGATTCTGTTGGATGCGGATACGACGCTCATCATCGAAAACTGCATGATCAAACTGTCGGATCGTTGCCGCGACAATTTCATCCGTTCGGCGAATTGCGGTTATGGCATAGAAGACATCAAAACAATCAACAATGTCCATGTTGTCGGTATCGGCAACGCCGTGCTCATGGGAGCGGACAATCCGCGGGCGACAGGCGATAGCGGAAAGCAGCTCGGTGTCCGCACTTACGGCACGGATGCAGGAAAGGAAGGCGAGACGCAGAATGGCGACTGGAGGAATATCGGCGTGCTCATGGCATGTGTTGATGGTTTTTCCGTGCAGGGCGTTTCCATCGTCGATTCGCATTGCTGGGCGATGTCGTTCGAACATTGCAAGAACGGCCTACTGTCTCATCTGAATTTCAAATCGACGTCGAAAAAAGTCATCGGCGACAAGACGGTGACCATGTTGAACCAAGACGGCATCGACTTGCGGCAAGGTTGCCATAACATTGTCATCGAGGCGATTACGGGATACACGGGTGATGATTTGATTGCGTTGACAGCCATCGGCAAAAGTACTCTGAAGAGTGGCTTGTACGGCCACACAATGATCAGCGGCATGATGCCGACGGATGACAACGACATCACGAACATCCAGATTCGCAATGTAACGGGCCATTCGGCGGGCCGTTGCCAAGTCATTCGTTTCTTGAATACTGGCGGTGACAAAATCAATCATATCATTCTCGATGGTTTGATCGACAATTCGCCGAAGGGCTTTGAATCGCATGCGACGATCCGCATTGGCGACCACAATCCGAATTGGGGCGGCGTCACGCCGTTGGGCGACACGAGCGATTTCATCATCACGAACGTCCATGGCAATTCCAAAGCCTGCATTTTGATTGCGGGCTCATTGGTTAACTCCATCATTTCCAACGTTATAAACCACTATCCGGGCTGCGGCCCCATCACCTATGAATCTGGTCAGGATTATGTGAAAGACGTCATGATGACGAATCTTCGATGATTATCATTGAAGAAAAATATCAAAAAGGTTACTAAATGTATCGCAAGATAAAAGAAAAGGTGTTTGAAGTCATCCAACCGGCGGAAGACGGCAAGCTGGCCAGTCGTATATTCGACTGTATCATCATGTTTTTGATTGCCGTCAGCATTTTCAGTATCTTCGCCATAACCTTTGATTTATCCGAATCCATGACTCAGCATTTGAGGCGGATAGAGCATATCAGCATCATTGTATTCACGGTCGAATTTGTTCTTCGTGTCTGGACATCCGATTTGCTGTTTCCCGGCGACACACGCCTCAGGGCGTTGTTCAAATATCTTTGCATGGGAATGACCATCATCGATATTCTGGCGATTCTGCCGTACTATCTTCCCGCGATTATTCCAATCGACCTGTTGGGTCTTCGCGTGCTGCGTTTAATCAGAATCTTGCGTGTCTGCAAATTGACGCGTTATTCCGAAGCGCTTGCGTCAATCGCCGACATTTTCAAAAGCAAATCAAAGGACATCATCGTTTCGTTTTTGGTTGTCTTCCTGCTTTTGATTGTTGCGTCGCTGTTGATTTACTATGCCGAACATGACGCGCAGCCGGAATCCTTCCAAAACGCGTTTTCGGGGCTGTGGTGGGCAGTCGCCACGCTGACGACGGTTGGCTATGGCGATATCTATCCTGTGACGGTGATGGGGCGAATCATCGGTGCCATTATCGCGCTTTTGGGCATTGGCATGGTCGCCATTCCAACAGGCATTATCAGCTCCGGTTTCATTGAGCATTTGCGCAAGAAGGAGAGTTCAAGCGAAGAAATCACCTATTGCCCGCATTGTGGAAAAATGCTGAAAAAAGGCGTCATGAAGTCTGCGTTTTATCCGTATCCCATTATCGGTAAGCATGATAGCGGCAAATCGCACCGCGAATCGAAGTGAATTCAGCGGTGCGATTTGCAAAAGAACAAGACTCGCTGGAATAGCGAATCCATTGTGATGTTTTTTTACCGCAGATTGAGCTTGCGGAGGAGGGGATAGATCACGTCGGGGCTATTCGTCGTGATGGAATCGCAGTTGAGGGTGAGGGCTTTGTTGAGCTCTTCTTCGGTATCAACGGCGCAGATATCGACGACGACATTCTTCTTGTGGTAGGCTTCGATCTCTTCGTTGGTGGCTTCTTTCGTCCAGAGGCAGATTTTGTTGAAGACCGTGCCGTAGAGATTTTCATCGACGGGGCACTTCAGATAGCGGGGAGGAAAACATTGGATGAAGATGGAGGGATCCCATTCCTTCAGCAGTTGGAGTTGACGCGGATGGAAGGAGAGAATCAAACTGTGTGAGAAGATGTTCTGTTTCTTGCAGATTTCATAGACTTGGCGCGTGCAATTGTCGTCGTCCTCTTTCAGTTCGATAAGAATATAGTAATTAGGATCTTTTGAGAAAATGGCGTCCAACGTCTCTTCGAACGTCGGAATTTGCGTTCCCGCGAATTTCGGATCCTTCCAACCGCCGAAATCGAGCTTGCGGATGTCGTCGAAAAGGAAGTCGTGGACATAGCCTTTTCCGTTGGAGCAGCGTTCGACGGTGTGGTCATGGGTGACGACAAGTTTGCCGTCCTTCGTGGGATGGACGTCGAATTCAAGCGAATCAAGGCCGTAGTCCATGGCGGCGATGAAGGAAGGGATGGTGTTTTCGGGATACTGCGAGCGGAAGCCGCGGTGACCGACGATCATGAAATTTTCCAACATGATGGTGTCCTTTATGGATTTATGGTTTAAACGGATTGAAAGAATGCACGGTGGATATATTTTAGCATAAAAGCTGAAAAAGAGAAGTGAAAAATCAAACAGGACTTGAAAAAACATGGCAAAAAATGTAAAACATATGACAACGCCATTATATTGGATGGTATGGTTTATCATCGCAACGTCAATGGCTTTTGGAGAAAACAAGATGGCTGATTATCCGATACATGTGAAGGATTTGCATATACGCGACCCGTTTGTCCTGCCGATTGTGCAGGAGAAGACGTACTATATGTACGCTTCCGGCAGGGCGGAAGGCGGCTATGGCTGTAAAGCGTACATGAGCAAGGACTTAGTCAATTGGAGCAATCCCGTGACGGTGTTCAATCCGCCAGCGGAATACAAAGACTGCAACGCCTATTGGGCACCGGAAGTCCATGAATACAAAGGGAAATACTATTTGTTCATGACGTTGAAGGCGCCTCGTAAATACCGCGGCACGCATATTTTCGTGGCGGACAAGCCGACGGGGCCGTTCGTGCCGACGTCGAAGACGGCGGCGACGCCTGCGCATTGGGAATGCCTGGACGGAACGCTGTTTGTTTCGGACGAAGGCCGCCCGTACATCGTGTTCTGCCATGAATGGTGCCAAGTCCGCAACGGCGGCATGTGTGCGTTGCCGTTGACGGACGATTTGAGCGCGGCGGCGGGCAGTCCGATCTATTTGTTCTCCGCGTCGGACGCGCCGTGGGCACCGAAGAAGGAGATTGGCGCGGACGGTTCGTTCCCGACGTATGTGACGGATGGGCCGTTCATGTATCGTGGAAAAGACAACCGCCTGTTCATGTTGTGGTCGAGTTTTGGGCCGGGCGACTATACGGTCGGTTTGGCGGAAAGCAAAAACGGCAAAATTGACGGCGAATGGTTCCAGCATGAGGCTCCTGTCTATGAAAATGGTGGCCATTGCATGCTGTTCAAGGATTTTGACGGGCAGTTGCGGATGTCGTTGCATGGTCCGAACAGAGGGCCGTTGGAACGTGCGCATTTCCTGCGGGTGGTTGAAACGGAAGACGGTCTATTGAAGGTGGTGCCGTGAGTGAGTCTTTTGAACAAAAAGACAACGCATCGGAATGTTCCGATATGTTTGCTTGGCTGCTTGAAGAGCCTGAAACCAAGCAACTTGAGGAACATTACGAACTACGTGGAATCATAGGCCGTGGAGGGTATGCGGACATATGGGTCGCCAAGGATTTGGAGAGCAAGCGGACTGTGGCCGTGAAGTCGCTTCATGAAGACAAGATTGCGGATATGCCAGCAAGAAACGCCTTCGTGCAGGAGGCCCGCATCATGATGTACTTGCAGCATCCGGGCATTGTTCCTGTCTATGATTTTTTCCAAGATAGGCGTGGTTGCTTGCACATTGTCATGAAATTAGTTCTGGGGAGGACGTTGAATGAACTGCTCGATCAAATCCATGAAGAATATAAAGGCTTGTCGGAAAAGCAGTTGGAGGCGATGGAGACGAAGCAGTTGCATGATCGGCTGGAAATCTTTCTGAAAGTCTGCGACATGGTGGCGTATGCCCATGAAAAACGGATTCTGCATCGTGATTTGAAGCCCTCCAACATCATGTTGGGCAAACAAGATGACGTTTATGTCATGGACTGGGGCATTGCAGAGCCGCATGCGAGCGAGGAGCCATTGCAGGCTCCGGAGGAAACGTCGGGAACGGTTTGCTATTTGGCACCGGAAATCATGCGCCGCAAGAAATATGACGAGCGGTCGGATGTCTATTCCCTTGGGCTCGTGCTGTTTGATTTAGTCTATCTGCATACAGCCTTCACAGAACTGAAGACCGACAAGGAGGTCTGTTTCTACGCCATTCGCGGCAAGACGAGCCATCGCAGGCATGATTACGGATATCGAGTGCCCGATTGGCTGCGGCGGACGATCGACTATGCGATTTATCCGGATCCAGACAGGCGGACGCCAAGCGTCGCCATCATGATGGAGCAAATCCGCAGAGGCATGGCGAAAGACGCAAGCCTTTTGGGACGGCTGAAACGGTTTATAGGGTTGTAAGAAATTCGAGGGCAAGACGATAGCCGTCAAAACCATGCCCCGCAAACGTCTTGCGGCAGGCCATGCCGGCGTAGGAAATCTGACGGAACGGCTCCCGCGCGGAGACATCGCTGAGATGGACTTCAACGGCGGGCAGGGCGACGGCCTTGAGCGCATCCAGAATGGCGACGGACGTGTGGGTATAGGCGGCTGGATTGATGACGATGCCGTCGAATTTGCCTAGAGCCTCCTGAATCCAATCGACAAGAACGCCTTCGTGGTTGGATTGGCGGACATCAACGGTTAGGCCAAGCTTCGCCGCGGCCTCCTGAATGAAGGCGACGAGTGTGGGATAGTCCTGCTTGCCATATATATTTGGTTCGCGGATGCCAAGCATATTGAGATTTGGACCGTTTAATACAAGAATGTTTTTCATGGTGGGTAGGTGGTGCCATCGGCGTCCCGCCGTTGGCTTGTGGTGGTGCCATCGGCGTCCCGCCGTTGGCAATGCAATTCACGAAACATCAGGGGGAGAAAAGCGTAATTACTGTATGGTTTTGTCGGATAAAATCAAATAGAGGCACAGGAGAAAACGATGAGCGAGACGATTCTGTATCTGGCCCCCGATGGCAATAACGCGAACGACGGCGTGACGGCTCCGATGGCGACAATTGAAGGCGCGGTGGCGCGCCTTCGTGAGATGCGCAACCGCGGCACGTTGCGGCTGCCGGCTCGCATTCTGTTGCATGGTGGCGTGTATCATGTCGCGAAAACGATTGAATTGGATACGGATTTTCCGCTGACCATTGCTGGAGTCGAAGGCGAAAATGCCGTCATTGACGGTGGTTATGAATTGAGCAACTGGCATGAAGTCATGATCAACGGCAAAAAGGCGTGGCAGGCGGCGGCCGCGTTTCCCGTGCAGGAACTGTATTATAAAGGAAAGATGCTGAAACGCGCGGCGTTTCCGAAAGAAGGAATGTATCGTGTGCGGAACACGACGTCGCCATGGGGCGGCGGCCTGTTCAGCGGCGGCGATCATTTCACAACGCAGGAAGGTTCGTTCAATCCGAAATGGCACAATCTGACAGGCATCGACGTCTTCATGACGCACAAGTGGATTGAAGAGCATCTGCCTGTCAAATCGTATGATACAGAAACGGGCGAATTGTATTCCACCCATCGTTCCACGTTCCTCATGACCAGCGGCGACACGGAATACAGATTTGAAAACGTGCGTGAAGCATTGCTAGAGTCCGGCGAATTCTATTATGATAGCACGGACAAGACGGTGACGGTCATTCTGGATAATCGTTTGGAGGCGGACGGCGAGCATCCTGTCGCGACGCATATCGGTAGCTTGTTGCGTTTGAACAATGTGCGTTATCTAGCCATCCGCAATCTGTCGTTCAAACATGGTGGCGGTTATCGTCCGACGTGCACGCGGCGTTACGACATTCCGGGAAAGGATTATGTCAATTACGCCATGCAGGAAACGTGGCTGGACGAACATTCGGAGCATCCGTTCGCGGCCGCTCCGCAGGCCGCCGTCCAAGTGCCCGGAACGATTTTCATGGCCAATTCAAGTGATTGCGAAATAACGGATTGCACGATTTCGGAGACCAGTTGGTATGGCATCGAAGCTAGTGCGGGCTGCTCCAATATTTTGATTGACCACAACGAACTGCACGAACTTGGCGCGGGTGGCGTGCGCATCGGCGGTGCGGCGGCGAATGATCCAAGCGAACAACGGACGTCTCGCGTAACCGTCACGAACTGCCATATTTACGATGGCGGATTGGTTTTCGCAAGTGGCGTTGGCGTTCTCATCACGCATGCGTTTGGTAACTTGGTGGAACACAACCACATCCATGATTTGTTCTATTCCGGCGTGTCGGCAGGATGGAATTGGGGCTTCGGCGAGACGGTCGCGCGGGAGAATCGCATTGGCTGGAATCTCATCCATGATCTCGGCAAGGGAATCCTCTCCGATATGGGCGGTGTCTATCTGCTTGGAATCCAGCCTGGTACGCGTGTCTATAGCAACTACATCGCCAACGTGAAACGCCGCTACTACGGCGGATGGGGCATCTATACCGACGAAGGCTCCTCCCATGTCGTCGTGGAAAACAATATCTGCACGGACTGCTCCAGCGAGGCGTATCATCAGCATTTCGGACGCGAGAACACATTGCGCTACAACATCTTCGCGTTTGGCAACGACGCTGTATTGGCGATTGCCCGCGGACAGGAGTTCGCGGGCGTCTTCCCCGGGCTGAATTTCTCTAATGCGCTGTCAAGCTACAATAACGTGTTCGTGACGAACGGTAGACCGTTCATTCGCTCTGGAAATGAAAAGCATCTGCAGCGGCCGACGTTCCTTGCAGAAAACAGCATCTTCTTCAATACGGAAGGCAAATTCCCGTCGATTGCGGTTTCAGGCGAATGGAAGTGCGATTTGGACGAATGGCAGAAGCGTGGCTTCGACCGTGGCGCGATCATCGCGGATCCAGGCTTCAACGACTTGTCAAAACGTGACTTCAGCTTTGGAAAGGATTCGCTTTTGGGGCGTCTTGGCTTCCCGATGCTGGACATGAAGGAAGTCGGCATCCAATAGGATTGGAAGCCGCTAATGGCTAATGGCTAATGGCTCATGGCCAATGGCTTATGGATTGGGGAAAAGGAAAGGGGGACGCGGAACTTCCTTTCCATATTGATGATATCATAAATTAGTAATAATTATCTAGGAAAACTATTTTTCTTAGTTCTTTTTAGGAGATGTTGTCATTTTTCATGAGAAACTCAGCGGAATGTGTCCCAAAAATAGACTTTCCGCTGAGTTTTTCTTGTGTTTGCAACTAAAATGCAAAAAAATGATAGTTTGTTCAAACTTATCGGCGTTGTTGTTGCTGCCGGTAGGCTTCGCGGCGTGGATCTGGCTTGGGATCCAACGGCTTCATGTCGGTTTGCAGATAGAATGATTTAAGCGGTTCATATCCAAGCTCTTTTGTGAGTTCATCCCACGCCTTGGGAAGTTCGATCTGCACCGTGGCGAAGCCGCCACCGGGCACGCAGAGCGACTTGTTGCGATTGGCGTCTCCCGTGATCAGAATAGCCGTCTTGCCTTCCTGCATGACGGGAACCGTTTCAACGGTCTCCTTGCCAGACCACGCAAGCCATGGCGGCGTTTTCGTGACGGCACTTCCTTCATTGCCGCCGATGCGTTTCGCATGTTGCTGGACAGAATAAGTCGATGGATTGAAAGCACTTCCGGGATTACCCCAGTAGTTGGCGTAGGCGCGTTCCTCCAATGGCCGCCGCGCTGTTTCGACCAACGCTTTCTCCAAAGCCGCCTTGCTTTTGTAAGTCGTTGCCAAATCGCGCGCCACATATTCAGTGACCAACATCGTGCGATAGACGAACGGCGTGCCGCTACCGACGGCAAATTGTTCTTTCTCCACGGTATCCCACGCCATCATCTCCATAATCTTTTTGGCGTCGGAAGTCGCTGGCGCCAAATTATTTCCCCAAGAAAGAGCGGAGGCTGCCGTCAATGTGTTCACATTCAAACCATAGCCATTTTGCATGTTCCAAGGCATCCAGCCGAGATTGATAGCGGCCTTTTCGTCTTCGGCGAGGCACCACGGCATCAGATAGCCGAACGTGCCCATCCTGTTCTCTTTCACATAGTAACCGCCGAGATTCAGCATGGCGAGATTGATGAAACGGCCGATTCGCGCATTCTTCTGCGTGGAGATTTCGCCTTGGGCGCAGTCGATGCCGAGCTGACGGGCGAGCGGGCCATTGAGCCAGCAGAACGGTGTCCATGCATGAGTGCTGGCCAGCGTCTTGCGAAATTCGCCGTAACCCATTGCCTGCGTGAAGGCTATGAGTATCGGCATGAATTCGGCTGGGCAGCCGGACATGACACCGTTGACGGCGACGTGGCGGACGGTCGTCTTGCGGAAGGCGACAGGCAGTTCGGCGACGACATCGTCGGGCCGTTTGTCGGTGAACTTCAGAAATTGGGCGACGCGTTCCTCTGTCGGCGGCACGATTGGGAGGCCGTCCGTCCAGCCCATTTCCGCGAAATAATGGTTCACTTCGTCATAAGTGCCTGTGAAAACGACGCCGTTGGCGTCATTTGTAACTGATTGCGACGCTTTGATTTCCTCTTCCGTGAACGGCGTGGTCAAAGCCTTCTGAATCTGCGGCCACAGGATGTTTCGTGTGTTGTTGCGCAATTCGTCGCGCGTATGGGAGGCGAAGGCTCCCGGATATTCCGCAACTCGTTGGATGGGAACACCTGCCGCTGTTGCCGCGAAACGGGCCTGTTCCACGAAGCCTGGAGCCGCGATCATGACGGACGGTATGCCCATATGCTCCGCCGCGATGCAGGAGCCTGTTTCCTTCGGTGTGCAAAGGCCGCAACCGCCGTTGCCGGAAATGACCGCCTGGATGCCGTATTCCTTTAATTTCCGTTGGAATTCGTCTTTTTCATGGCGGATGACGCCTGGAGCGGGCCATGGTCCGGCCGAACCGATTTCGCTGAGCAAATAGATTTTCGCAGTTGGATATTTGGACAGAATAAGCCGCCTGAGTTCAGGATGGGTGACGGAGGCCATGAAACTGCCGCCGACGATGGCGATTTTCTTGCCATCCAACGTGTCGAGCCGTGGCGCTTGTGTGATTTTCTGAATTGTGCCCGGACCGATAGGTGACAAAACGGCGTAACTGCCATTCTGTCCATCTTTTACGATACCCGGCAAGGTGCAGGATCCATCGACGCATTCAGCATCCGTCGCATCAGCGGCGAACGCGCAGGTGAATAGAGCTGCAAATAACGTTATATAAATGCGTAGCTTCATATGCCCTCCTAATAATGTCTGACTCTCCGTGGTTTTCTTTCGACTCTCTTCGTTTGTGTCTCGTCATTGCGCATTTTGACGTGTGTTATTCAAGAAACGATAAAAGAATTGAATTATTTTTTTGAGGATAGAGGATGGTCGTAGAAGATTTTGAACTTTAATGGATTGTTAATTTGAAAATTTGCAAAATAAATG
The DNA here is from genome assembly GCA_017548425.1 of Victivallales bacterium. Classification (GTDB taxonomy): domain Bacteria; phylum Verrucomicrobiota; class Lentisphaeria; order Oligosphaerales; family Oligosphaeraceae; genus UBA1407. The sequence continues at coordinate 21,995 of JAFZAB010000166.1, forward strand.
CAGAAATTCGAATTAATGGCATATTATTCATGTGGTTAAATGGAAAAATGAACATTTTTATCAATGGTAATAAAATGAATAAGCCAAATCAAATTTTCTCTCTTTTCCTTCTTTCTTGCCTGACTGTAGTCAGACTTTTTGCCGCTCCTATTAATGCGCTGAATGTCAAGGACTTTGGGGCAATCGGCGATGGTGTGGCCGATGACACGGCGGCGATTCAAAAAGCACTTTCGGCGTCGCGTGAACGGTCGGCGAATATTCTGCTGGCACGGCAACCGATGGTGGACGATCTGCCCGAACTTGCGCATCTTGCGGCTTTGAGCACCACAACAGAGAATACGATCCAACCGGAAGTATTCTTACCGGCGGGAATCTATCGCGTAACGAAGACGTTGTTCGCCAACTCATTGGTATTGCGTGGCGAAGAGGGGGCCATCATTCGGATTGACAATCCGTCGAAGGATATCCTGTACAGCCACTGGGGGTACAGGGTACGCATCAGCGGCGTGACGTTCGAAGGCGGTCGTCGTCAACTACTGCTTTACACAGGAAACAACGACATGGCGAATTTCTGCGTGGAGAATTGTGTTTTCCGAAATTCATCTGGAGCCGCCATTTGGAGCCACAACTACCGTCGGCCCGGTGGCCATGATTTCAGCACGATGACGATGGGGCCGTATTCTGTTGAAAACACGTCAGATGGGCCGAAGTTGACGCCAAATGATGAGACGCAGCCGTATTATGCGCATTCCACCTTGGCAATTGTCTCCGACTGCCGTTTCGAAGAGTGCGCGACAGCCATCGACATGGCGACGGATGGTTGCCAGATTGAGCGTTGTGTATTTGTTTCCAAAAAGCCGCTAACCCAGCCTGCTTTTGTGGGTGGTATGTTCAATCGCTATGTGGATTTGGACTGTCGCGCGGCTGGAACCATTGGTGACAAAGCATGTTGGATTGCAGGACATGGCGGAACGATTTGGGGCGGACGTTTCCGTCTGGAGACGCCGTCGGCAGACATGCCCGCTGTCCGTTGGACAAGCGGAAAATACATCAGCGAAGTGCCGTCGGCTATGTCGATACGCCATGCGGAATTCATTGGAATAGGGCAGGCATTGCTGCGCATTGAAAACAGCGCGGCTGAAAATTCGCCGTTGTTGTTGGATTTCGATGATGTGGCGGTTGAAGGAACAGTTGGTCCAATTCCCGCCGTTGTTTGGGAAGTTCCTTTCAATTTGGAACTTGCGCAAAAGTTCCACTACAATTTCAAGCCAGCGTTGGCCGTTTTCGAAGGCGCGATGATGACCATTGAACCGCCGTATTTGTGGAGCATTACCCATTGCAAGGGGCTATCTACGGAGAATACTCCTGCTGTGTTTTCTCTCAATCAAAACGGTGATGTCACTCCCGAACAAGAGTCGAAGTTTGCCGTGAAACGTCCTGCATTGCCCAAAGTTGCGGCCTCGGCAAAAATACTGGATGCTCGCGATTTCGGTTTGGACGATGATCCGGAGTCCGACGACACCGTTGCGCTCCAGTCGCTTTTCGCAGCGGCTCGAAAGGAGGCTATTCCAGTTCGTATCCTCTTGCCACCCATCTTGATGCGAATCTCACAACCATTGGATCTTCCGCCCGACTGCCGCATTACCGTTCGAGGCATCGGCTGCCTGTTGCAGAGCAATCGAGACATGCCGATTTTCCATGGTGTGAATGTGAAAAATGTGTCCGTAGAGCATCTGCGTCTGGCATGGGGCAGTGCGGCTTTTGATTTGACTGAATCACCTAAGGCGTTGGTACATATCGACAAATGTTTCTTCTACCAACAACGGAAGTGTGCGGTGTACTTTCAGGCTGGAAAGGAGAATGAAGCAAGACTGACCATTTCACGTTGCACATTTGTCTCGCCTGTGCAGGGCGTGGACAGCGATGCCGCGACGACGTGGCTGGAGAACAATTGGGCGAGCACGAATGGCCGTCAAGACCGCCAGTCTTTCATTGTGAATCGCGGCAACATGCACTGCTGGGGGCTGCTCGGCGTGCCCATGCCGATGAAGGATCATGTTTACAACCATCTGCCGATTGTTCCCAACTGGCCGTTTGCCAATGACTTGCGGTGGTTCGACAATTATGGGAGGCTTGACATCCGTCAAACGCGTTTTGGTGGCGAATACTATGGTTATGTTCCAGTCTTCAACTATGCGAAGGGCGGAACGATCGCCATCGAAGGTAGCTATGCATGCTTCGGCTTCCCGGATTGTCGAAACTGCATCGTCTATTGCGAAGCGCAGCCGTCGGAAATCCTTTTCCGCAATTTCGGTTGGGAGTGGCGCCGCGGCATCCAGCGGAGCATCAAAACTGCCGCGGCAGATATGTCCGTTCATGTCCTGCAACGCAATTTCCTTTGGAAGGACTGAGAGGTCCTATAAAAAGAACAAATCCTGCAACTTGTTGAGTTGCAGGATTTTGAAAACTGGAGCCAGCGACGGGAGTCGAACCCGTGACCTCATGATTACAAGTCAAGTGCTCTACCAACTGAGCTATGCTGGCATTATTTCTAATAATTTACACGCTTAACGCAAAATCGCAACTGCGGAGGGCGAAAAAAACGCTAGAAGATCTAAAACCGCTAGAAGCTCTAGATGATCTAGAAAATAGCTGTGGCAGGGGGCTTTGCATCTGAAAAGCGTGTAAAAGAGTGCATATGCTTTGTAAAATGGCAATTATTCCTTATATTATGTAGTTGGACTCATTTGGAGTCGCCAACGAAGTCATTTAAAAGAAGGAAATGCCATCATGGCGAAATCATTCAATGTTGCTGTAGTCGGTGCCACGGGCGCGGTCGGCGTAGAAATGCTGAAGACGCTCGAGAAGCGCAATTTCCCTGTTAAGAACCTGAAGCTTTTGGCTTCCGAGCGTTCCGTTGGCAAGACTTTGAAATTCAAAGGCGAAGACGTTAAAGTCGAGAAACTGACCGAAGATTCGTTCGGCGGCGTCGATATCGCGTTGTTCAGCGCGGGTGCGAGCCGTTCGCGTGATTTTGCGTCCCATGCCGTCAAGGCCGGGGCGGTTGTCATTGACAATTCGAGCGCGTTCCGCATGCAGGCGGACGTTCCGCTGATCGTTCCGGAAGTCAATCCGGAAGACGTGAAATGGCACAAAGGCATCATCGCGAATCCGAATTGTACGACCATCATCATGCTCGTCGCGTTGAAGCCGTTGTACGATATCTCCCCCATCAAACGCATCATCGTGAGCACCTACCAGTGCGCGAGCGGCGCGGGCGCGAAAGCCATGGAAGAGTTGCGCAACGAAACGGCCGACTATCTGGCGGGCCGCCCCGTCGTGCCGCAGGTCCTGCCGCATCCGTATGCGTTCAACCTCTTCAGCCACAACACGACCATCGGCCCCAACGGCTACTGCGAAGAGGAGATGAAAATGGTGAACGAAACGCGCAAGATCATGCATGACGACAAGATTCTCGTCTGCCCGACGTGCGTTCGCGTCCCCTGCCTGCGCTCCCATGCGGAAGCCATTACGGTTGAGCAGGAACGGAAGGTCACCGTCGAAGAGGCGTTGGCGGCGTTTGCGAAGGCCCCCGGCCTGAAGATTGTGAACGACGCGGAGCGCAACTACTTCCCGATGCCGGTTGACAGCAATGAACAGTACGACGTGCTCGTCGGCCGCGTTCGCGACGATTTGTCCAGCCCGAACGGTTTGGCGATTTTCGTCTGCGGCGACCAGTTGCTGAAGGGCGCCGCGCTGAATGCCGTTCAAGTTGCGGAACTTCTTTAAGAGCTGAAAGCCAAAAGCTAAAAGCTGAAAGCAAATACAAAGCTTAAAGCCAAAAGCTTAAAGCCAAAAGCTTAAAGCTGAAAGCTGAAAGCAAATGCAAAGCCAAGAGCTGAAAGACGCTAATCATAAAACGATAAAATAATTAAGCTTTAAGCTTTTAGCTTTAGGCTTTTAGCTTAAAAAATCCCTCCGACAAGCGGAGGGATTTTTTTCATCATCAATGAAAATCGTGCAATTCATCAGAGGCAACGTCGTGCTGGCCATCGCGATTTTGGCGGCGGCCGTCACGACGTGTTTTGTGCCGCCTGACAAACAATGGCTCGGCTACTTCGACTGGAAGACGCTGACCTGCCTGTTTTGCACGTTGGCGGTGGTCGGTGCCTTGCGGAACATCTTGTTTTTCACGATGTTGGCGCATAATATCGTGCGACTGTTCAGAACGACGCGGACAAGCATTCTGGCGTTGGCGTACATCACGTTCATCGGCTCCATGTTTATCGCCAACGACATGGCGTTGCTGACGTTTCTGCCGTTGGGCTATTTCGTGCTGTCATCGACGGGCAATGAAAAGCATTTGGCGTTCACGTTCATCATGCAGAACATCGCGGCGAATCTCGGCGGCATGCTGACGCCGTTCGGCAACCCACAGAACCTTTACCTTTACACGAAATTCACGATTGACACGGTAGAATTCATGAAGATCATGGCACCGCCGTTTGCGGTGGCCGTGTTGCTCATTACGATCTGCTGCCTATGCGTCGAAAGCACGCCGTTGCGGGTGGAGAAAACGCCTGTGCAGAAGCATACAGTGCGAATGTGTATCTACTTGGCGCTGTTTGCGTTATCAGTCGTCATCGTCTTCCGGCTTGTACCATATTACTATGGATTGGCCGTCATTACGGGCGTGTTGCTGGTCATGGACAGGAAAGCGTTGAAAAAGGTGGATTATCCTCTGTTACTGACGTTTACGGCGTTTTTTATCTTCTCCGGCAACATGTCCCGTATCGAATGGGTGCATGACGTGTTCAAGCATCTACTGTCGAAAGACACGCTGACGGTGAGCACGCTGTCGTGCCAATTCATCAGCAACGTGCCGTCGGCGATTTTGCTGTCGCAGTTTACGGAAAACTACCGCGATCTGCTGGTTGGCGTCAATATCGGTGGAACGGGCACTTTGATTGCATCTTTGGCTTCGCTGATTACATTTAGAGAATATCAGCGGCTGAATCCGGACAAAGTCCGGCGGTATCTGCTTCTCTTCACGGCGTACAATGCGTCGTTCCTCGGTATCTTGCTGGCGTTCATGCATTTGATTAAATAGGGGGATGGCATGCTTCGATACAGGACAAAAGCGAATCTGATTCTGGTGTTTCTGGCTTTAACGGTGACGACGTTTATTCTGTGCCTGCACATGGGCTATCTGATTTTGGGCACGATGAAAAGCCAGCGGATCTACTTGGAGACGATCTGCCAGAACATCCAGGAGGAATTGTCCCGCGAAGGCGTGACGCTGGAGACGCTATTGGACGAGCGTGTCGCCGATGATTTGCGGAAGAAATTGAGCTTTGCCAGTGGTCGTCCAAAACTGCGTTGTATCATCGTCAACAATAACGGCGTCAATGTCTTCCAACTTGGTTTCTTCCAGATTCGCAAGTTGGTCGCGAACTTTCCTGATCGGATTCCATATGGGGAGATTCCAATGGAATCCGATGATTCAAACCATGATTTTTTCATCACGGGCGCGGTGATTCTCAGCGGAAACTGCACCATTCAGGACATTTTGAAAATGTGGCAGGTGATGGAGCGGTTCGTGGTGCCCGGCGGCGCGATATTTGTGGAAACGGACTGCCAGTTCGAGATTGTGACGCATTTCCTGGAAGGGATTGTGCTGGCTGTTGTGGCGTCGCTGATTCTGGTGTTCAGTTGCAACTATTTCCTGCGCAAGAAGTTTTTCATGCCGTTGCAAATGGTTCAGGAGACGCTGTTGCGAGTTCGTGCGGGGCATTTGGAAGCACGAATCAAATCGCTTGAAACGAAGGACGAACTGGAGGTTTTGATTCAGCAGTTGAACGCGACGTTTGCCGATTTGGAGAATGCCTTCGCCAAATCGCGTCAGTTCAGTAGCGATGCGGCCCATGAATTGCGCACGCCGTTGACGGTCATCCGCGGGACGCTGGAAGTCAGTCTCTCGAAGCCGCGCACGACTGAGGAGTACCAGGAAGTGATTTCAGAAGTTCTGAACGAAGTGGCATCGCTGTCGCAAATGGTTGAGACGCTGTTGATTATGACGCGTATCGAACGCGGCGTCGGCGTCCGTCAATCGGAGAACTTCTCTGAAATCGTGCGCTCGTCTGTGGATTGGTCCTGCAAGATTGCGGAAGGAAAGGAGCAGACCATTGAGGCGGAGGTGGAGGATGGCATTTGGTTCGATGCGTTGCCGAATCTGCTGGAACGTCTTTGCCGTAACTTGTTGGTGAACGCGATGAAATATTCGCCGGAGAAAGCGAAGGTGAAAGTCGTGCTGAAGCGGGCGGACGGCAATATCGTCTTCCGCGTCATCGACAATGGCATTGGCATTCCGAAAGAGATGCAGGACAAGATTTTCAACCGTTTCTACCGCGTCGAACATTCGGCCACCACCACTGGCTATGGCCTTGGTCTGGCGTTGGTGAAAACCATCGTCGATTACCATGGCGGAAGCATCACCGTGGATTCGGAAGTCGGCAAAGGAACGGCATTTACCGTTGTATTCTAATTGCTTTTCGTCTTACAGGAAGCGTTTGCAGAGGCCGATGATGTAGATGAGCAGAATGATGGCCGGCAGGACGTAGGTGAGATACCAGACGATGCATTTGGGCAGTTTGAAGCCGTTGCCCGTATTGGCCTCTTCATAGAATTTTTCCAGCCCCCAGCCCCACTTATGTGTACAGAAGAGAACGACGCAGAGGGAGCCTAGCGGAAGCAGATTGTCGCTGACGATAAAATCCTCAAGATCAAGGACATTGGTTCCCTTTCCAAGCGGCTGGAAGCCTGACCAGATGTTGAATCCGAAGACGCAGGGGAGGGAGAGGATGAAGAGGAGAATCGTCGTGATGACGGTTGATGAGCGGCGTTTCAGATGAAGTTCGTCTATACCAAATGCGATGAGATTTTCCGTGACGGCGACGAGCGTGGTCAGCGCGGCGATGCTCATGAAGAGGAAGAAGACGAATCCGAAGAATCCGCCATTCGGCATGGACAGGAAGATGCGCGGCAATGTGACGAAAATCAAGCCCGGTCCAGCGTTGGCTTCGACACCGAAGGCGAAGCAGCATGGGAAGATGATGAGGCCTGCGCAGATTGCGACGAATGTGTCAAGGCCGATAATGATGCTCGCTTCCTGTGCGAGAGATTTTGATTTGTCCGCGTAACTGCCGAAAATGGCGATGGATCCGACGCCGAGGCTTAATGTGAAGAAGGCTTGCGCCATGGCGGCGTGGATGGCATCGTAAACTCCATGGTTCGTCAATGATTTCAAATCAGGCTTAAGGAAGAAGACGACGCCTTTCATGCCGCCTTTGAGCGTCATGGCATAGATGGCGAGGGCGATGATGAGGAAGAGCAGGCCAGCCATCATGAATTTCGTGCAACGTTCCACGCCAGACTTGAGGCCGGAGATGCAGATGGCGGTTGTGATGCCTAACGCGATGAATGTGAACAAGATCTGACGGCCATAATTGCCGAGAAATTGGCCGAAAACGGTGCCGATGTCATCGGCTTTCAGATAATTGAAGACTCCGGTCAAATAGTCGTAAGTATATGACAGCAGCCATCCTGTGATGACACTGTAGAACATCAGCAGAATCAGATTTCCCGCGAAGAAAAGCTTGCCGAAACCAACCCATGGGATGCGCGAATCCGCTGGTTTCAATGTGCGGAAGCTACCGATCAGGCATTGGCGGCTGCCTCTGCCGATGGCCAGTTCCATGACCATGGCGGGGAAGCCCAGCATAATCAGAAACAACAGGTAGAAGCAGACAAATAATGCGCCGCCATATTGTCCCGTTATGTAGGGGAATCGCCAAATATTGCCGAGGCCGATGGCGCATCCTGCCGACAAGAGGATGAAGCCAAGGCGTGAGCCGAGAAATTCGCGTGATGGTTTTGTTTCTTCTGACATAAATGTATTTTCTTCTTTGTAAAAGAATGGTTGGTTGCGGGCATGTGCTTCCTGAAAAGTCACACTATATTAATTTAATGGTAGGGTGGTGTGTTGTAAAATGAATCTTCGCGTTTACAGTTATTATAATGATTCAGGCAGGAGGCTGTGAGCGCAGGCGGATATCGGAACAGACTATGGGCAAAAAAATTTTGGTAATAGGCGCGACAGGCGCGATGGGGCAGTATCTTGTTCCCGCGTTGGCGGAAATGGATTATGAAATCGACGCCGTTTCGTTGGACGATAAGGAATCGACGCAGCCCAACGTGCATTATTTCAAGGCGAATGCAAAAGATCGCGCGACGTTGATGGGATTCCTGAAAAATCATTATGACTGCATCGTCGATTTCATGACGTATCCGACGAACACGCTGGCGACGATGATGCCGTTGATGACGTCCTTTACAGATCAATATTTCTATCTGTCCAGCTGCCGCGTTTTTGCGAATGAAGAGAATCCGATTGTGGAATCGTCGCCGCGTCTGATTGATGCGTCAAAGGACGCGATTCTCGTGAATTCGGATGACTACTGCATCTACAAAGCACGTGGTGAGAACATATTGCGCAGTCTTCCACGAAAGAATTGGACGATTGTCCGTCCTTCGACGACATATTCGTATCTGCGCTACCAACTGGTGACGTTGGAGGCGGCGGACACGGTCGGCCGTGCGTTCGCGGGCAAGCCTGTGGCGCTGCCTGAACAGGCACGGCTCATCCCTGCGTCGCTCTGTTGGGGCGGCGATGTCGCGAAGATGTTCAAAGGATTGATTTTCAATGAGAAAGCACTTGGGGAAGATTTCAACGTGACGACTTCCGAGGCCCGTACATGGCAGGAAATCGCCGATTACTACAAGGAAATCTGCGGCCTGAAGGCCGTGTGGATTGACAAAGAGGACTATCTCTCGATATTGGAGGCAGATCCGTGCAATCTCGGCAAACGCTGGCAGCTGGAAGTCGCACGGCTTTTCAATCGCGTCTATGACAACAACAAGATGCTTGCGGTGACGGGACTTAAGCAAAGCGATTTCATTCCGTTGCGCAAAGGCTTGGAATACGAGATTTCACGTTGTCCGAAGGATTATCCGTTCAAGAATAATGAGCGTATGGACGCTTTTTTCGCAAAGTATTAACACAAAAAGGAGTAAGAAATGGCAATTTGGATTTCACACCGTGGCGAATCACATGACGCCCCCGAGAACACCGCTTCCGCCTTTAGGCTGGCTATGGAGCGCGATGTTGACGGCATGGAGACCGATATTCATCTGACATCCGACAACGTTCTGGTCTGCAGCCATGACGCGAATACGCAGCGCTGCTGTGGCGGCGTGTCGATGGTCATCGAACAATCGACGTTTGAGGACGTTGAGAAACTGGATGCCTGCAATGGCAAGATCGCCTTCCAAGGCGAAAAGATTCCGACCTTCGCGGAAGCCCTCGAAATTCTGAAGCCCGGCAAGCTTTTCTATGTGGAAATCAAAGAGAACGACCCGCGCGTCATCGACGCCATGATGGCGGAAATCGACAAATCACACTGCACGCGTGACCAGATCATCATGATCAGCTTCCATGCGGATATCGTGAAACTCTTCAAAGAGAAGTATCCGGACCAGCAGGCATTGTGGCTGACATCCTTCAAGAAGAACGAAGACGGCACTTTCATGCATGACAAGGCGTTCTATCTGAAGAAATTGCAGGATTTGAAATGCGACGGCATCGATGCGCATTGCAATGCGGAATTCGTCGATGCGGAATTCGTGAGAATGATTCATGACGCGGGCATGTTCTATGCGGCATGGACGTTGGACACCGTTGAAATATGCCAGCATTTCCTTGAAATCGGCATTGATTCCGTGACGTCCAACTGCGCCGCCAAAATGCGCGACGCAATTGCATAATAACCCTATAATAAAAGGTAACTTATGAAACTCGCCTTCACCTCCGTTTTGCTTGTGTGCTGTTTGGTTTTGCACGGAAATCCGCGTGAAGGCGAGTTTGAGGCCGCCTTGTCACGGCTGGGCGGTCAAGTGACGTTCAGCGGCGGCGGTTACAATCGTAGTATTCCGTTGAACAATCTCATTTTGGATCGGAATGGCTGGGGGCCGGTCGTCAATCCGCCGATGACGGGCGAATACCATATCACGATGCCTGTGGAGGTCGATGTGCAGGCGGTGGCGTTGTGGCAGCACAAACGGCCTGGCGCGATGCGGCAGATCAAATCGTTCGATGTTCTGTTGGATGGTCAGTTGGTGAAAGAAAACTGCGAAATCCCGCGCGACCAGACGCAGAAGGAGACGCGATTTGATTTGGATGGACGCACGGCGAAAACGGTGACCATCCGCATCCGTGACCTCTATCCGCAGGAAGGCAAAGAGGCGGCGTGGGGTGGCTTCGACCGTGTGCATGTCTATAGTAAAACGGATCTTAGCGAATTGATGAGTCCACCGGAGGAATATACGTTCAAGCCTGTTTCGGTCGAAACGCCGCATGAATGGACGGCACCGAAGACTTATACGGTTGTGAAAAATGTGGAAGGCAATCCATGCTTGCAATGGGACGCGGAGGAGCTTGCCGCGATGCGCAAAGAATTGGCGTCCAATACGTTCATGCAAGAACAGGTGGCTCAGGGAAAGTCGCAATTGGCAGGATTGCTGAAAACGCCGCCCGTTGTTCCCGCGGGTGAAAAGAACGAGGAGGGAGAATATGTTCATGTGTCCGACCGCAAGACGATGCCGAGTGGCGAAACATGGGGGCGCATTCATAATCAGCTGGCGGTCAATGCACTGACCGCCTCGATGCTGTGGCGGTTGACGGATGATGCGCCATGCCGCGATTTGGCGAAATCCATTCTCATGGGCTATGTGAAGGAATATCCGAACTACCGCGTTGGGGCACGGCCAGGCTTCAGCCATGATCCGAGTATCATTTTCGATCAACGGTTGTCCGATTCCACATGGCTCATCATGATGGTTCGTGCGTATGATTTGATTTATGATGAATTTTCGGCGGATGAACGAAAAGATGTGGAAGATGTTGTTCTGAAGGCGAATGCGAAGCATATTGCAGGCAATCGCTCCCATCTGATTTCAGCCACGAACTGGGCCGTCATTTCGACAGCCGCTATCCTTTTGACAGGTTATGCCACCCATGACGCCGAATTGGTCGATATCGCTGAAAACGGCTGGACCAACAACAAAGGCGGTCGCCAAGGCGGTTATAAGTTCCAGTTCAAGAACGGGATAGGGGATGACATGCTCTGGAAGGAAGGTGCGATGGGCTATCAGGGGATGGCGTTGCAGGGGCTGATTACGATGGCGGAGACGCTTCGCCACCATGGTATCGACATGTACGCCGCCAATGACGGCGCGCTGAAGAAACTGTTCGATTCGGAATTGATTTTCAGCTATCCGAATTATGTCTCACCCGCCATCCATGACAGTGGTGCCGTCAGCATCTTCAATTGGAACGATACGGTGTGGGAATACGCCTACGACAACTATCGCGATCCCGCTTATCTGCCTATATTAAAAGGAATTACGCGGTGGTTCCCAACGCGTTTCCAGATTTTTGTCAGTACGACGAAATACACGGTTCCTGATGCTGCGGAAGAAGCCCCTAAACCGCTTGGTTCCATCAACTTCGATTCTGTTGGATATGCCGTATTACGGCTGAATGGCGGCGATCCCTTCCTGCTGTTGGATTATGGCCCGCATGGTTCGCACAGTCATTTGGACAAGCTGAATCTTGACATTTTCTCCCATGGCGAACAACTCGCCGCTGATCCGGGCAGCGCGTGGTATGAGACGTCGGATTACAAGGAATGGTATTCCAAATCGTTCGCGCACAATCTATTGATTGTCGATGAACAAGATCAATCGCCTGCAAAGGGCATGTTGGTCGCGTTTGGCGGCGATGAAAAGGAACAGCATGCGCGAGCCGTCTGCGACGAAGCCGTCAGCGGCGTCATGCAGGATCGTTCCGTCTATATGACAGATGAATACATCGTCGATATTTTCGGGGCGTTTTCGCGGTTGGAGCATACGTATGATTTGGTATGGCATCTGCGTGGCGAACCGTCGCTGCCTGAAGTCTTCAAGCCGTTGGACAGAAAATACGAAAATGGCGGCTATCGAATGCTGACAGGGCTTTCGTCTTGTGAGACGAAAGCCGCCTGGACGGCGGATTTCACGGCAAAAGGGCAGACGTTCACACGATTAGAACACAACAAAATGACGCCGTTCCAATGCGGCAAGCCTGGTCATGTGACGCGTTTTATCGTGCCAGAAGTTGCTGAAACAACGGAATATGTGACGGGACGTGGCGTGCAGGGCGAAAATGGCCCGTTGACGATTTTCGCGCGCCGCCGTGCGAAAAGCACGGTGTTCTGCACCGTCATTGACATCTCTGGCCGAAACGCCGTTCTAAACGTGAAACGCGGCGGCGACGGCCTTTCCACATGGGTGGAAGTCGTCACCGCCGCAGGTAGTAAGCGGTATGGATTCTAGAAATCTAGAAGCCTAGATTATAGCGAATTCGCCACTTCCAGAATCTTCTCTGGCTGGGAGACGACCTTCTGGAAGCCTTGGACGTAGAGATCCACAAGATCCAAATTGTTCGGCGGATAGAGGCTGGACAGATAGGAGTGATTCGCGATAAACTCCTGCGTAACAGGATATTGCGATGGATTGTAGTTGGCGAAGCCTTTGTAATGGGCGCAGTTCCACGGGCAGCCCTTGCCGTAGGCGTCATGATGTTGGAAAATCTCCATGGACGGAACAGGTCTGCCTTGCCACTGGCCGAAGCCGATGCCTTCCGCGCGGAGAATCTTGATCATGGCGGCTTTGAATTTAGGCGCGGGAATGTCGAGTCCGAGTTCCTGCGGACGGAAATCGACGATGTAGGAGAAATAGACAGGCTTGCGGTCTGCTGGTTCGAAGGGACCTTTGAGGCCGGGGATATTGGCTAGCTTATCGGTCATGTAGTGCGCCATTTCGTAGCGGCGTGCGTTGTTTTCAGGAAGGTGTTTGAACTGCGAACGGATGAGCGCCGTCACGAATTCGTGCGGACGGTAGTTCCAACCAAGGGCGGCCAATGTGTGCGGCGTGCTTTCCGCATTGATGGGAACTTCACGGAAGTCGCGCATCCAACTGGCGAATTGGTAGGCGTCTTCGCTGTTTGTGACGAACATGCCGCCTTCACCGCCCGAAAGGTTTTTGGAGCGGTTGCAGCTGAAGCCGGCGGTCGTTTCCATGGAACCGACGTATTTGCCGTTGATGGAGGCTCCGTGGGCTTGGCAGCAGTCGCCGACGACGGGAATGCCGTGCTTTTTCGCAATCGGAATGATGCGTTCCAAATCAGCAGGCATGCCGTGGATGTGGACGGGCAGGATGGCCTTCGTGCGCGGCGTGATGGCGGCTTCCAGCAGATCTGGATTGAGGCTGAACGTATCTTTGTCGATATCGACGAATACGGGTATCGCGTTCTGGTGGAGGACGATGGCGGCGGACGACCAATAGGTGAAGGCGGGCAGAATCACTTCGTCGCCAGGGCCGATGCCGAGCGATGTGATGGCCATGTGGAGGGCCGAAGTGCCGCTATTCACGACGAGGCAGTGCTTTACGCCAAGAAATTCGGCGAATTCCTCTTGGAAGGCTTTGCATTGCGGAGCGGCGATGCCATGGAGGACGTTGGAGTCGAAGACGGACAGGACGGCGTCGCGGTCAGCCTGCGTGAGGGGGGGCCATGTCTTGATGTAGCCGTCTGGAACAGTTTTTTCGCCGCCGAAGATTGCGAGAGTTTTCATGGTTCGTTTCTGGTTTATTGGATTGATGATGAATGGTTTTGTTTCGTTTTTTGCCGTATGGCGAAGGCTCGTTATTTGAGCGGATATTGCCTGTTTTCAATGACTTGGCCTGCTTCGATCTTTGTCAGCCGGGGAATGCGGTTCTCCGCCTTCACAATCGCTCCGACGCAAATGTGGCAACCTTCTTCAATGACAGTGCCGTGGTCGATCATGGCGCCGATGTTGATGAGGCAGCTGCGTTTAATGACGCAGGAGGTGTTGACGACGGCTTTCGGCAGGATGATTGAGCCGGGCATGACGATGGCCGTCGGGCTGACGTAGGCGGTTTCGTGGATGACGGTTGCGAGTTTGATGCCAGCCGCTTCGATGCGCTGTCCGAGCATCAGCCGCAATTCGTTGTTGCCCAGCGCAGGCAGCATTTCCGTCGCATCATCTTTAAAATTGGCGAAATCCACACATTTCCCAATGACGTCCGGAGCCGTGCTGCCGTCGTCAAGGAAGGAAATATTTTCATAGCGGCCGCTTTGGGCGGCCAGATCGGCGACCGTTCGGCCAAAGCCGCCGGCTCCCAGAATGATCAGACGCATGATGGCTCCTTCAATTCGCTATTAGATAGATGAAAATCCTTTTATGCATACCATAATATTAAAAGTCATCCAAGACAAACAACGGCGGCGAAAAAAGCGAGACGCGAACTATTGGATGCGTGATCAGAGTCCCATGCGCCGTTTTAGAATCTCTTCGCAGATGCGGAGATCTTCCTGCGTATTGACGCCGCGCAAGTCATCGCCATCATCTGTCGGGAAGGTTTCGACACATAGGCCGGCCTTGACCATCAGTTCGGGAACTTCCGTCAGATAGTATTCATGCTGGACGTTGTGGTCGCCGACGAGCGGCAGATATTGGAAGAGCGCCTTGCTGTCGAACACGAGAACGCCCGCGAAGAGCTCTGTGATTTGGGCCTGTTCAGGCGTGCAGTCCTTTCCTTCCACGATGGCGGCGAAGCGGTCGTCGCCGTCCCGTACGATACGGGCCCACATTTTCAGTTCAGGATTCTGCGCCGTGAGCAACGTGCAGGCTGCGTGGCGCGATTCATGGTAGTCGCACATGGCCTGCATGATTTCACGGCGGAACAACGGCATGTCTCCAAATGTCACAAGTATCGTACCATCAAATTCTTTGAAGTGGTCTTGACAGACGAGGACGGCATGGCCCGTCCCTTTCTGCTCTGTCTGTTCGACGTAGTGGTAACGGTCGCCGAAATGGTTGATGATGGCGTCTTTTTTGTAGCCGACGACGATATACGTGTCATCTTCCGGAATGAAATTCGTTTGTTCCAGAACGACTTGCAACAGCGGTCTGCCACCGACGCAATGCATCACTTTGGGCGGTGCGTCTTCCGATTTTGTCAGTCTGGAGCCTTTTCCGGCGGCTGGAATGATGATGCGTCTGTTCATGATGACTTGCCGTGTATTGTTCTGTTAGAGTGATTTGACGGGAAGGTTGAGTTCGTTGTAGATTTTGGTAAGAATCTGTTTGATTTGCGGCAGTTTCGCCTCCATGTCCCGTACGAGCGCGAGCTGTGTGCGGGAACGGTCCAGATTCTGGCCGGGGTAGTCGATTTGTGAATAATAGATATCGCCGTTGATGTGGTCCGCCAGAAAGCGGATGCCATCTTCGGAGGTGATGACAAGTGAGGCGAACGGAAGGAGTTCGAGCTCTTTGACGGTCAGCATGTCGCCGCAGGCCTCAAGCCAGCCGCGGGCGTACTGTTCGTAGAGCGAAAGATTGCAACTGACTTTGGACAAGTCTTTTTCATCGTCCTTCGCGGTGTTCGTGCCGATACGCATGCTGTCGCCGAAATCATAGAGCGGGGAGGACGGCATGACTGTGTCCAAATCGATGATGGCGACAGGATAATGCGTCTTGTTGTCGAAGAGGATGTTGTTGAGATTGCAGTCGTTATGGCAGATTCGCGTAGGAATTTCGCCTTTGGAGAGCGGTTCCGAGATTTTGGAGTAGAGCGGTTCATGGGCACGGATGAATTCGATTTCGGGCTGGACGTCCTTTACGCGGCCTTTCGGATCGGCTTTAATAGCCGTTTCGAGGTCTTTGTAACGGCTGGCCGTGTCGTGGAAGTTCGGGATGACTTCGTGGATTTTTTCTGGTGAAATGTCCGACATCTGGCGGATGAACGAACCGAAGGCGAGGCCTGCCTGATGGAACGTTTCAGGTGAGTTTGGCAGATCGAGCGAATAGACTTCGTCAAAATGCGTCATGAGTCGCCATGCTCCACCGTCGGTGAAGATGTACGGCTTGCCGTCCTGTGTGGTGCGGGCCATCTGAACAGCGCCTTTCGGAGAATTGCCAGGCAGTTTGAAATTATCATGGAGGTGTTCCGTCACGAGGACGAAATTGTCCATCAATGCCGCGATGTCCGGGAAAACATGCGTGTTGATTCGCTGGAGCGTATAGGAATGGATATGATGCAATTTGGTTTCGACGTGGTATGTCTGGTTGATGTAGCCTTTGTTCAGACGTGTAATGGATACGACATCACCATGGATATTGAATTGCCTGACGACAGCCGCAAGTCGTTCGAATTCATTCTTGTCAAGCGGAAGGATAGGCGTTGATTTGATGGCGACTGGATGGTAGGTCGGAACAAGATCCGCGACAATGTGGCGGATATCGTTGAAGTTGCTTTGGCTGGCTTCGGAAAGCTGTTTCAGCTTTTCGAGGAAGACCTCGGTGTTCATTTCAATTGGTTTGGCGATATGGATGAGATGGTTCGCCGTTCTCTGAAGACCTTCTTCGGACATAAGCTTCTCTTCGAAGAGCTTTTCGCCGGGGCGGAGGCCCGTGTATTTGATTTGGATGTCAATGTCCGGTTTCAGGCCGGAGAGCTTGATAAGATTTCGAGCCAGATCGTCGATTTTGATAGGCTCGCCCATATCGAGCACGAAGATTTCGCCGCCTTTGGCGTAGGTTTCCGCTTGCAGGACGAGCGAGACGGCTTCCGGAATCGTCATGAAATAACGGATGATGTTCGGATCCGTTACGCAGACAGGACCACCCGCTTCAATCTGCTTCTTGAAAAGCGGGATGACGGAACCGTTGGAGCCGAGGACGTTACCGAAACGGACGGCGACAAATTCCGTCTTGCGTTCCGGCTGGATTTTCGGGACGGATATGTCATGGTCATGGAGAAGCGGCAACGACGCGATGTCGCCTGATTGCGAGACTTTGTGCATGGTCTGGATGACCATTTCGCAGAGCCGTTTGGAGGCACCCATCATGTTGGTTGGATTGACGGCTTTGTCTGTGGAAATGAGCAGGAACCGCTCCGCGCCGTAGAGCATGGCGGCGTAAGCTGTTTTGTACGTGCCGAGAACATTGTTTTTGATGCTTTCACAGGGGGAGTCTTCCATGAGCGGAACATGCTTGTGCGCGGCGGCGTGGAAGACGATGTCCGGACGATAGTCTTGGAACAACTGAAGCACTCTGCGCGAATCGCGGACGGAACCGATAAGCACCGTGAGGTTCAGATTTTCATGGTATTTGGCAAGAAGTTCTTGCTGGATGTCATATGCGTTGTTTTCATATATGTCGAAGATAATAAGATGCTTAGGATTGTGTGCTGCAATCTGTCGGCAGAGTTCCGAACCAATGGAACCGCCACCGCCTGTGACGAGAATGACTTTACCGGCGAGTTGGTTGAAGATTTCGTCCATGTTGACTTTGATGGGGGGGCGTCCGAGCAGGTCTTCGATTTTGACCTCCTGAATGGCGCGAATCGTCACTTCACCACTGGCGAGCTGCAGAAGGCCTGGAACGCTAAGTAGTTCGCAACCAGAGTCTTTGCATATGTTGAGAAGCTGCTGTTTGTTTTCAAAGGAAGCGGACGGAATCGCAAAGAGGATTTTGTGGATATTGTACTTATTGACGGCGTTCATGATCTCGTCACGACCACCGATGATAGGCACGCCTTCCATGTTGCGGTTCCATTTGTTCGGATCGTCGTCGATGGCGCAGCAGATTTTCAGCTCAGAAGAGGGGGAAGTGTTCAAATCGCGGATAAGCATCTGGGCGGCCGCGCCCGCGCCGATGAGCATGACACGGTTTTCTGGAGCGGGCTTGGACATGAGCTTGCGGAATTTCGCAAGTTCAAGACGCATGAAACGATAGAGGAAGCGTGAGAAAAGCAGGAAGCCGAACTGGAAAATACCACCGATCAGGAAGTAGGAGACGGGCATGCGTTGGAAGAATACAGTGATACCGACGATATGAAGGAACAAGGTGATGGCGGTGGCGAAGCAACAAAGCCCCAGTTCACGGTAGCTGGCGTATCGCCATAAGGAATGATAAAGCTTGCTTAAACCGTAGATGGCGATGGCAATCCATACGAAATAACTGACAAAGGTCGAGTAGGAACGGAGAAAATCAGTAGGAATCTGCGTGTAATGGCAGTCAAAACGCGTCCATAGGGCGATGAAATACGCCGCGTACATGGACACAAAATCATACAGGATGAGGCAAAGCGCCATGATTTGCCATCTTTGAAGTGACTTGCGAGGAATATTCATGATTCTCTAGGCGAAATGGTTGATTTTGACGTTATATTATCGTCGGAAGTCATGATGACTTCCCTACACGAGCCTCAAAAGATTAATCCATCATTAAGATATGCCTGTTAGCCAAATAATCAAATAAAGTTGGCTTTTTTAAAATTATAATATATTTATTCAGGAATTTCGATGAGAATCAGAGACTATGGCATTGTCATCGGCGAGATGCCCACGGGGCGTCTGAACAAGATCAGTGATGTTCCAGGCGTGACGGTCGGCCATTCGACCATCGCCGCTGGAAAGCACAATACGGGCGTGACGGTCATCATGACTTCCGACAAGAATCCGTTTCATCACAAGCTGCCGGCGGCAAGCGTCGTGTTGAACGGCTTCGGCAAGAGCCAGGGGCTTGTGCAAGTTGATGAATTGGGGCAACTTGAGTCACCGATCGCGTTGACGAACACGCTGAACGTCGGTCTGGTGTGGGACGCCATGGTGGAATATGTCCTGCAACGTTGCACAATGGATGGACTGTTCGCTCCGGCCTCCATCAATCCTGTCGTCTGTGAATGCAACGACGGACGGCTGTCGGACATCCGTCATCGGGCGGTTGGTCAGAAAGAAGTCTTCGACGCGATTGCGGCGGCAACGACGGATTTTGAAGAAGGAGCCGTTGGTGCAGGGCGCGGGACGGTTTGCCACGGGCTGAAAGGCGGAATTGGAACCGCTTCCCGCACAATGGAATACGACGGAAAGACTTATACGCTCGGCGTGCTGGTGCAGAGCAACTACGGGCGGCTGTCGGACTTGCGGATTGACGGTCGTCCTGTCGGCAAGGAGATTGCCAGCGGGGCGTTGGAAGAGGACAAAGGCTCCATTATTGTCGTCATGGGGACGGATTTGCCGTTGTCTGACCGCCAAATCAAGCGAGTTTTGCGTCGCGCAGGCGTCGGGCTGGCTCGTGTGGGATCGTTCACTGGGCATGGAAGTGGCGAAGTGTTCGTCGGTTTCAGCACGGCAAACGCGATGGAAGGCGACGACAAGGCGATTCGTGTGACGGAATCTTTCAGAGAAGACTTGATGAACGATCCGTTCCGTGCGATGGCGGAAGCGACGGAGGAAGCGGTGTTGAACAGCATGTCCTGTTCCGTCGCCGTCGGCGATGTCAAGAGTCTCGCCGACTACTTGCCGAAACTTTGCAAGTAATTAGTGGAAAAGGCGATAGAGAAGCAGCCGCCATGCGACATGCGAAACGCAGACGATATTCCGCAGGAAGACGCGCCGTCCGCCTGTGACGGCGCGCCACAGCCATTCGAGTTTGATTTTGCGGATGAGCGGCGGTGCCCATGACTGTTTTTCCGTATGGAAGTCAAAGGCCGCGCCGACGCCGAGCATGACGGGAACAGGAATGCGTCCAAGATATTGATGCATCCATTTTTCCTGACGCGGACCGCCCAGCGCCACCCACAATAGATCAACCTTTTTTTCGCGCAGTTCGTCTGACAGCGAATCAATTTCTTCATCGGTTGGTGGACGGAACGGCGGACATTTCACACCGACGATCTGAATGCCCGGAAAACGGTTGCGCATCTTCTCCGCCAATTGGTCGGCGATGCCTTCGGCACCTCCGTAGAAATAATGCCGCCAGCCTCTCGCTATGCCTTGTTCGCAGGCTTTTATGAAAAATGATGGTCCTGTGACACGTTCGACTGGATGGCCGGCTGCAATGGTTGCGAATTTGGCAGTCGAGGCACCATCTGGATAGCTGAGGGAGGCATGGTTGAGGATTTCCGCTATCTCCTTCGGATGGTTAAAGTAATGATGGAGCAGATTGCCTTCAATGAAGCAGACGTAGTGCTTCTCGCCGCTGTCGATAAGTGTCTGCACGTCATCCACCGCCTGTCCCAATGACGAGACAACTATTTTCAAATCAAGCACTTGGACAGTGGTGGGCATGGCGTGGCAGTTTTTTCGACGTTATTTTATACAGAAAAACGTTATTCCTTGAACTTGTAATAGAGGCGGCAATGGCAGTAGCCTTCGAAGTTCGGGTCGGCCATCTGTTCACGGAACTCCTTGCAGATGCACTTGTTCTCTTCCGTGCGCTGCAAACGGCATGGACAGTAGCCGCCTTTGGCCTTGAGGCCTTCGCGGATCATCGCCACGACTTCCTTGTCTTCGTTGAGACGGATTCCCATTATTTTTCCACTCCGAAATGATAGACGGTGTGATGTTCATAGACCTGCCCGGGCTCAAGGCGAGGCGAGGGGAACGACGGCTGGTTGGGGGAGTCCGGCCACAGCTGCGTCTCCAAGCAGAACGCGCCAAAACGTTTGTAGGGAACGCCGTTCTTGCCGACTTCGCCGTTGAGCCAGTAGCCCATATAGAATTGGACGCCAGGCTGATCCGTATCGACACTCAGCGTGATGCCTGTGCGATGGGAAACAGCCATGAAGACGCCCGTCTGCATCTTGCCGGGCTTTTCGGCGATGACGAAATTGTCATCGAACGCGATGGGCAGCGCCTTGTCTTCGTAGATGGATTTGAACGTACGGCCTTTCGTAAGGTCGAAGGGGGAGTTGGCGACGGGGAGCGTCTTGCCGGTCGCGGCGAGATTGCCGTCGACTTCCGTATGGCCGTAAGCCGTGGACCAGATTTCATGGTCGAGACATTCGTTGGCGGCTTCGCCGTTGAGGTTGAAATAGGCGTGGTTCGTCAGATTGACGACGGTCGTCTTGTCCGTTGTGGCGCGGTAGTCGATCTTCAACGCGTTGTCATCCGTAAGTGTGTAGATTGCTTCCGCTTCGAGCTTTCCGGGGAAGCCCGCGTCGCCGTCAGGGGAGACGATGGTGAGTTTCAACGCAGAATCGCCGATAGGCGTGGCCTTCCACATGCGTCTGCCGTAGCTGTCACCGCCATGGAGGGTGTTGCCTTTATCGGGTTCGTTCAGAATCAACTGGTATTTTTTACCGTCAAGCGTGAAGGAGCCGCCAGTGATGCGGTTGGCGACACGGCCGATGAGTGCACCGAAGAACGGACCGTTCGGTTCGTATTCCTTTGGATCGTGGTGTCCGAGCACAATATCCGTCATTTTGCCGTTTTTGTCAGGAACAAGGATATTGACGATGGCGCCGCCCATGTCCGTGATTTTGACTTGGATGCCATTTTTATTGGTCAATGTGTAGAGGCTGACGTTTTCGCCTTTGGAGGATACGAAGAATTTTTCCTGTTTCATGGTGCTTCTATGTTTTGAAATTTAACTTGTTGGGAAGGAAATACTTATTTATGGCCAAGCGTGTCCACGACGGCTTTTTGAATGATGTCCAGATAGTCTTTCTTCGGAAGGACGCCATTGATTTCGGTGATCACCTTGCCATCGGTGTCGATGATGACGGCATACGGGATTTTCTTGCCTTTCATCTGAAGGCGTTCGCGGATGATGTCGTGATGGCGGATTTGCTCTTCCGGCTGGGGAAATTTCTGCGGGGTGTCAAGATAGAGGAGGACGAGGGAGCGTTTGGCGATTTGCTGGAAATCGCGCGTGTCGAGAATGCTTTTGCGGAGGCTGACGGATGCGCCATCCCAGTCCGAACCGGCGTTCAGAACGAAGATTTTCTTATTTGCCTTCTTGGCGGCCTTGATGGCTTCGTCATAATGGATATACCAGCCTGGGATTGGCGCGGTTCTCCATTTCGCTTGTTTGGGCGGCAGTGCTTCGCCTTTGGTGGCAGATTTTGCGGCGACTTTGGGCGGTTGCGGTGGCTTGGGCTGCCCCATGGCCGTGAATTGGACGCATAACAACGCGGTAATCAACAACATCCAGATTTTTTTCATGGTCAACTCCTTTTTTGATTGCGGTTTATTCTTTCAACTTTTTTGAAAAAATAGTCTGTTTGTCTTATTTTTCAATTCACGGTGACTTATATTATATCCAAAAAAACATCATGTGAACCAGACACAGGAAAAAGGAAAGGCTATGGAACTGAGAAAATCGTTTGGCCGATTTGTCAAAGGCGGCGCTTTGACGCCGAAAGGATGGTTGCGTCGCCAACTGAAACTGCAGGCGGACGGGCAGGCGGGGAGTCTGGATAAATTCTGGCCGGATGTGAAGGATTCCGCTTGGATCGGCGGCAAAGCGGAAGGCTGGGAGCGCGTGCCATACTGGCTGGACGGTTTCATTGATCTTGCCTGGCTGTTGAATGACGACGATATGAAGGCTCGCGCAAAACGCTATATCGACGCTATTTTCGCAAACCAATGCGCAGACGGCTGGATTTGCCCATGCCCTGTGGAGGCGCGTGCGGGATATGACATGTGGTCGTTGTTCCTGCTTGCGAAAGTTCTTCATGTATGGTATCGTCGTACAGATGATCCACGAGTCGCCCCCACGCTTCTGGAGGCATTCCGCCAGTTAAGAAGCCATTTGGCGGCGAATCCGCTGAAGAATTGGGGGAAGTACCGCTGGTATGAAGGACTCGGCGCTCTCGCGTGGTTGTATGAAGAGACAGGCGAGGCGTGGCTGTTGGAACTGGCGGAGCAGATTCGCCAGCAAAGCTATGATTATCCGTCACTTGTGGCGAATTGGCCATATACGTCAAAGGCCACGAAATGGACGTTTGAGGAACATGTCGTCAATCTCGGCATGGTGATTCATTCGGAGCTGTTCTACCAGAGATTGCATCCGGAATCAGAATCGGACGGCGAGGCGTTCGCTGAAGCAATGTTGGCGAATCTCATGAAATACCACAGCATGGCGACAGGCATGTTCACAGGCGATGAATGCGTTTCGGGCGACAGTCCGTCACAAGGCACGGAATTGTGCGCCGTTGTGGAAGCCATGTATTCAGAGGAAAATCTGCTGGCGGCGACAGGCCATCCCATTTGGGGTGATCGTCTGGAGAAATTGGCCTTCAATGCGTTGCCGGCCGCTTGCTCGGCTGACATGTGGACGCATCAGTATGATCACGCCACCAATCAAATCGGTTGCCAGAAGGAGCCGACGCCGATTTGGAGCACCAACGGGCCGGAGGCCCATCTGTTCGGTCTGGAGCCGAACTACGGCTGCTGCACGGCGAACCATGGGCAGGGCTGGCCGAAATTAGCCGCCTCCGCCTTCCTGCTCGGCGACCGTTCCATCATTTCCGCGTTGATGCTGCCATGCCGTCTGGAGACGGAAATCGATGGCGCGCAGATTGTTTGCGAAATCGAAACGGACTATCCGTTCCGCGATACGGCGACTTATACGGTCACCGTATCCCAGCCGGTCGCGTTTGATTTGAAAATCCGTGTTCCGGGCTTTGCAAAGACCGCTGAAATCGATGGCAAGTCCGTGAAAACAGGTGTTTTCCATGTGATTTCAAAAACGTGGGAAGGCAAGACTGAATTGAAGGTAAAACTGACGTTTGAGACGCAGTTCATCGAACGCCCACACGGCATGTCCGTTTTGTGGCGTGGACCATTGCTGTTCTCACTGCCGATTCCGTCCCGTTCGGAGAAGCATGAATATGTGCGGGATGGCGTGGAGCGGAAATTCCCGTATTGCGACTATGAATATTTTGCGACGGCACCGTGGAATTATGCCTTTGCGGGACAACCTGTTGGTGTAGAAGAACATCCGTTGCCAGATATGCCGTTTGCGGAAGACCGCCCGCCGATTACGATCAATGTGCCGATGGTGCGTATTCCATGGGCAATCCATGAAAAGAGTCTTGCGATCGCGGCGCCGCAACCGACGTCGCTGACGCCGGAAGGCGCGGCGGAGCAGAAGACGCTGATTCCGTTCGGCTCGACGATGTTGCGAATGACGGAAATGCCAATCATTAAGGTGGATTGATTTTTAAACTCTTTACATAAATAAATATAAATGGAGCGTAACATGTTTGAGAAATGGTTTCATTTGAAAGAGCACAAAACGGATGTCAAGACTGAAATTCTCGCTGGCGTGACGACATTTTTGGCGATGGCGTACATTCTGGCTGTGAATCCCAACATTCTGTCGGCCTGTGGGATGGATCGTGGCGGCGTGTTGATTGCGACGGCATTGGCATCGTTCGTTGGAACCGTGCTGATGGCCATGTTGGCGAACTATCCGTTCGTCTTGGCCCCCGGCATGGGGTTGAACGCGTATTTTGCGTTCACGGTCTGTTTGACCATGGGCTATTCGTGGCAGTTTGCGTTGGCGGCGGTCTATGTGGAAGGCGTGCTCTTCCTGCTGCTGTCGTTGCTCAACATACGCGAGGCGATTTTCAATGCGATTCCGCTGGCTCTGAAGAGCGCGGTCGGCGTCGGTATCGGCTTGTTCATCGCGTTCATCGCGTTGCAGAACGCGCATATCATCGTCGATAGCCCCGCGACGCTTATCACTATTCAGGGTTTCAACGTCAACAACATCCATACGCATGGCGTATGCGCGATTCTGACCATGATCGGAACGCTTATCACGGCGGCGCTCATGCAACGCAACGTCCGCGGCAGCATTCTGATCGGCATCCTCGCAACATGGATTCTCGGCATGATTGCGCAGGCCACGAAACTGTATCAGGTGAATCCCGAACTGGGCTGCTTCTCCCTTTATCCCAATTTCTCCTTCGACACGTTTGCCGAAACCTTCAAAGGTTTCAGAAGTGTCTGCGGCGCACTGTTCAAGTCCTCTTCATGGACGCAGAAGGACTCCGCTCTCACGGGATTTTCGTTGCTTGGTTCCATGAATTTCTTCACCATCATGTTCGCCTTCCTGTTTGTCGATCTTTTTGACACGCTGGGCACGCTGATTGGTGTTGCAACGAAGGCCGACATGCTTGATGAAAAAGGCCGTCTGCCGAAAATCAAAGGTGCTTTGCTTGCCGACTCCATCGCGACGGCCGTCGGCGCCATCTTCGGCACATCGACGACCACGACATTCGTGGAATCCGCGACTGGCGTCGCCGAAGGAGGACGCACTGGCTTGACGGCTTGGACGGCCGCCATCCTTTTCCTGCTGGCAATTTGTCTGTCGCCGTTGTTCCTTGCCATTCCGGCATTTGCGACGGCTCCCGCACTGATCGTCGTCGGCTTCTACATGATGACGACGATTGTGCGGATTGATTTCAACAACCTGTATGACGCGATTCCCGCATACATCACGATCATCGCGATGCCATTTGCATACAGCATCAGCGACGGCATCAGCTTTGGCGTCATCTCCTGGACGATTCTGAATCTCTTCTCCAAGAATCGTAGCAAAGTCAGCTGGCTGATGATCGTGCTGACGATTCTGTTCATCCTGAAATACGCGTTGTTGTAATTGGGAAAAACATGAAGACAGGCATTTCCGTTGCACAGAAGCGTGAGAAGGCCGATCTGGTCATCAAAAACGCGAACATCTTCCATTTGACGACCGGCAAGTTCGAATTGGCAGACATTGCCGTCGTCAATGGCTTGATTGCAGGTATCGGCCATGGCTATGCGGCTGATAGCGAATATGATGCGCAAGGGAGGACGGCCGTGCCTGGCTTCATTGATGCTCACGCTCACGTCGAGTCGTCGATGGTGACGCCGCGGCAGTTCGAACAATGCGTGTTGCCGCATGGCGTGACGACCGTCGTCTGCGACCCGCATGAATTGGCGAATGTCGTCGGTGAAGCGGCCTTCGATTATTTCTTTAAATCCGCTGAAAACATGGACTTGGACATGCAGGTAAGATTGTCCTCCTGCGTTCCTGCCACGCCGTTGGAGACGGCTGGCGCGGCGATTACATCGGAAAATTTAAAGAAATGGCATGAACGCTATCCATCCGCAGGTCTGGCGGAATTCATGAATGTTCCGGGCGTGCTGTTCGAAGACGAAGAGGTCATGGCGAAGCTACGCCTGTTCGACTATGTCGATGGCCATTGTCCGTTGCTTTCTGGTGACGGATTGAATGCGTATGTATTTGCTGGCATTCGCAACTGCCACGAAACAAGCAATGTGCAGGAAGCGGAGGAAAAAATCTCCCGCGGCATGCATGTGTTCATTCGTGAGGGGACGGCGGCGCGGAATCTTGAGCAGCTGTTGCCGATTATCACACTGCAGAATTCGCCATTCCTTGCGTTTTGCACAGATGATCGCAATCCGCTGGATATCGCGGAAGGAGGTCATCTTGATACAGTGATCGCCCGCGTCATTGCGGCCGGAGTGGATCCGCTGGTGGCATATCGCGTGGCGACTTTTTCCGCCGCCACAGGTCTCGGCTTGCGCGATCGTGGTCTCATCGCCCCCGGCAAGCGGGCAGATATCGTCTTGTTAGACGATTTGAAAACGTGTAGGGTGGCTGCTACATTCACGAAAGGGAAATTGTTCTCCTCTAAGGAAATACAGATGGAGAACGTGCCCGATGCATTTTTGCATACAGTGCATTGCCGTGAAGTGTCCGCCGATGATTTCATCGTTTCAAAACATGGAGTGGACACACCGGTCATCGGTGTCCTCGATGGTAGCATCATCACGGATTTCCTACGGATGGATCCGGACAAGGAGGAAGACGTCCTGCCGATGGCCGTATTGGAGCGTCACGGAAAGAACGGCAACATCGGGCGGGCATTTGTTCATGGCTTCGGCATGAAGCGCGGGGCTCTCGCGTCAAGTGTAGGGCATGATTCGCACAATTTGTGCGTTGTCGGAACAAACACGACAGACATGGCTGTCGCCGTGAATGCCTTGCGACAGTCACAAGGCGGCCTATGCGTTGCGATCGAGGGGAAAGTTGCCGGCCTGTTGCCGTTGCCCGTGGCGGGACTGATGTCCAATTTGCCGCATGGCGTTGTCGAAAAGCAGATCAGCGCTGTGCGTGCGGCATCGAAACTGACAGGAACGTCGTTGCATGAACCATTTATGATGCTAGCGTTCCTGCCATTGCCCGTCATTCCGTTTTTGAAATTGACAGATTGCGGGCTGGTGGATGTTCAGAAATTCAAGATTATTGGATAAAGCTAGTATGTATAAACATGATGATTTTACCCATGATGGAATTCTATATTAAAAATTCCCATACACAAAAGGTGTAAATTCGACTGGATGGAAAAGTATAATCAACCATATCATCGTAAATAGTATGGTATAGCTGAATAATGAACCATAGGGCAATTCCATAAATTTGTCAAGTCTCAATTCTTTTAGAATATGCCAAATAAACACTAAAAGTATTATTCCTATATGAAAAGGATTACACCAGAATACTCCTTTCTGACATAGAAACATCCTCTTTATGATACAATAGGCTTGTTGGCATGTATTTGCACGAAAGATAATCCATCCAAACATTACGCAAAGAAGTGTCAGTATGATACAAACACTTCGAATGATGGTATTGGTTGGATGAATCGTGTTTCTCCTCTGAGACCAGAGTTTATGGGAACACAGTAAAAGACCGTGCCAGATGCCCCAAACAATAAATGTCCAGTTAGCACCATGCCATAATCCTCCTAGTACCATGGTTAATAATTGGTTGAAATATGAACGTAATTTCCCCTTACGATTGCCACCTAAAGGAATATAGACATAATCTCGTAGCCAGTATGACAGTGAGATATGCCAACGTCGCCAGAATTCCGTAATGTTTTGTGAAAGATATGGCCAATCAAAGTTTTCATTTATATGAAAGCCTAGCATTCGTGCACTACCGATAGCCATATTTGAGTAACCGCAAAAGTCGCAATAAATTTGTATAGTGTAACAGAATGCAGCAACCCATAGAGTCAAATAGTCAAATACTGCATAATTTTCAAAAACCTTATTTACAAAAGAACTTAAGTGGTCAGCAATAAGTATTTTTTGGAAAAGACCTATTGTGAATTGGCGTAACCCATAGTAAATCTCCTTGGGCTGAAGTTTTTTTTCTTCAATAAGTTGTGTATGTATTTCGCGGATTCGGACTATTGGGCCAGCTACCAGTTTGGGAAAAAAGCAGGTTATTAGAGCGGTATCTATAAGACTACAGGGGATTTCTTTGCCCTTATAAACATCCGCTATCAGACTAATGCATTGGAAAGTAATAAATGAGATTCCAAGTGGCAAAAACATATGGACAACTGTAGGTCTTCGTCCAAATATAGCGCTAATTGTTTCTAGCAGGAAGTTGGTGTATTTGAATAAGACAAGAATTCCTAGAAGCAGAGTGATAGCGACATAGCAAAGGTATTTACACAATTTATTGGGGGAGTTGTGTTGAGACTTCAAAGCGAGCATAGTGCCATATGTTACAAATACGTATACCAGCAATAATGGTAAAAAACGCACATCAACCCAAGCATAGAAATATAAACTTGCAATAAGAAGTAAGATCTTTTGTATAGTGTTATTCCGTAGAATATGTGTTCCTAGTATGCAAATAAATAGCAAAAACAAATATTCCAACTGATTGAAGTTCATTTCAATAGTTCCTCTATAATGGCTTCTGCCACAATCCGATGCCCATCTGCATTGAGATGTCCTTCCCCAGGACATGTGTTGAAAAATCCACGAGGAAATTGATGTGTGGTTAGGGTAAAATCACAAAATCGTTTTTCAAGATTGAGAATCCCATTGCCAACAAGTCCGAATTCATGACTAACTTTATCAAATTGTTTGAATATCTCAGTTTCCTTATCTTCAGTGATTATGGCATTATTTTGAATGCGTGGTACTATAGGTACATAGACAATCAGCAGTTTTTTATCGTTTGAAGAAATCTTCAGGGTATTTAACATATCGCGCCAATATGCTTCATAATATTGTTTATGGGAAGATGTATCTAGGGTGTAAGTTTTTTCCCGTCTCCAGTGATTCCCAGTAAAATCTAATCCATTCCGAAAACAGATTTCTGTTTTTTTCAGTATGTTTCGAAATGCCATCAAGCGTAAACGATAGGATAGAAAACCTAGCTTTCCTTCTATTTTTCGGAATGGATAAACTGGACGTAGTGACTTGAAATCAGTTGTTTTATTTGGAGGCAAAATATCAGATATATCAGCAATAAGCAAGATATTTGTATGAACATTGGAAATAATATGGTCATAGATGTTCATTAAGTGATTATATTCAACACATCGGTTACCACTTATGCCTATGCCGATGCAAGGTGTGCCCTTTGCAGATAACTGTGCCTGTATTCGATCTTCCGGGGCGACCATGTTTGCTTCAACATAACTGTCACCAAAAAGTAGAATTTTAGGACTCGTTGATGTAACTCGCTGTGCATCACTAGCTTCTAACCCTAATTCCCCATAGTAGAAGGTATTCCAATTTTCCTTCCTTTCACGTTTCATCGTGCCCGGTATTGGAATGGGAAGGCCTATTATCTCATCTTTTTGACATATTGTTGGAGTGGTCAGCAAAAATGCTCCCAAAAACCAAATGGTTAAAAGAGATATGAAAAAGGCTATGAGAATTTTTATTATATGTCTCATTTTATTATATTTATGTTCTGTGATAAATCTAATGGTGGTTATCAAGGGGGAGACACACGAAGAAGGCGCATAAGTGAATACGATGAAAATTTCAGTTTGAAAATACTCACGCGGGCCACAGACGTTAGCACCATCCGGACAGCGCCGCGCAAACAAATGCGGCATTCCTGCTATTGCCCATCATTCAGTTTTTGAAATTGACGGATTGCGGGCTGGTGGATGTTCAGAATTTCAAGATTATTGGATAAAGTGTTTTGGGTTTAGATCATTACAAGATTTCTGACGGCCATAGAGCCATTATGACTTTTTCCAGCTCCATGCTATGACTTGCCTTGAATAAAACTAAATCACCACTATTCATGATTTCTTTTAGTCGTGTTGTCACTTCATCCAGAGATTGGCATTTGTGAATATCGAGTTTTCCATTGTTTATAATGGAATCAGCTGCTTTGCACATTTCTTCGCCAATGGTGATTAAATAGTCAAATTTAGACTGAACAACATATTGTATCACATTGGTGTGCATTTCGGAAACCAATGTACCGCTCTCCTTTATGTCTCCCAGCACGGCAATTCGTTTCCCTTCAACAGGAATCCGCTCTGCAGCATCTATCGCCGCTTTGATGCTTTTTTCAATGGCGTTATAGCAATCTGCATACACAATGATATTGTCTTTTGTATGGACTACGTTCTGTCTTATTCCTTCTGTTCTATATTTCCCTAGTCCTTTCACAATATTTTCCGGCGATATGCCGTCACAAGCTGCAACAGCAAAGGCATACAATGCACACAGTGCATTATGTGCCGCGTATATATTATTTAAAGTGATTTGATATCTGGCACCATTTTCTTTTACAGTTATGGAAAAAGACAAGCCGTTATTTGATGTGTATATATCCTGTACCCTAAAGTCTGCGTCTTCATTTTTCTCTGAAATCGTAATGATTTTTTGTTCCTTTAACAAATCAACACGATTGAATTCGTCGATGTTAACAATAACCGTACCATTTTTCGGCATGTGTTTTGCAATAGAACATACCTCTTCAACAATTTTATCATCGTTTTCAAAATTCATGAAATGTGATTTGTCTATTGAAGTAATCACAAATATATCAGGGCGAATCATTTCGGAAACATATTGTGTTTTGCCTGGAGTGCCTTCATGAATTTCTTGAATCATTCTTTCGGTTCCATCGGGTATTGTTTGCACAGCCTGCCCCACTGACCTTCGCGTATTAGCATTGCTTGAATTATAATATGTTCTGTAAGTTGTCTTGTAAATTTCACCAATCATGTTCTTTGTTGTTGTCTTGCCAATACTTCCTGAAACAGCAATAACTTTTACCTTATCATGAAGGTCGCGGTAATATCTTCCCATTTTGGCAAATACTGCCAATGGATTATCTGTTATCATACATGGATATTCGTCAAAATTGTCTTGGGTGATAAGAAGAATGGCTCCTTTACGAACAGCATCTGCTGCATTCTGCCTAGTCTCAACCATGCATGCATTTTGTGGTGAAATGCTGAATGACATATATATCGAATCCAATAAACAAAGTTCCATAATGACTTTGTTACTGTTTTCTTTTCCTTTATCATTCAACTGGACATTACAACCTTGCTTTTTTAAATATTCAAGAAAAAAAGCAACTGTCTGATATTTTTCAGGATTCAAAATCCGTTTCACTGATGGTAACGAAATCAAGTAATGATATAATTTCTTAATCATATATAAATATTGGACCTTTTTGTTATTTTTGTTTCCGTTCCCAAAATTTGAATTTAGAAGGAACAAGGCTCAAGGCATATTGATATGAATCAGGTTTGAAAGCCAATGACCACCCTAAGAATAATACGATAAATACAATCCCTTTCAATAGACCGTCCAAATAATCATTATTCAAATGCAACAGTCGTATTGAAAAATATGTTATGAGTGAAATTAGAAATACCGCACCAAAAGTAGGAGCAAGGTCAAGCAATTGCCTATGCCATTTGTAACCGATGTATTTTGAAACTAATCCGATATTGACAAAGTAACATAAACAAATGTAAAGGACATAACCTGCCAGCAGTCCCTTCATTCCCCATAACAACAAACCCCCGACCACCAATGTCGAGCCTGTAGAACGTTTCAGTAATGTCCATCCAAACATCGCACGGCTTTTCCCTATGGCTGCGATGGACTGCGTATTGACAGCCTGCAGGCAGGTGACAATACCGCATATGCACAAAACCTGAAAATACGGGACGCTGGGCAACCATCGGTCGGAATACAGCAATAAAAATACAGGTTTTGCGATTATTAATAATAATGATAGCAACGGAAACGTTATATAAGCAATTGTCTGAGTCAGCCGTTTTATCATATTGCCAAGCAGATTCCTGTCATCCTGAACCTCAGCGTACAAAGGATATGTTATTTGTGTTAATACGGATGAAATGCTACGGGATGCAAGCCCCTCTGTCGTTACAGCCTTTGTATAATATCCCAATACGGCTGGACTATAGATCTTTCCGATCAATAACTGCGAAATCTTAGCCCCAAATTGATTGATAATATGTGTCAGAAACATAAAGCCACCGAATTGAAATAATTCTCTAAAAGAATCCTTGGAAAATACCAACAACGGAAACCATTTATTTGTCGTCCAATAAATAATAGCCGGTATGATTGTACTTAATAAATTCATGCTGACAAGTGCCCAGACCCCAAATCCTTTATATGCCAAGAATATGCAAATCGTAAGTGAAGTGACCGAAGCCACCAAAGATACGATTGTTAGTTTTTTAAAGCGGAAATTCTTCTTCAATTGATTAATTTGGATACTGGAAAGGGAATCAATTATCAAAGTCAAGCCCTGAACTCTAAGTAACGAAGATAGCAACGATATGTTGTAGAATCTGGAAATGGTTGGTGCGAACAAAAAAAGGATAGAATACATAAGTAATGACATTGCCATGTTAAAGAAAAAGATGGTGGAATAATCTTCTTGTGTTGGTCTCTTTTTCTGGATTAGGGCAGAAGCAAAACCACAGTCAATAAAAGAGCTTGAAATCACCATGAAAATGGACAACATGCCAATGCAACCATAATCTTCAGGCTTTAATAAGCGAGCTAAGATTATGCCTGAAATAAAACGGATGCCTATGGCTGAGAACTTCGAGATTGATGTCCAAATTATTCCCGAGACAGCTTTTTTCTTAAGATCATTTTTTTCAGACATGGTCTCCTACCAATTCATGAAATTTTCGTCTCAAACCTATTTGGGTGGTCGTTTGCTGCCCAAGCAATTGCCCCCAGTTGCCTTCCACAAGTACCCACCCATTGTCTGTTAATGCAAAATCCCATGCAATATAAACATGCTTCCCGAAGACCTTTCTATGAAGCTCCTCAGCGGTTTGAAGCAATTCAGCCCATCTTGGAACTTGCCAGCCTTTGAACTTAAGTCCCGAATCTGGATGTATTTCAAAGTGATTGTTAGAATTGTCGACCCCATCGGATGTCACTGTTCCAGATTGCGGATCTACACTCACGACAATGCCGTTTGAGCCAAGATTATCGACAATGGCGCCTTTCTTGCCAGTTCTCATTCGCGTCCAGATTACAGTGAATTTACCATTGCATAAAAATGTTGGCACGCGGACCGTGTTGACGGAGCTTTCGTTCCATTGCGCCATTTCTGCAGCCTGGCAGATACGTTCCTCTATAATCCAAGCTGGATGTTCTTCCAGCAATTCAGAAAAACAGCGTCTGGAACTTTCATCATCAATGTATGCAAACGAGCGGCTCCCTTCCCCTTTAGAAGTATCCAGCGGTTTGATGAAGACACTTCTCTGTTTATGGATAAAATCGACAAATTCATCTACTGACGATTGATTATCGATTTTTATAGCGTTTCTTTTGAAATATGCTTTAGTCATAAGATAGAAGTTATATTTATTTTTTATCTCTTCCATAAAGACTTTCGGAGGAGTGATTTTGCAGAGCGTGTCAATTCTGTCCATATCGGTTTCGAACTCCCATCGCTCGTTGGCATTCAGCTTTCTAAAATTGAAGAGAAAATATTCATACGGCAGGGCTTTGTATTGAAGCCAGCACTTGACGATGTCCTCCGTTAGTTTGCGGATTGTTGGCTTGTCTTTGCGTTCGTTTTCTGACAAATATGTGTCAAATGCTTCGTTCAGCATGACACGGAACGTTTTGTCGTAACCGCATATCGTATCCATCATTCGCTTTTTGAAGACAATGGATTTTAATGCCAATGGCAAATGATTGTATATTACTCTTTTTAAACTCATAATTGCTTTATTATGTTACAGATGCGAACTGCTATAAAACACTATGGACTAAACCTGCCCGCCTGTGTTTCACTCGTTTTCGGAAAAGGAAATGGACGATTTTCTTTTCCGAAAACGAGTGATGCGATTCGTGGTTCGAAACAACAGCATGGCCTGAGGCAGACGATTCGCACGCCGCTTGCCCGCTGCGGGCCGACCTTCAGGAATGTCGCTAGAACGGAATGGTTTCCATGCAGACCGAGTGGGCCGATGTCCGCCTCGTTCACTTGCGCTGTGATCCGCCTTTCCATATCGCTCTGCCGTGCATAATTTCCATCAACCAAGGCTCCCAGCATAAGGGAGCTGGCCTCGAAATGAGATCGCCCGATGCCCACGCCGAGCGTGCAGGGGGTGCAACCCAGTTGCGCGACGGATTCCTTCGCCCAGCTGACGATTTCATCCAAAACGACCTTTGCGTCATGCTTGTGGAAGATGCGGAGCGTTTTTGCGCGGATGGCGGGGCCGCCGCCGAACATCAGAATGTGGAGCTTCAGGCCGTCGCCGTCCGTCCGCCTTAGAAGAAACGGCGCGGGCAGGACACCTGCGGAATCTTGATCAAGACCTCCTGATTGGTCGATGCGCTGTTCATCGTCGCCCATGATACCCATGGGGCGGCCGGGCAGCCGTCTCAAGCCGTCCGCCACGCCTTGGTGGATGGCGTCCAGAAGGTCGCTTGTCAGGACGGCGTTGCGTCCCGCGTCCAGAACGAGATGCGGGATTCCCGTGTCGTCGCACAAAGGACTTTTCTGCCTTTCCGCCGCATCCGCATTTTGGAGGATGGTCTCCATGACCCATTTCGCGCGCGGATTCGTCTCTTCGGCGATGGCTTTACGGTAAGCTTCTTTCTTGTCTTCCGTGAAAGTCGAACCGGCTGTGACCAGCGTGGTAGCGACCTTTTCCACGATTTCGTCATAAGACATATTCATCAGTAGATGCTCCTTCCATGCGCGGCGGCGATGATGGCGGGATAGCGGTCCACTTTCAGACAGTAGAGCGCCTCCATGCCGAGTTCGGGGAACGCGACAAGCTGCTGTTCAAGCGTCTTGGCTCCGAGCAGGGCGGTCACAGGCGGGATGACAGCATAGACGGCGTTGAATTTGTCCAATGCCGTGACCGTTTCCGCGTGGATGGCGCCTTTGCCCAGATGCAGTTTGACGCCCGCTTCTGAAAGTGGTGCGATACTGGATTCAATCTCCAGTTTGTTGCTGGACGTCGGTCCAACACCTGCGGTGCTGACCGCAGTGTGGAAAATTACACTGCCTTGCAGATTTACGTCCAGTTTGCCAATCGTGCCGTCAAGGTGCATTTTAACAAGTTTCGGCAGGACGGCGTCGCGGCCACAGTAGATACAGCCAGACAGATAAATCATGTCGCCGACCTTAAGTTCAGCGATTGTCTTGTCGTTAATCGGTGTGGTTATTTCCTTCATGTTCAATCAACAATTGCTGACTTTTGTGTGTTAGTTTCGGTAAATGTTTTTACAAGTGACAGTCGAAGTCATCTACATGCCTATCAATTCACTCCGAATAAATCGAAGTAGCTGGCTTCATTTTCGATGACGCCGTAAGCCCGTGCGCGCATTTCAATTTTCTCCGCCCAACAGCGGTGCGGTCCAATTTCGTTCATGCCCTTGGTACCTTTCACGACACCGCCGGATGTGTTGAGAATCTGCTCGGCGTCCATGTACTCCTCTTTTGTCACGGCCAACATGCCGTTGATGAAATTCAGATGCGTGGGATGAATGCATGTCTTACCCATGAAGCCGTTTGCCTGATCCAATACGAGTTCGCGCATAAGGCCGTCCACGGCGTCATTGACGATGACGGGGCGCTTCAGCAAGGTGCCTTGCATGCTCATTCCCGCGCCTGGCGTTGCATCGGAGAATTTCATGCTCTTGTTGGCCCGGAAATACTCCCAGACGGGGCCGGAGATTGTGTAGTCGTTGTCGCGAGAGAAGACGTTTAGGATGTCCATGAGGCAGTCGCGAACAGTGATGATGTCGTAGATGGAATAGTCGATGCCGCGCCGTACGCCGAAGCAGGAGGAGAAGTCCGTGCCACCGACGCGGATGTTCAATATCAAATCCCTGTATTCATCCACGAACTTGCGGATGCCGAGCAGTTCATCCATGCGGCTTTCCTTGAAGGCCACGCGGCGATCTTCTATGATGGGCATGCCGTAGAGAATCTCACCGTATTCATCGTTCATGTCCTTCAGATGTGAAAGGTAGGCCCCCGCGTTCGACATATTGAATTTCGGAAAATTGAAGCCTGTGACAAGCTTCAGATGCTCCGGTTTCAGCATAGCCCCGAAATGCTTGAACTGCTCGATGTTCCTCACGCGGAAAAAAATCAGCGGTAGGTCATCGTAAGAAAAGTTCCCATTGCTGATTGCTTCGCAGATGATGTTCAGAAGATGTAGTGAATTGTGTTCAGCGGACGGCACGTCCTCTTCTTTGCATGCATCCTCGAAACATAGGACCATGGACGTCAGCCCCTTGTACTTCTGCGTCAGGATCGCCTGTGCGAAGTCCTTCGTGCCGGGCATATACATGGTGGCGCCGAGGCAGTACTGGAGAAGGGAGCGATCGGTATGCTTGTCGAAATGTTCCGGTTCTTTAAAAAAATGGAATGTTGGATTATAAAGATGGTGTCTCATGAAAAACGCCTTGTTCCTGAATACCTATGGCTTGAAATACAAGTCCTTGCGTAATATTGGCTTGCCATCTTTGGAGAATGCCTCAAGGCGCGACATCGCAAGGCTAACTTTTTCGCCCACTTCTCCCCGTGTACCGCCTTTCACGATAAAGGCACCAATTCGGCCTGCACTCGCTCGATCGTTTGAAAGGGGCATGCCTTTGGTCTTGTGGTAATGGAAGGCCTCGATTACACCGTCTTTTACAAGTTCGTCAACACCGGTTATGTGGTCGAAAATGTTTGGTTCCCCATAGATGATATCGACGCATTGGTAGCATGTGATATCGTGGTACGAGAGTGCCACGCGTTTTTGGAGATACGAGTCAATGGTCGCGGAAATAATGTCGAAGCCTGTGTTTTCACGGATGGTACGATAGCTGATACCGCCGCCGACACGTGGGGCGAATTCGATGATACTGATGTCGTCTCCGTTGATGATGGCCTGGACATGGAGCGGCGTATTGTCCAATTTGAACGCATTCGCGATGTCTGTTGAGGCCTTGCGGAGCTTTGCCATCGCAGAGTCTGAAATGGCTGGCGGCGTGACAGTCGCATAGCATTTCAATACTTGCGCATCCCCTTCGATGACGCTGAGGCGTTCCGAAACCATGATGACATTGGCCACGCCGTCCTGTACAAAACAATAGGCGCTGACTTCCGTGCCTTCAAAGAACTCCTCCACGACCGTCCGGCCTGTCCGGCTGATTTTTTTCGCATCCTGCAGGAACTGTGCAAGCTCATTGGCGTTCGACGCCTTTTTCACACCTGACGCGGCGCAACTGTCCGCCGGCTTCACCATTACAGGATACCGCAGGTTGAAGGAAGGCAGTTCTTCGCCATTTCCCAGATAGTAGTATTTCGTCGTCGGAATATGGTATTCCGACATGACTTGTTTCATGATTCCCTTGTTTGTGATGGCCTGCGCAGTTTGATAGCTGTAAGGTCTTGTCAGTCCCAATTTTTCAGCTACATAGCATGCGGTAATGTTGGCTTGGTCAACGCATGCGCTAATCACCAGTTGCGCGTTATGGTCCTGCGCTAGTTTCAGGATGGCGTCTTGATCCAGCGTGCTTGCACGGTCATGCAGGTCCGCCGCGGAACGGGCAGGCGGATTCTCAAGATAAT
Source organism: Victivallales bacterium (assembly GCA_017548425.1). Lineage (GTDB taxonomy): Bacteria > Verrucomicrobiota > Lentisphaeria > Oligosphaerales > Oligosphaeraceae > UBA1407. Next base: position 59,914 of record JAFZAB010000166.1, read on the forward strand.
CCGCAAGAATGACAAAGTAGCCGCGTTTCTTCAGTTGGTTGATTAATTCTATATGCGGATTTGTGCCGCCAAGGACAATCGCCACAGGTGATTTGCCGCTTTTCATTAAGATATCCATCCTTTTTTACAACTCGTCAGCACCATTTATATACGTAAATAATAAACACTCGCATTAGTAAAAAATCAACTTAATCATGCATAAAACGAAAAGCTGAGGGGCTGATTACTATGCCTCCGTGCGGCATTGCCGTTTCATGCATAAGGAGGTATGCGTATGATTATATGTTCTTCTGTGAGTTAAAAGTGATTTGTTGTCTTATCTAATGCTTCCTTTCGGAGATTGGACGGCTTCCGGATAGTATGCGTCGATTACGCGTTTGACCAACGAGACTTGCTTCGCGCGTTTTTTGGCGTCATCGACGGAGCTCTCCCAACTGTGCGTCTGTGCGACGGAGCCGCCAGTCTTCAGGTAGATGGGAGCCGCGACTCGGATCATTTCGGGGACTTCATAATGACGGATGAATCCGCCCGTCGATTGGGGGTTCTCCGTGTGGATGTCGATCGGGATGTCGATGGCCTGCCGCATGGCGGCGAGCATCTGGAGCTGGATGTCCCGTACGGGGTTGATGGAGTTAGCCCCGATACTCTCCAACAGCTTTGCGGAACATGGGTTGCCGTGGCCGGCATGAGCCGAGACCTTGAACTTGCAGTCCACTGGAATTTCACCCGCCTTGCGCATCTCGTTGAGCAGCCACAGGCAGCCTTCGTCATAGACCAGAAACGAACGGCAGCCGAGTGAGGCGGCCCGCTTCACGTCTTCCACGGCGCGGACGACCTGCTCCTGTCCACGAAGGCGGTAGCCCATGCGGACACCCTCCGGCGTGTTCACGGAGGCGCTCGTGTCCGTCGTGGCGCGTGGCCCGATGGCGAGGATCAGATCCGTTTTTGCGTCTTTCGCCATCTTCACCATTCTGGTGATGTCTGAATCGGCCAACAGCATGATGCCCTTCGTCTGCGTCACGCGATGCAGATACAGGCCGTATTTGTCAATGGCCTCCAGAAGAGCCTCCATGACGGCGGGGCCTTGGATGCCAGGGACTTCGAAACGATATTGACCGCCGTCCGAAAATCTCTTTTCGGAAGTCGGCAGGTCGTAGGCGTCGCCGCCCGGCAGGCCGATGGACTTCAAAAATGCACGAGTCTTCTCCATGCTGTTCATTCGCATGTCTCCTTTTATGTTTTGATTTGTCATCATAAAGATTGAAGCAGGCCCATGTCAATCCCGTTGCCAAGCAATGCGAGGCACTGCCCGGCGAGTTCCCCATCGCATTCCGCATAGGCCAGAAGCGACTGGATCTTGTCTGTCATGTCTTCATGAGACATGGGATTTTCCGGAGCTCCTTTTGCGCAGTCAACGGAATATGAAAACTCCTCGCCGTTTTTTGCCGTGACGACAACTGTCGCGTAACGGGCGTCGGGCGGGAGAGTGGTTGGACAGGGAGCCTCCTCCACGGCGACTTTGGACGCAAGCTCAAGAATGTCCTGACGGGTGACCGTCTTTTCGTCGAAGGCCTCAAGACCTGCCTGCCCCAGAATCAATGCCGCGGCGACACTGTACGGAATGCTGAGCTTCGCGGACGGGGAGCTCTTTATCACGATGTGGTCGTGCCCCTTGATGGCCAGCTTGTACGTCTTCACAAGAATCCGCGAGATGTCCTGCGGCTTGATTTTGTCCCGCAACGCAAGTGTGGCCTCGATGGCGGAATGGCAGTGGCGGCAGGCCGCGTAGGGCTTCACATAGATGCGCTCCATTTCAAAATAATCAGTCTGCGCGGTCAGTTTTTCCAGGTTGTGTTCGTCCGTGAACAGCTTGAGGAAGCCGCGGTCGCCGTCCAGCATGTCGTCCGGACCGCGCATGGGCGTGAATCCCATGGTGGCGGCCGTGAGGCCGTCCATGGCCGCACGACCGAGATTGTATGGCTTCAACTGCGAGTCCTGTTCCTGTATCTCCAGCATGCCGGCCGCGCTTGCGACGGCCGCCGACAGGACCGTTTTCAACTGTGTTGCGTTCATCTTCAAAGCGAACGCGACGGCGACGGCGGCGCCGACCGTGCCGCATGTCGCGGCGGCGTGGAAGCCTTTCTTCTTGTGGCCGGGCTGGATGGCGATGGCGAGACGGCAGGCCGCTTCATAGCCCATGACAGCGCCACGGAGAAAATCGTCTGTCGAAATATCGTTGACGGAAGCGGCTGAAAGCAGGGCGGTCATGACGGATGCCCCCAGATGGATCATGGCGAAGCGCTGTCCGTCGTCAAGTTCGAGGCAGTGCGCGTTGTAGCCGTTGACTAGGCATGCCGTGCGCGCGTCCGTCTTCATGCCGTAACCAATCAATGGTGCTCTTCCTGGCTCTGCGTGGAGGAGAAAATCGTCCCATGCGCTCTTCATGGCATGGGCCCCCGCCTCCGTGACGGCGATGTAGTCGGCGAGGCAGGCCTTCGCCTTGCCGAGGACGGACGGTGTGATGGCCGTCTGCTTTTGGATGAGATATTCGATGAAACGATCCGTGGTGTTTTTCATGATGGATTCAATGGAACTGGTATCTGGCTTGCTCGATTTCGGACAGACGCCCGAGCTCGAACAACTCAATGTTGCGCATCGCGTCGGTCATCATGGCGCGGAAGGAATCCGCCGTGACGCCCGCGACGTGTGGCGTGAGGATGATGTTGGGCAGTGACTTCAGGGGGTATTCCGCAGGAATTGGTTCGGTTTCGTGGACGTCCAGACCCGCGAACGAGAGTCTGCCATCCTGCAGGGCGGCATGGAGGGCGGCGGAATCGACCAGTCCACCGCGGGCCGTGTTGACCAGAATGGCGCCGCGTTTCATTTGGCTGAGCGTGGTGCCGTTGATCATCCTGCTGTTTTCATCCGTCATCGGGCAGTGGAGGGAGACGATGTCGGATTCGCCCAGAAGCGTGTTGAAATCCGTGTGTTCGACGGATAGTTCATGTTCTGTTTTTTCGTCCAGTCTGTACGGGTCGAAATAGAGGATGCGGATGCCGAACGGATTCAGCAGCCTTGCGACTTTCCGTGCGATGCTTCCCATCCCGACGAGACCGACTGTCTTTCCGTGCAGTTCGAATGTCCGGACACCTTGCTCCTGTTTTTTCCAGATGCCCGCGACGGTGTTGTTGTGGATTTCCGTCAGGCGGCGGAGGCAGGCCAGCATCAGAAGCAGGGCGTGCTCCGCCACGCTCTGCGAGTTGACGCCTTTGTTGACGTACAATGGAATATTGTGCCTGCGGAGCGCTTCCAGATCGATGGAGTCAAGTCCGACGCCGGAACGTTGAACCATCTTCAGACTCGTTGCATGGCTGAGGACGTTTTCATCGATGCGGACACGGCCGCCCGCGAGAAGATAGTCCGCGTTGGCGATTGATTCTGCAAGGCAACCAGCTGACGGCTCCTCCAGCATGGAGAAGCTGAACCCCGCAGGCAACGCACTTTTGACAATGTCAAGCGGTGTACCTGAATAATGGTTTGTTAGAAAAATTGTTTTCATGTTATGTTTGCCTGATTGGCAAACATATTCAATGAAGCTTTAGGTAAATGCCGATGAGCGTCTCATAGACGGTTTCGGCGGAGAAACGGGTGCTTGCGGAGGCATAGCCTTTGAAAGCCAGCCGTCGGCAAGTGGCTTCGTTGTTGTAAAGCTCTGCAATGGAAGATATCAAAGCGTCAATATTGTTGAGCGGGAACAGTCGTCCGTCGAGGTCATTGGTGATGATGGAGGAGGCTGCTCCAAGATCGGTCGCGATGACGGGGCGCTGAAGCATCATGGCGGTAACGATGACGTTCGGAAAGCCTTCATACCAACGAGAAGGGACGACGACGATTCGGGCATTCAGATAGGCTTGGAGAAGCGCTTCACCCCGCAGAAAGCCGAGCCATTTGATGTTTTTCGGGGCACTTTTAGGAAGATCTGGAAAGTCATCGTAGGAACCTGCTACGGTGAATGGAATATGCGGAAGATTTTCAGCGGCCTTGAGAAAATCGAAAATTCCTTTTTCGGGAGAGACACGTCCAATAAATGTTACTGTAGTTCCAGAAGACCAATGCTCTGGGGGGGGCGGGATTTGAGGGGCAATGCTTGGAAGGATGGCGAGTTTGTTTTCCGAAATGCCTTGCTGGATGAATTTCTGGCGTTGAAACTCTGTCTGAACAATGAACATATCAACATGGTTGAGAATCCGTCCTGTCATACGCGCTGCCGCATTTCGAATGGCGTAGCCAAGGCTTTTCACGCTTGAACCAAGACAGTTCTTTTTGAAGCAGTTCAATTCATGTCCGCCAAAGCACATTTCGCAAATCTGCCCGTTTGTATCATAACATAAGCCGTTAGGGCAGAAGAGGCGGTAATTCGGACAGCGCATGACGACGGGGATGCTCAAATTCTTGATGGCAGGGATAATGGATGGCGAGAATAATGGATAAAGATTCTGGACTTGCACGATATCAGGCTTGAAATCGGCGATTTTTTTGCGTACGGCCTTGACGGCACATGGGTTGTGGATGCCTGTGAAAAAGCTTTTGATTTTCCCTGAAAGTGAATCTGAAATCTCTGCAGAAGAACGTTTTAGCAATTCCACTGTGTGACCGTGTTCGGCCAGCAAACGAGTCAGATTAATGACAGATTGTTCTTCACCGCTTAATTTTGCATATTCATTATGGATGAAGAGGATTTTCATGGTGAATTGTAAGATTCAACCCTTATAGTCTGAAATGACGAATTTCAACTTACCTTTTAGAAAAGGAATGTTGGATACTTTTGTGATAGTTACTGGTACTTCATGACGCACTGCCATTTCCATGGCGGTGCGGACTTTTTCTAGTGTGTTATCCAAGTCTGGATAATCATTATTGGGAACGACTCGGATGACAATGGAAGCGTCTGACTGCTGATGAAGTTGGAACTGTCTTACAGCTTCTGGGCAATTGTCGAATATTGTTGTCAGACCATTTAGTCTCGCATGGGAAGGGAGAATAAATGTATCGGAGACACGCCCTTTAACACTATCCATAAGGGGAAGATTGCATCCACATGGGCAATTGTGTGTTAGGCGACGACCACAATCACCTACAGCGTAGCGAATTAGAGGAAATAAATGATTTTGGAGTTCTGTCAAAACGATGTTTCCATAGCACCCATTAGAAACTGGAAGGTTGTTTTCATCAAGAAATTCAAATCTCTTTGTGTCATAAAACATATGTAATCCATTTCGCATAGGACATTCGGCTGCCAACCAATAGATTTCGCAACAACCGTATTGATCATAGACAGGCGCATGGAAAGCCGCTTCGACTTTCTTACGTTGAACAGTTGTGATAGGGGCAGATGTGAGCCAAATCGCTTTTGGGGGAGGAATCTGAATACCATGTTCGATGATGTAATCTGCAAGAAAATCGATAGTTCCAACATATCCATGAAGAAGTTTTGGACGGACTTTAATGAACTTTTTCAAAAAGTTTTTAATGTCTTGTTCTGTAAAACTTGTTGCATTAAGCAAAATATGTTTGGTTGGAAACCATTGCAGGAAATGAAGAAACTTTGATTTGTATGTTTTATTTACATCTCTCCAAACTGATGCCCAATCATCGGCAGGTGAGATATTCCACCAATTGAGCATACGCCAGCCATGAGCTGCCCGTGTTTCCTTTTTAGGATGATATACCTTCGCAGGAGTACCTGTAGAACCACCTGTTGTAGAGAGTCTGACATCTTTCAGGCTGGCTTCGTCAGATAGAAGATCATCAAAATTATTCATGAGATCCTGTCGAGTCAGAACAGGTAATCTGCAGAAATCATCTGGATTTCTTATATCTTGAGGAGTACAACCAATCTCCGTGTAACGTTTCCTATAGTATGGAACATGTTCAAACGCATATTGAACCAGAGAACGAGTACGGTTCCAGTTTAGCATTTCAATTTCATCCAAAGACAGGTATTGATCATGCATCAGTTGCCCGTAATACTGACTGGAACCAGGCTTTATCAGTTCATATTTGAGAAAGAAAATTTTTTCTTTTATCATTAGTATCTTATAAAGATTATTGTTTTCTTTACTATTGAGTAATTAAAACATATTATGAATTCAATATTTGTATAAACTCAATAATATAAAATGATGCTTACAAGATAAAGTTTTATAAAAATGAAAGCCATTACATTTTTATGAGACATTATGACATGCTGAAAAAATGACTTTTGCCGCATGTTTGGCTGTATTCGACATGGCAAGACGGCGAGAATATTCTCCCATTGACGGAAGTTTCATTCTATTGCCAACAATTGTTTGCAGGATGTCCGCCGTCGCCTTCATGTCGTAAGGATCAAAAGTCCAGCCATTTTCGGGATGGACTAGTTCAGGATGGCAACCATTGTAAATGGAAGAGGCAACAGGAAGTCCGCAGGCCATGGCCTCTGGCACGACGAGGCTCCAATTATCTTGTAATGTTGGGATGATGAAGCAGTCGGCCGCGCGGTAGAACATCGGAATATTGGTGTGATCGACGGCTCCCGCAAAGACGGCATGGATATCGTGTTGTTTGCAGAAATCTTCGAGATGGGGACGTTCGGGGCCATCACCCGCAATAAGAAGTACTGCATCAGGTTTTATAAGATTCCAAGCTTCAAGGAGTTGGCGCAATCCCTTCAGTGGAACGAGACGTCCGACGAAGAGAAAAGTGAGCTTGTCAGCTAATCCATGTTTTTGGCGGAAGGATTTGATGGTGTCATCAGTTATTGCAAAGCATTCTTGTGTGAGCTGTTCTGAGTCCACTGCCATGTTTCCAATGGAGATTTGCGATTCTGGATAACCAAGTGACATTGTGTATTCTTTGCAGAGGCTCCCGTTGCAACAGATATGGTCTATCCAACGAGAGGCGATTTTCCGATACCATGTGCGGAAGAATTGAGCATGTTTCTCTGTGTGTTTGGTTGGTTCGTAACACATCACATGCGGTACATGGTTCCATAAACGGAGGATCAGAGGTGCGTAAGTCCATTGGAAGAAGCCGTCTGAAACGGTGACATCCGGCCTTGTCTCTCTTACTGTTTTCAAGAGATTGGGTTGGAATGGGATGCGGATGCCTTTACGGTTGACAGTGGAAATAGGGGCTCTTTTCTTGCCGGACAGGCGGATTTCACCAATCATTCCAATTGCCCTATCTCCAAGGACTTCTCGAATTTTCTGATTGCAACGTTCGGGAACAACTTCTGCGTTGTAGATCAAGTTCAGATGATGATCGCACAACTTGTCTAGTTCGGCATATACTGGGATGCGGTAGTCCAGAAAAGAACGGGTAACCCATGTAATGTTCATGGCTTGAGGTAATGGCTGTTACGGGAAGTCGATTTTGTTGGCCAGAAAAGTCGTTACTTCCTGTTGCCCTTGGGGATTGAGGTGGAGAGGGTCTATGAAAAGCTCGTGCCGCGATTCGAAGTTGGAATTTACGTCAATGAGAGTGACATTAGGATGGTGAGATATTGTTTCCCTTATATATTTCATGACTTCTGTGGATTTTTCAGTTTCTGCATTATTCAAAAGATCGATATTGGGGAGGACTAGGAGGAAGAGACGTATGTTTTGCGCTTCCAGAAAATCTAGTGTTTCCTTGAAAACGGCTTGCCTTTCAGAATTGAGTTGAGCTTTCCAAAAGTTGCCTTTGGCAAGCTGTCGTTTGAATTGCTCGATATTTAACTGTTTGACAGAACGATTCTTCCAGTCATGGCGGTAGCCTCGAGTAACGGCTCCGATACGTGAATCGTCGTAACGGGAGAGCGGGACAAGCATTTTCAGATAATAATCTCTGGATGTAGCGTTGGAACGGACATAGTTTGCGACGGTCGGTGATTCATTGATAAATGGATAGAAAAGCGCGTGCGAATTGATGGAAAGACCATCGGAGAAGGAGCGTGGACCTATGTCATAGAGGATGACTTTCGGCTTGTGCCCAGTTGATTCGAGGTAGTGTCGAATCATGACAAGGCGGTCTGGAATGGATGTTCCGTTCATGCAGTATTTTGCGACAGTATGTCCAGTTTGTTCCTGCAGAAGGTCGCGGTCGATGGCCATTTCGGACATGGAGTGGCCGATGATGAGAATGTCAGCCGGCCAAAGGCAATAATATTGCTTCAGGCCATAGTTGAAGATCTTAAAGCAGAGAATATTAATGATGGCAAAGACCAGTAGTCCGGCTGTGCATTTTTTGATGAGCGATATTTTTGTGAGGGCGGACACGTTTTTTCAGAACTGTAGGTAGATGAAGGAATTGGAGGAGACGGCGAGTAAGGCGACAAGACTGGCAATAATAGCATAACCTGGAATGCGGAAGGTGTCTGGACAGCGTTCGCCAGTGAAACCTCGATAAGCAGCGAAATCGACACCGAACAGAATGATAATGGCGACAACATTCAGTGCGAATGTGACTTGCGAGACGCCGAATGTCGGTCTACCTGGATGAGTCACTATGCGGACGATGATCTGGATTGCGCGTTTGAATGTCGGTGCCCGGAAGAAAATCCATGCGGTGTTGACAATGGCGAAAGTGAAGATGTAACGCAGGAGGTTGATAATTCGTGATGGGGATTCGTTCTTCTTGCCGAAGAGCATAATGTTGGCGAGATTGAAGAAACCGTGGATGGCTCCCCATAAGATGAATGTCCCGTTGGCTCCGTGCCACAGGCCGCTCAAAAGGAAGACGACAAGCTGGTTACGGATCCACTTGGGCTTCGATACACGGTTACCGCCAAGTGGAATGTAGAGGTAGTCGCGGAACCAGGAGGTGAGGGAGATATGCCATCGTTTCCAGAAGTCCGGTATGGATGTCGCAAAGTACGGGAAGTTGAAGTTGTTGCGAAGATCTATACCGAAAAATTTGGCGGACCCGCGCGCGATGTCGGAATAACCGGAGAAGTCGGCGTAGATTTGGATTGAGAAGAAGATGGACGCGATGAGAAGCGTGCCTCCAGTGGCGGTTTTTGGGGAAGCGTAGGCCCGGGTTATGTAGGAGGCAAGTCTGTCGGCGACGACCATTTTCTGGAAGAGCCCCCAAATGATGAGCTGGATGCCGTCGTAGATATGCTGTGGGGTAGGACGTTTTGATTCTTTGAATTGCGGGAGGAGTTCATTGGCGCGTCCGATCGGGCCTGCCGCGATTTGCGGGAAGAAGGCTGTGAAAAGGCCGATGCGCATTAAATCATTTTCCGGCTGTATCTTGCCTCTTGATACATCAATGACATAGCCGAGCGACTGGAATGTGAAGAAGGATATGCCGACGGGCAGGAGAATGTCCAGATGTGGGATGAGATAGGGTAGGTGAAGGCTTTCGAACAGCAAGCGGAAAGAGTCGTTGAAGAAGTTAAAATATTTGAAGACAGCGAGTTCGAGAATGGAGAGGATGACTGCCAATGTGTTTTTCCTGTATTTGGCGCAGAAGAAACAGAGGAGGGTCTGCCCTAGCAGGAGGAAGGTGAATCGCCAGTCGAAAGCGGCATAGAAGATATAGCTTGCTGCCAGCAGAAGCCAGTTTCTGTATTTCGACGGCAGGCATGAATAGGCTATGGAGCAGACCGCCAGAAAGAGAAAATAGTTGATTTCAGTGAACAGCACGATTGAAAAGGCGTGTTGACAGAAGGCGAAGGATCCTAATGACAACCAGCGGGAAGCCAATGGCGGCAGGGATGGCCAGAAGCAGGAACAATGGGAAAAGTCTGGATGGTGCAGGAAGGCGTGAGAAAAAATTAGCGAGAATCTGGATGGCGATCATTTGGTAGAGATAGATGCCAAAGCAGTTTCGGGAGATGTGTTCAATGACGTTTTTGAATGGACGGAGCAGGGGGGCGCAAATCCATGACAATGCCTGCATAAAGGGCAGTGCGAGAAAACCGCTTGACGGATAGAACAGCCCCGGATGGAAAATAGAGAGGTACAGGAAGTAAATGGCTGTCGCATAGACTGGAAGGCATGGAATACGACACAAGAGGCCTATATTTTCCGCTGCGATGATTCCCAGTATAAGAAAGATGAAGTGACGTGAGAAGAGATGAATTGCGAACAGGTTGTTGTTAATATGGCAAAAGGATAACCCAATTGCCATGAGCAAAAAGAGGACGATGGTTGGATTGTAGTAATGCGAGATGAAGGGAGTGAGCAAATAGAATTCAAAAAGTACGTAGATGAACCAGAGAAAAATGACGTAAGATGCTGTCGGCCTATAGAATAGATTAAAGGCGGTGCGCAATGCTTTTGCGGAAAAACGGTATTGTGCAAGAGGAATTAGCGAAAGGATGATACCCAATATGACGAACGGGAGTGCGAACTTTCGGAATTTGTCTCCAATTAGATGAAAATAATCGAAAATATTTTTCATCGGCTTCTTTGTATAATGCATGAGGAACCCAGCAACAAAGAAAAAGACACCCATGTGGAAAGAGTAAATCCAGTTTTTCAGTGTGTCATACCATGGCGGTGCAAAACGTGCGCTGCAATGACCGAGGATGACAAACAGCAACGCAATGTTGATCCAGACATCGACGAGGAACAGTCTATTTTTCTCAGGACGGCTGTTCATTATTCAACTGATAGAAGCCCTTGGGAGCGTTTTCGCACCAAAGATTCCAGAATGTGAGCAAGCAGAAAACGAGAGTTGAAAGGGGACCCCACTTGCTCCCGAATATTGGTATGCTATTGTTGTTGATGGCGATGACGATGAAGGCGCTGGTGATGGCGATAGCGTAGGGCGAGTCAAAGATGATTTGGAGCATCAGGGATTTAACAAGCCGCTTGAAGAGGACGAGCCAGAAAGTGAGTCCAATTAGACCGGTATTGATGAGGATGGAGAGATAGCCATTGTGCGCGGAGAGCGCATAAACGAGACCGAAGTTTTTCCCCGCACGTTCACCGACTGCAAATCCCCAACCGCGGAATGGTCGTTGGAGCCATATTTGGATATAGCCAGTCCAAAGATACACTCGACCATGTAATGATAAGACTGAAGCTTCGGACTTACCGGGAAAGAAGATTCTGAAGATAATGCGTTTGCCAGAATAATAGGTTGCGGCGAGGAGAAGCAAGGACGGAAAGAAGACAGATGAGCGGAAATGATTGTTTTTGAAACTGTAAATGAAAAGAACGGCACATGCGAAGGATATGTTGCTGGCTGAACTTGTACCGATAAGAAGGAAAAAAAGACCGCTGTATATGAATGGACTCATTTCATTGATTGAGAATAGATTACTACGATAAGCGGAGAGCGACAAGCAGGCAAGGACAGCGGCTGTGATGGAATAGGAGTTTGTATGGAGAGAACCTAGTCGTACATGTCCTAGGAACATGAAGAGAGTTAAGGCTAAAGAGTAGCTAAGCAACCCCTTGAACGCGCTTCTTGGTGTGCGGAATTTCATGAAGATGAAGAAAATATATGCAGAGAGAATAAGCATGCTGCCTGCACGGTAGATAATGTAAAGGGCACTGCTTCCTTGTATGCGCCAAAAAATCGTAATAAAGGCGAAAAGATAGTAAGCGAACCAACATTTGATGGTGCCATGCCATAATCGTTTCCAAGGAACTTGATGTTTATTTTGGTATAGGTAGAATGCGCAGAATGCAATGGCCGTGATGTCAAAAATGGCGAGCCCATCGACGGCTGTGTAATTGCTGACGTCCGCGCGATATCGTCTTAGGAAAATCGTATTACGCAGAATCGGTATCAAGATAGGGATGAGCGTCTTGATACTTGGACCATCAGTTGGATTTAAGAGTTTTCTTAGTTGCACAAAAAGAAAAGCCTGTCAGGCAGGTGTTAATAGAACTAGACAGTGATGCCGCGAATATATTCGCGGCATCGGAGGAGTGAGGTGAAAAAAAACCATATACAACGTGAACGGCTGCAAATGGTAAAGATGGAATTGAGGCGGTTTTTCGGAAAGAGAAAAGAGCATTTCAGAACATCCTGACGGGCAAGCTCATAGCGTCCATCCATGATCATGGAGTAGGCAAGGTTGCGGGCGATGCGCGCCTGAGCACGTGGAAAGCTTTCTTTCTGTTTTTCTGAAAGGCGTTGAACGATGCGTTGCGACCAGATGTCGATCGGGACGGCAGAAGCCCAGCGTTTACGCGCTTTGGCGAGCCAGCCGTTTTTTTTCGTGACAAGGCCGCCATCACTAGTGAAAAGTACTTTCGGAATGAAGCCCCATTTGCCATATGTCGCAAGAAGTGCCCAGAATTCAAGGTCTTCACATACTCTGAAATCCTCCCTCTGACCACCAGTCGCTTTGGCGACAGAGGTACGGATGAGAACGGAACCCGTACAGACATGATTGTATTTAGCCCAGAAATCAAAAAAGTCGTCTAGCAAGACTGGCTGTTGGATAGGCGGCTGAGGTGGGACGATGGAAACCTTGCCGTTGAAGGTCTTGTGGCATTGCATGACACTGACGGCGACGGCTTCCTGATGGCTCTTTAGAAAAGCCGTCGTTTCATTGAGAAAATCCGGTTCCCAGAAGTCATCACCATCAAGAAAAGCACAGAAATCGCCTTCGGCGATTGCCAGCCCATGGTTGCGGGCAGCAGCTGGACCTTGATTGCGTTTTTGTCGTATGATTTTGACAAATGGACAATAAAGGCTTTCGATAATGGACAGTGTTTCATCTGTGGAGCAATCATCGACAATGATGATTTCAATCTCATGTCCGCCATTTTGGTGAATGACGGAAAGAAGCGCCCTTTCGATTAGAAGCTTGAGATTATAAGTTGGAATGATGACGCTGACAGAAGACATAGAAAATTGAATTATTTGGAGAATCGCTTGTCGTAAGCGATATTTTGTTTTGATTCGAGAAGTCTGGCTCGGCAGGCTTGACAGTGTTCGCGTCCATTGGCGTATCCGACATGATATCCCTTGCTTTGATTCCAGCCGATGCCAAACGCAAAAACAGGCATCATAAACATAACACCGATGTCACCTGCTTTCAAACTATTCCAGACCGCAGACAAATGAAATTGTTTCTGCATATAGCGGGAAGCGTTGAGAACGGTTTCTAACCATGCGGGAATTCTGCCTTGCAGATAATATTTGAAGGAGCGACTCATCTTGATGGCGGCCTCCCCGTCGCCGCGTCCATAGACGAATGCCTCTCGCCAGTATTTTGATAAGATACCCGTGCGTCCCCAGTAGGTCATGGCCTTGGGGGCGAAAGCGTATTTGTAGCCTGCCTGTCTGTATTGACGGAAAAGTGTTGAGTCATCGGCATAGAATGTCAAATCCTCTGGCAGACCGCCGCATTCCTGCCAAATCTTCTTAAGATATGCGGATGAGCGATTTCCGCCAATTGACCCTTCAGGAGTCAAACTTTCAAATCCGCCTTTTTGAATATACCATTCTGTTTTTGCCACAAGTGTTTTGACGGATTCTGGATCAATGCAAGTATTACCGATGACGAGTTGCATCTCCGAGTCTTCTTCAAATGGATGCATGAGCTCTTCGCAGAAGCAGTCTGCTAGACGGACACCCATGTCTGTCGAAATGATATGGTCATATTTAGCGTTTTGGATTGCGAAATTGCGTCCATGAGCGGCGTTCCCACCCTCCTGGATAGCCGTGATACGGGAATCCTCCTTGGCCCAATTGGTTATGGCCTCCCATGTTCCATCGTTCGAGAAGGCGTCCACAATGACAATTTCATCAGGAAAGCGTGTCTGTGCCTGCATGTTCGCCTTCCAATATGGGAAGGAACACATTTCATTGCGACAGGTTGTGACGAGTGAGCAGGGAATCATGCGTCAAGCCTCTCCATCCAGTTGTCGAATATGTCCTTCAAGGTCGTTTCAAACGGGATTACTGGCTCCCAACCCAGAGCTTTCAGTTTGGAATTGTCTCCAAGAAGCGTCTTTTCGTCCGTTGGACGAACAAGTTGTGGATCGCGTTCGACAGTGACTTTGACGTTTGAAATCTTGATGAGAATATCTAGCATGTCGGAAATTTTCCATGCAAAGCCACGGCAAATGTTATAGACTTCGCCTGAGATTCCTTTTTGTGCAAGCGTCCAAAGGGCGGTGGCTCCATCACGGACATCAATGAAATCGCGGGAGGTGTTGAGGTTGCCGACGTGGAGGATCGGCTCCTGCTGGCCGAGCTTGATGGCGGCAAGTTGTCGCGCGAAGTTCTGGATGGCGGTCAGTGGTGGATGGTTGGGACCGACATGGATGAAGAGTCGCGGTAGGATGACATCCAGACTGTAGTTTAAATGGAATTGGCGTCCCATCATTTCCATGGCGGCTTTTGTCACACCGTATGGCGTCACGGGTTTAAGCGGTGATTCTTCGTTGACAGGTTCGTCTGTCAATGCCGCGCCGTATGCAGCGCTGGAACAAGCGGGAATAACACGCGCCTGAGGGGCCTTGTGCAGAACGGCGTTGTAAACGTTCCAAGAGCCCGTGATGTTGAGTGCGTAAGTTGTCTGCTCTGCTTCATAAGATTGGCCATTATATGCTTGGGCTGCAAGATGATAGACTAAATCTGGCTTGAAGTCAGCGATGGATTTCTCCAAGAAGTTTACATCCAGAATGTCGCCCGCATAGTGCTTGTAATCTTCATGCTTGTGGGACTGCATTCGATAGGAGGTCGTTGCACGGCTGATACCCGCGATTTCGCAGCCCTGTGTCTTCAGATAATCGGCAAGATGGCTGCCGATCATGCCAGTGATGCCAGTGATGAGTACTTTCATGATTGAGATGGTTGATTAACTGATGGGAAACTAAGAAAAAATGGCGATGTCGGAGAGCCACAGTTTTACAAGTTGCAATTCTTCAGGCGGGAAGAAACCGGCAGCCTGCAATGCTTCATAGCAACGGAGCAGATTGTCTGGCATATTCCCTTCTCCTGAAAGAAGATTGGTATTTTCAAGAACTTCCGTGAGTTTTCGATTGCCTGTATAGCCCGGAATCTCGTCCGTGAAGTCTTTCATAAGATTATGGACATTCCTTTCTTGGATGACTTCTGGTGAGTGGAAGACGACGCCGTGCCCGATTTCCCAAAGGCAGCGTTGCGCAATGAAGCTCTTCCATATGTCACACATTCTAAATGAGCAGTTGCTCGGTACGTACATAAGCGGGAAGGCTTTGGGAAACCACCATGTCGATTGCGTATTGAAGGGACACCATACATGCGGTCCAAGGCAGACGGAAGGAGCGTTGTCGAAATCGAAAGGACGATCTTCCGTAAGCCGCCAAATGGCGTCCACATCTGGCGAGAGATTGACAAGCCCTTGTTGAACAGGGGCTTCCATTTGCGAGAGTGTCGCTGAGACAGGGCGGACGGTATGGATTTCGTCGAGAAGGAAACCGCGTGGCCAGATGTTTTGTGATGTGAAATACTTATAGACATTGGTCCAACCGTTTTCTTTAACCATGCGTACGTCTTTTACGGTCTCCGTTCTGGGCTTCCAATTCGCAAGTGGAGCGTTGTCGTCATCGGTTTCGTAGATGACATCTGCCTTTTCGGAGATGGCTTGGAGATAGCCGATATTCTTTCGAGCGTAGTGCTGTGTCGGTAACGCTTTGGCGAGTTTAAATGGGAGTTCGGCTTGTTTGTCGAACGACAGGAATTCCGCATTGGGGAGATTAAAGCTCTTGGGGCCTTTTGTGTCGCCGACGGCTATCAGAGTGGCGTCAAATTCTTGGTGACGAGTTGAGAGGCACTGCATGGCCTCTGTCGGTTCTGCTATTGTTGTGATGACAGACTTTAATATCATGTTTTTGCCTTGATTATACTTTTAATGAAGTTTTTCAGCTTCCGGCGAAGGGCTTTAAGGTGCCAGGAAAGCGGAACGCTGAAATCATTCCACCGCCGTGCGTCTTCCGAATGGTTGGCGATGACGTCTGCGGCTTGAAAACAAAGCCGTGCGCAATTGAACCTGCCACGACTGATTTGGTCTGCGCCATCTTGACGGATTCGCCAAGCGAAGGCTTCGCGGTTTATTTGCGAATCGCAACCATGCTGTACGGCCAGATCCAGCAGATGGTTGTAGAATCTGACGATGAAATCATCGGGAAGCAGTGAACGGTATGTTGCACATTGACTGGGAGTTTCTGCATGGAAACGATAGACACCAAGTGATTGTTCGACAAGGCCAATTGTTCCTCCGAGTATGGCGTGGCGCATGGTGATTTCCATATCTTCTCCGAACGATAGACCTACTGTCCAACCGCCTATGGCCCGCATGACATCGGTTTTGAACATTAACGTCGCCACAAGCAGGCATTCATGGTGCAGAAGGTGCTCGACAATATTCTGCGGTTTTTCAGGCAGGGAAATGTGCGTCACGTTGAAGTTCTTGCCGTTACGATAGTAGTCCAGTTGGTTGACGATGAGTTGGCAGTCTGGATGCGTCTTGATGTAATCGACCTTGGCTTGGACAGCGTTGGGGTAGATCCAGTCGTCGTCATCGATAAACTGGATATAGTCGCCATGTGCGAGTGCCAGACCGCGGTTGCGGGCAAGACTTGGCTTGCCGTTGGGGAAGGTTTTTGCAATCGACGTGAAATCATTCGTGTCAGGATGTTCGGCCCGCCATTGCTCGACAACTTCCATCGTGTTGTCTTGGGATTCATCATCAACGATGATCAGTTCGATAGGGCGATAGGTCTGGTTCCAGACGGAATCCAGAGCTGTCCGAACCATGTCCGCTCGGTTATAGCAGTTGACAACAAGGGTAATTAGCATGATATTTATTCTGTTTTACAAAACATACGAACGCGTTCGGCAGGGGATAAAGCGAGATATTTGCGAAAGTTAGAGTAATCACCGCGTAGAAAACGTTTTAGCACAGTCATTTTCTGACGGACAAAGTGTGAGATCTTCATATTTGAGGGGGCGTTGATTTTTGTTTCCACTTGTTTCCAATATTCCTTCCCCCATTCGGGATGATTGATGTTATTGGCCATACGGATATGGGTCTCATACCAACGTTGCATATAACGTTTCGCCTTCTCCGCGTTATCGTAACATGAAAATGATGAGGCATGTTGCCGATAGGTAACCATACGTTCTCGAATGAAGGCTACTTTTCCTTGCGTAGCAAGATGATAGAATAATTGCATATCTCCCATCGGAGCATTCATGACATCCCGTTGAAGGTTGTCTTCGACGGTCCGCAAGCTGTCCATTCTGAAGAATGCTGCCAGCATATGGAAAGGATGGTTGTCGAAGAAAATGCGTTTACAGGCAATGTCTTGCGGCAATGGCCACTCTTCGGGGGGGAATCCCTGAGGTGAGTAGGATTTATGGAGGTGGTTGAGATAATAGAGGCCGCATCCACAAAGAGTGTAGTCCTGATGGCTTTCCAGAAGGTCGAATTGCTTTTGGAGTTTGTAGGGGTCACACCAGAAGTCGTCGCCTTCGCAGATTGCAACATACTTGCCTTGAGCACGTTCGAGGTTGACGAGATTGATACAACGGTGTCCTGGAACAGAATAGAGATTCGTTTCGCGGAGGATTGGCTTGATGATATCCGGATACTTTTCTGCATACTCCTTTATTATTTGGGGAGTTGCGTCTGGGGAAGCGTCATCGTGAATCAGAACTTCGAAGGGGAAAGTTGTCTTTTGGGACAGGAATCCTTCCAGGCAGTCGCGAATGTATTCTTCATGTTTGTAGGTGAGGCAACTGATACTGACAAGTGGCGTTGACATAAGGGCTTCGAGGATAAACCTCTACTTGTTGTTGGATTTTGTTTTTGAATACGGCGCCCCGTTATAGAATATCCATCGCGGGAACGGTGGCTAGGGCAAAGTTTAGAAAATCAAGATGGACGATGAATTCAGTGCGGTTCTTTCGCTTGACAATGACTCCTTCAGTGCCTTTGAACTGTCCATGGGTGATAGTAAACCGTCTGCCTGGAACAAGATCCGCTCGAACTTTTACAGGTTGCGTGCGGCTGAGCAATTCAAACTTACGGATTAAGTTGAGGTCATTTACGAGGGTCGGTTCTGTTTTGTCCGTGACAGTTAGGATGCGGATGGCTAGACCGGAGGTCTTGACCTGCCAATTCTGCTGACGGTTCAACTGGAGAAAAACATAGCCAGGAAACATCGGTATCTGTGTTTCTATGCGATGTCCGCGAGTTATGCGGTGGTGCAGAAACGTCGGAAGATACCATGATATGTTCTTTTTCCCAGCCATTTCAGCGAGTTTCTTTTCCTTGTTGGGCTTGCAGTAAACAGGATACCAGAGGTGTTCCGAAGAAGTGCCTATTAAATAGCAGTCATCGTCTATGAGCTGTGATTCGATGGAAAGTGGCATAGGAACAGACGCCTGGCAAATCCATATGGTGAAAATGCAAGTCCTTTTAAATAATAGTATTAGAGATTTGTGATTTTGGGTTTTTTATGTCTTTGGGACAAAGCAAAAGCTCTCTAGTTTGCAATTGGCTTTTCCAACCTACTGCAAACAGAATGACTAATGCATGTTAGATAAAACATGCGAATATTTATGTATAATAAGATTAATTAATTTAACATCTTATGGAGAATAGTCAAACATCGCTGACGTTAAATGTCAATTACTCTGTGATATTGATGAAATTGCCATCCACGACTTCAAAGAAGTCGAAGCGGATTTGGGCGGGATTAGGCTGTTTGCCTGATGTTCGCCAATTACCTATGTGGCTGACTTTGAAGCACCGCGGATGCGCCCCTTTGATACGGGATGGCGGAAGGAAGTCGAATCCCGTAGAGCCGTTGAAACGGATGGTCTTGACGATTTTCAAATCTGGCGTGAGAATCATACCTGGCGCTCCGCCGCTAGTGGCATAGAACACGGCATAAATATACTTCCCGTCGCTGGCGAGGCATTGGGCGGCATATCTGGTTTCCACGCCGTAATCCAGCGTCATCGTGGCGATGGGACGGCAATCCTCCAACGTGAACATTGTGATGTTGTTGAAACGGTGTGGCTTGGAGTCCCTTGGTCCCGTACCGACGTAGAGGATGCCGTCATGGACGGTCGCGCAACCTCCGCCGGGTGCCTTGTATGAACGGATGATGTTGATGTCATCGTCTAGCACGATGATGTTGTTTTCGCCGTCCACGTCATTGTAGAGGGAATCGTATATGCGTCCTCTCCAGTAGCAGATATCGCCTGTGTGTTTCGGTAACACCGTGTGCTTCAAAACTTTGCCGTTCCAGTCAAGCTTGAAGATGCCTTCTATGTGGGAGAGATAGATGGCATCGTCCGAACAGCAGGCACCTTGGATATGTCCTTTCAGGGCGGCCAAGGCGTCTGGTTCGGTGAAGATGGCGGGAATCTTGTCTTGTGCAACGCATATCATTGCGATGCAACATAATAGAAGCGTGAATAGCTTTTTCACGATTGTTATTTAGGTGTTATTTTGCCGTAATGTCAATGAAATTACCGTCAACGACTTCAAAGAAGTCGATGCGGACTTGGGCGGGCTGCGTCTCCGGATTCTGTTTACGCCAGTCGCCGCCATAATGCCTGACACGGAAGAAACGCGGATTCTTGCCATGATTACGGGACGGCGGCAGGAAGTCGAAACCCGTGGAGGCGTCGAAATGAACGGTCTTTACGACTTTTAGATCGGGCGTGAGAATCACGCATGGATCGCCACCGTTGGCGGCGTAGAACATGGCGTAGATGTACTTTCCATCATTCGCAAAATCCTGTACGCCGTAGAACGTTTCGGAGCCATAGTCAAGCGTCATTTTTTTGAGGAAAGTGTTGCTTAAGTTGATGGCGGTGCCATCTTTTGGTTGTTCGGTTTCAGCTTTATTGATGCGGTTCAAATCGAATGTGGAGATGCTGCTGTAACGGTGGGGCTGTGACGGGCAGGGGCCTGTTCCGATGTAAAGAACGTCGTTGAGGATAGTTGCACCATCGCCTCCGGGAAATTTGTATTTGCCGACGATGTTGAGGTCGTCATCGAGCACCATAAGATTGAAGCCTTGCGGATTGGAGAGGGAGTCGTAGATGCGGCCTTTGTAGTAGCAGATATCGCCTGTATGGCGCGGAAGTGTGACATGTTTGAGGACGTTGCCGTTCCAGTCGAGTTTGAAGATTCCGTCAATATGGGAGAGGTAGATGGCTTCGGCGGAGCAACATGCGCCTTGGACATGGCCTTTGATGGCATCCAATGCACCGGGCTTCGTGATGATGGCGGGAATCTTGTCCTGCGCAAGGCAAATGGCTGCGAAGCAAGCAATTAGAAGAAATGTAAGTTTTTTCATGGCTTCCTCTTTGTATTATTGTAAGGATTCAATTAAGAACGAGTTGTCAAGTTCAGCAATGGCGGGCAGGAGAGACTTGTACCATTCATAGGACATGACGCGATTGCCCGCGAAGAAATGGTTGGCACCACTGCCGTCCTGTGTCGTCCATGTGATAAGCCACAACGCATTGTGGGCTCGGACGTTGCGAATGCGGCCAAGCTGCCGTTGCGAACGCGGTGACAGGCCAAAACCGCCTTGCAGAAGGATATTGCCTGTTTCGGCGTCTTTCACTTCAAACGAGCCTGTCATGGTCTTTGACGAGTCGTTAACGGCCACGATGTTACTGGCATGGCCAGTGACATCCGAGCAGATAATGGCGAATGGTTGCTGCGAACGCGTCAGATAGTAGAACGCCAGTTTGCGTTTGAAATAGTAATCGACGACGGCATCGGATAGTTGCGGCCAGCAGTCCATGACGTTCCACCAGAGGATGCCACCGCAATCCTGCGCGAGACGGTAGTGTTCAACGATGTACTTAAATGCTTCCGCCTGATGGATTTGACTGGCCAAGACGAAATTCGCGAAATCCTGTGGTGGATCGGTGAAGTATTCGTCGTTTTGCAATGGCATGATTTGGTTGCGGCCACGCAAGCCACTGACATCCCATGGGCAGGAGGCGTGGTGCGCCATCTGTGAATCTAGCAAATCGATATGGTCAAGATGAAGGTGTTCGGGCGAAATGTATTTTTGTAATGACGACAGGGCGGGGCAGCCATGCCAGCCCATTTCGCTGACGAATTTCGCCATGCAGTCCGTATAGAACGGCTGACGGAAGTTTTCGCGGGAACCCCACAGGTGGCGTTCGGGCATGAGCAACGTCAACGCCCATGTGTTGCTCAAGTCCGCGAATTCGAACGCTTTATCGGATAGATAGGGGGAACTTGGCAGATAGGGGCGTGTTGGATCCATGCGCGAAAGGACTTCAGGCAGGACGACACGGTTGACTTTGTTCTGCCGCGGATCTTCACGGTGCCCTAAATACTTCTGATCGCATTCGTTATCACCGCACCAGATGGCCAACGACGTATGGTGGCGCAACTTGCGGACGATGGCTTCGGCCTCGCGTTTCACGGCATCGAGAAACGCCGCGTCTTGAGGATATTTGTGGCCAGAGAACATGAAATCCTGCCAAACGAGCAGGCCGTGTTCGTCACAGTAGTCGAAGAATTCGTCGTCTTCGTAAACGCCTCCGCCCCAACAGCGAATCATGTTGCAATTGCATTCCGTGAAGAGCTTGAGAATCGGCACGACGCGTTTCGGATCTTGCGAATGGAAAGCGTCTGCGGGAACCCAGTTGGAGCCGATGACACGGATAGGCTGCCCGTTGACTTTGAAGCGGAACCAGCCTGTTCCCGCGACATTGATGTCGCTACGGTCCAATTCGACGGTGCGGAATCCCGCGCGGATGTCCTTCTGACCGACAACGCGACCATGCCAACGGAGCTCCGCATGAATGTCGTAAAGATTCGGAGCGCCGTAACCAAATGGTGACCAAAGCTTTGGATTCTGGACACGGAATCCCGCATGGCCGAAATTCGCATAGACGTGATGGTCTGATTCGAAATGCGAATCACCGCAGTCGCCGCTGATATGGAGCGTTAAACCTTCCAGATAAGGAAGTTCTGTATGGAAACGATAATAGATTTCAGCACTGGCCATCTCCGGTGAGGCGCTGCCGGTTCGGAGCCACAGTTCATCGATGGTCGCTTCTTCCGTTTCTTTTTCAAGATAGACCTGCCGCCAGATGCCGCCGAGATTGAATTTCGGTGCGATGTCCCATCCAAATGAGTGGGCTGGTTTGCGCAACCATAGGTTGGCGGAGGCTTCGGGCATATGGTTGATGGCGGCGAATTCGTCCGGAATGTTGCGGGAGACTTTTTCGGACGAATGCAGGAAGACTTGCAATGTGTTCTTTTTGCCTGGTGCCTTGAGAGTTACGTCAAATTTCCATGGAATGAAGGCGTTGTCGGTCGAACCGATTTTTTCACCGTTGAGAATGATATCAGCAAAGCAGTCGATGGCATCGAAGGCAAGTGTGACATGGCCTGTGAAGCCGTCTGGCGTTGTGAACGTTCGTTCGTATAACCAATCATGGCAGGCATATTTTCGGTAGGCTTTGGAGTTTTCGCCGTAGAACGGTTCGGGTTCGAGACCATGGTGGAAGAGATCGAGCTCGATGTTTCCTGGAACGTCCGCCTGAATCGAGACGGAATTCTGCGGCGATGTGAGCCGCCACTTGCCGTTGAGTGAATAGCGCATGTTATTGTAAGGTATATTGATGGTTGTTCAAAATGCTCTACACGGTAAAATACATGTCAATCGTGAATCGTCAAAGATTGTCTTGAAACGTGACGGTGATAAGCGGAAGCAGCGAATCTGGTCGTTGGCCGGGCATGAGCGTCAGCGTGTCGCCGTCCTGCTTGAACGGGACGGAGGCGGAGACGACATTTGACGGAATATTCGGAATGACAAGCTCTTCTGCCCAGTCACGCACGAAGATGTTCAGTTGGTTGCCACTGGCGGTGCAATAGCCGAAGGGGATTTCCTCCTTCAGCGGGTTCGGCTTGCAGTTGTGGACGGCGTGGGTGACGGTTTTCATCCATGGTGCGAGTTTGGCGAAAACATCCATCGCGGCTTGCGGAAGGCGTCCGTCCGGTTGCGGGCCGATGTTCAGCAGGTAGTTCGTGTTGCGCGACGCAAGCATGGTGAGTTGATTGGCGACGGTTTCTGGCGATTTCCAGTTCGTGTCTTTGATCTTGAAGCCCCACGTATTGTTCAGTGTAACGGGCGATTCGGCGGGAAAGTCCAGATAGCCTTCTGGTAACTTGTTGTCGCCCATGCTGCCATAGTCTCCCAAATTGTTGCCAATACGGCTGTTGATGAGACACCATGGTTGCAGTTCAGTCACCAGATCATAGATTTGCTGGGAATAGTCTTTTGTCATCTGCAGGGGGCAGTCACACCACAGCGTGTGGATACGGCCGTAGTTCGTGAAGATTTCACGCAATTGTGGAAGGCATTTGTCATGGAAATACTGGTCGAAATTCTTGTGTTCGAAATCCGGAAAGTCCCAATCATTGCCCCAAGACATGCAACCGACGTTTTTATGCCATTGCGGGCCTGGATCGCCGCCATTCGGCTCATGCCAGTCCAGATTATCGGAGTAATAGACACCGAGCTTGACATCGTATTTTTCACAAGCGGCGGCAAGTTCTGCCAACGGATCCCGTTTGAACGGCGTTGCATCGTAAATGTTGTAATCGCTGATGCGGGTATGGTACATGGCGAAACCGTCATGATGCTTCGTTGTGAAAACGATGTAGCGGACGCCTGCCTGTGCGGCGGCGGAAATCCATTCATCTGCATTGAAATGAATTGGATTAAATTCTTTCGCTAGCTTGCTATAGATGGCGTTAGGAATGCGAAAACATGATTGCACCCATTCGCCAATATAAGGCATTTCCTTTCCTTCCCAGATGCCTCCCGGTATGCAGTAAAGGCCCCAGTGGATGAACATTCCAAAACGTGCGTTTCTGAACCAAGATGTGTCTTTTTGCATATTCTTCTGAAAGTAAAGGGATGAAAAGGGATAAAAGGAAAAGTGGGTTATAGGAAAATGTTACGGATGGCATCCAGTGTCTTTTCCGTAACGCCGATGTCGCGGAGATAGGCCGTGCCTTTTTCGGCGAACGAGCCGCCCGGATATCGATCTAAGACATTCAGCATGTCATTGAATAGCTTGAAGTTGCGTTTACGGGCACCGTAGATGGCGCAACTGGTCAATTCGTAATCGAGAATCAAATCTTCGTCTGACATGCCGAGAATGGCGCCAAGCAGGAAGGAGGTCGTTCCCGTGCGATCCGCACCGCCCCAACAGTGGCAGTAGGCGGGATAAATATTTGGATTGGAAAGGAATGTGAAATATTCGCGGTATTGTTTCCGCCATTCTGGCTTGTCGATTTCGCCATATGGCTCGACCATTATGTTGATCCATTTGATGCCGTTTTCGTCCAGCGGGGGGACAAAGCCTGAATGGATTTCCGTTTTGCCGCGGATGTCGATATCCGTTTTCAAATGGAGATCATGGACGAGAGCGTAACGCCCTGCGGGCGTGATGGCATGATGGCGATTGAATTCGGAGCCGCGGTAGAGGAGGCCCTGCTTGATTCGGCGGCCGGAGGCTGTCATCCAGCAGCCGCAGTCGCGGACATTTGTGCAGCCGTCGATGAAAATCCATCTCGGCGTGTCCATGGCTGTGCTGAAGGAGCGGACTTCAGCATCGTCATGTGGCGTGTCTTCGATGAAGACACGCCAGTAGTATTCTCGTCCGTTTTCAAGGTTGAAGATGGAAGCCTCTTGTTTTCGCACAAGTGTCTGCCGGACAAGATGTTTGAAGGAACGATCCGTCGCAATTTGCAGAACGAAATTGACTCTGGACTTGTCGTCGGATGTCCATTTGAATTCGACTGGCAACGGGTGGGAGTTTTCGCCCTCCATATTCTGTTTGAGGCCGAGCCAATCGACGAGTTCTTCGTCGTTGGCTCTTAGTTTCTCAAAGGAGCGGTTGCGGATGAAATCCTTCTGGACATCCGTCAGCGTAGAGATGGTTTCGTCGTTTGCGGGAGACTGGAGTTCGATCATGATTCAACCGTCAGAACGAAAGGGTGAGGTCCATGGGGAAGCGGCCGAATTTGGCGCCGTAGATGGCGAGGCCGTGGTCGTCCGTTTCTAGGCGGATCGTGAGTTTGCCTTTCGCCTTGGCGATGATGTCGGCGGGAATGGCGGCTTCGACGAGATAGCCGTAGGAGCCTGCTTCGTTGAGCTTGCGGTCATGGGGCTGCGCGAACCATGAGAGGATGCCGCGATGGTCGGCCGGATCATCTGGCAAAGCGTTGGTGTGGACGAGCTTGCCGTTGGCGTAGACGTGAAGTGTGCCGCTCCAGCAGACCGTGTCCGTCATTGGATAGGAGTTGGCGTTCTTGCTGGGATCGTGGTAACCTTTGCCAAGCATGTGGTCCATATCGACGGTTCCCGCTTTGTCGTCTTCGATGTCTTTGCCGTTCAAACGTTTGGCGGAAATTTCCGCACGGAAGACGGCGGCTTTGTTCGCCTTGGCGGGCAGCTTGAATTCGTATTCGAAGAAGCCTTTGCCAGTGCCGTTGACCTTCAAACCGTCAAAGACGTTCCACTGCTTCTGCGACCATTTGGCTTTTGTGAAGTCCTTCGGTGCGACGCGGATGACGCCGTCCTTCGCCGCTTTTTCCGCGACGGTTACGAACGTCGTGAAGTTGCGTGCGATGATTTTCGCGCCGTTCTTGACCGTGAAGCAGATGGCGCCGACGGCGGGAACAGACGGCAATTGAACGTTGACGGTTCCGATATCGGCATGCATCCACGCAGTTGCTTTCTCAATGACAACTGTTTCATTGACAGGAGTTTCCGTCAGCTTGCCCTGTTCATCCCACCAACGGACAACAGCACTGACGGTGAGTTTGCGGCCCATATATTTATCAGTAGTAAAAGAGATGAACAACGGGACGGGACATTTGGCACCGACGTCGAAGCTACGGCAGAGTTCGCTGTCCAACGCGAGATATGCGTCCGCATGCAAATCGTTGAGCGACATGCCGGGGAAGATTTGCTCGATGCCCGTATATTTCGCTGTGCGGTCATAGCGGACGTAACCGTTCCATTCATTGCAGACGTCATGATGCTCCGTGTAGAGCCAGCCTGCACATTTGGGATGGCGGTGGAAGGCGTTCATCATCATGTGGTAGTCCCATGACCAATCGACATCGCCCGTAGAACCAGCGTAGCCCCAGACATTTCCGCATTCGCTGTTGAACATCGGCATGTTCGTCTGGCAATGGCCGTTGATATAGTTCCATGTGGAGCCCGGATAGGTGGCTTCGGAGAAGTCATGGATGCGCTTTTCCCATTCATAACCAGGTAGATAGGAATGCCATGTATTGATATCCGTGAGGACATGGTCGTTGTTGCAGGCGGAATTGTCTTCCACGAGGCGAGACGGATCAAGCGACTTCGCGAGGAGAACCATTTGCGCGACTTTCTGCTGCGTCTGAGGGAGATACATGCGGCGCTTTGTCGTTGCGTCGGAACAATCTGTGAAAAGGCCCCAAGTCTCATTATAGATGACCCAACTGAAGATCGATGGATGGTTCATGTCGCGTTTGATCATTTCGCGCATGGCGAATTCAGAAGCGGCGAACATCTGCTGTGTTGGTTGGCCCCATGAGTTCGGTACATCGGCCATGATGAGCAGGCCGAGCTTGTCCGCCCAGTAGAGCTTACGCGGAATTTCGACTTTGATGTGGATGCGGTTGCCGGAAAGCGCGAGCTTCTTGGAAATCATGATTTCGTTTTTCATGAATTCGTCCGACGGGAAAGTATAGTAGCCTTCCGGATGATACGACTGGTCGAGCGTCAACTGGAGGTAGATTGGCTTGTTGTTGAGCGCGACATACGGATAGTTCGTTCCGGGCATCTTCGTGACGGAGATTTTGCGCATGCCAAAGTAGGTGGAGACGCAGTCCGTGTCGTTTCCATCCGTCAGAACAGCTTGAACTTCATAGAGATAGGGATTATCCAATTCCCACAGTTTGATGGTTTCGAAGGGGATTTCGAATTCGACGGTCTGCTGACCTGCCCAGATATTGATGTAGGCGGGAGCCCTGCGGTCTTCCGCCTTGAATTTGATGGAAGCCGCCATAGGCTTCTTGGCAGGGGAGTCCAACGTGATTTTCGCCGTGACGATTTTTCTGTCGATATCCGGAATCAGATGGACAGTATCCATATAGACATCCGGGCGGGCTTCGAGATAAACCGTCTGCCAGATGCCGTTGACGTTGCCGTAGCCCTGTTTGCCGAAGAGGGCGTAGGCGCGCGGCGTATCATCTGCGCGGAGGGTGATCTTTTGCTCTGTGCCCCATTTGATAAGATGCGTCAATTCAAATTCAAAGGGCGTGTAACCACCTTCGTGGAAACCGATGGCGGCACCATCGAACCAGCCTTCCGTGATCCAATCCGACGCACCGACGACGAGAAACACACGCTTCCCTTTCCATTCTTCTGGAATCGTGAGAGCTTTGCGATACCATGCGATGTCCGCTTCATCCTTCACGCCTGACAGCGGAGAGCCCCAGCCGAACGGGACGGTGATGTCCAGCGGAAAGTCGTCTGAATTGAACCAGGCTTCCTTCTTGCCGATATCATCTTTGTCGAACTTGAATTTCCAAGTTCCGTTGAGGTTGAGCCACTCTTTACGTTCGAAATCTGGTCTTGGATGTTGTGGGAGGGGGATGGACATTTTTTTAATGATTAATGATTAATGATTAA